>CAZWDD010000449.1:0-3799 GCA_964632345.1 uncultured Solibacteraceae bacterium | reverse complement strand
GCGTCTCGGCTGCCTGGGCGGCGAATACGATTACGATCAGCGGGACGCCGACGGCACGGGGCACGTCGACATTCACGGTGCAGATTGTGGATGCGGTGGGCTCGGTGGCGACACAGGGGCTATCGATCACGGTGAACGCGCCGGTGCCGCCGGCGGTGGTGACGGGGCTGCCGCCGACACTGCCGGCGGGATCGCAGAACGGGGTGACGGTGGAGGTAGACCGACCGTATGAGTCGGCGCTGACCGGGGCGCTGGTGTTGAACTTCGAACCGAACGCGGTGAACAATGCCGACGACCCAGCGGTGCAGTTCTCCAGCGGCGGGCGGCAGGTGGAGTTCACGATCCCGGCGGGGCAGACGCGGGCAACGTTCCCGGTGGATCCGCTGCGGCTGGCGACGGGAACGGTGGCCGGGACGATCCGGGTGCGGATGACGACCAATCCGGGAGCGGCGACGCCGCCGGCCGAGACGGTGGTGACGATTCCGCGGGCGGTACCTGTGATTACGGCGGGGACGGCGCAGCTGGGCTCGGGCGCGTTCACGCTGGTGATCGACGGGTACAGCAACACGCGGGAGATTGCGAGCGCGACGTTCCGGCTGACACCGGTGGCGGGCGCGACGCTGACGGCGACCGAAGTAACGGCGCCGGTGGCGGCGGCGTATACGGCGTGGTACCAGAGCGCGGCGTCGGTTCCGTTCGGCGGGCTGTTCCGGTTGACGATGCCGTTCAATGTGGCCGGCTCGGTGGGAGACATCGAGTCGGTGATTGTGACGGTGACGAATACGGTGGGAGCGTCGCAGCCTTTTACCGTGCGGCTGCGGTAGTTCCGCGGAGAGAGCGAAAAGGCCCGGCCGGGGTAGCCCCCTGGCCGGGCCTTCCGGCATTAATAGGACCAATCTTGACCGAGATTAGGGAGATTGTTAGCCTAGGAGGGATGAGCGCCACCGCCCCAGCCGGGTTGCGACGGACGGCGCCGGCGGCGGGCCCCCTGCTGGCGGCGATCGGCAACACGCCATTGTTCCGATTGGACCGGGTGGGGGAGGGATTGCCGGGTGTGGAAATCTATGGGAAGGCGGAGTTCTTCAACCCTGGCGGGAGCGTGAAGGACCGGCCGGCGCTGAACATGTTGAACGAGGGCGAGCGGCAGGGGAAGCTGACGCCGGACAAGATCATTCTGGACGCGACGAGCGGGAACACGGGGATTGCGTACGCGATGGTGGCGGCGGCGCGGGGCTACCGGGTGAAGCTGTGCCTGCCGATGAACGCGAGTCCGGAGCGGAAGAGCATTCTGCGGGCGTATGGGGCAGAGTTGATATTGACGGATCCGGGGGAAGGGTCGGACGGGGCGATCCGGAAGTGCCAGCAGGTGTACGCGGAGGATCCGGATCGGTATTTCTATCCGGACCAGTACTCGAACCCGGCGAACTGGCAGGCGCACTACAAGACGACGGGCGTGGAGTTGCTGGAGCAGACCGGGGGGCGGATCACGCATTTCGTGGCGGCGCTGGGGACGAGCGGAACGTTCATGGGGACGACGCGGCGGCTGAAGGAGCATGACGCGGGGATTACGTGCATCAGCGCGCAGCCGGCGACGGGGTTCCACGGGCTGGAGGGATTGAAGCACATGCCGACGGCGATTGTGCCGAAGATCTACGACGCGGGATTGGCGGACGAGAACCTGTGGATTGAGACCGAGGACGCCTACCGGATGGTGAAGCGTCTGGCGCGGGAAGAGGGGCTGCTGGTGGGAATCAGCGCGGGGGCGAACGTGCATGCGGCGGTGGAGACAGGAAAGCGGCTGGCGGCGGAGGGCCGGGAAGCGGTGATTGTCACCGTTTTGTGCGATGGCGCATCCAAATATCTCAGCGAGCCGTTCTGGAACGAATGATCAAGATAGAACAAGAGGCGTGGGCGCTGATGGTGGCGCATGCCGAGAAGACGTATCCGAACGAGTGCTGCGGCGCGATGCTGGGGCCGATTGACGGCGACGTGAAGACGGTGCGGGTGGCGCTGCCGCTGGAGAATGCCTATCCGGGGGCGCAGCGGGAGCGGTATGAGCTGCGGCCGGAGGACTTATTGTTTGCCGAGAAGGAAGCGCGGAAGAACGGGATGGATCTGATCGGGATCTTCCACAGCCATCCGGACTGCGACGCGTATTTCTCGAAGACCGATCTGGAGAACTCGTGCCCGTGGTATTCGTTCGTGGTGCTGTCGATCCAGAAGGGCCAATTTCACCATGCCAACAGCTGGCTGCCGAACATGGAACAAACCGAGGCAGCGAAAGAGGAGTTAGAACACCCCCATGCCTAAGATACTGATCCCGACGCCGTTGCGTCAGTTTGCCGAGAAGAAGGACGCGGTGGACGTGAGCGGAGCGACGGTGGGCGAAGCGCTGGCCGCACTGACGACGGCGCATCCGGACATGAAGAAGAATCTGTTCAACGACGAAGGGAAGCTGCGGAGCTTCGTGAACATTTACGTGAACGACGAAGACATCCGGTTCCTGGAGAAGGACAAGACGGCGGTGGCCGACGGGGACACGATTTCGATTGTGCCGTCGATTGCGGGCGGCCGGTAGGGCGCTATGTCAGAGCAGTTAAGCAAAGAAGAGATCAGCCGGTACAGCCGGCACCTGATCATGCCGGAAGTGGGCGTGGACGGGCAACTGAAGCTGAAGAAGGCGAAGGTGCTGTTGATCGGCACGGGCGGGCTGGGCGCGCCGGTGGCGATGTACCTGGCGGCGGCGGGCGTGGGGAAACTGGGGCTGGTGGACTTCGACACGGTGGACGTATCGAACCTGCAGCGGCAGGTGATCCATGGGACGAAGGACATCGGGAAGAAGAAAGTAGACTCGGCGGAAGAGACGATGCGGGATATCAACCCGTTCATCGAGATCGTGAAGCACGAGGTGCCGCTGACGTCGGCGAACGCGCTGGAGATCATCCAGGACTACGACATTGTTGCCGACGGGACGGACAACTTCCCGACGCGGTTCCTGGTGAACGATGCGTGCGTACTGCTGGGCAAGCCGAACGTGTACGCGAGCATCTTCCGGTTCGAGGGGCAGGCGACGGTATTCTGCAAGGACGAGGGTCCGTGCTACCGGTGCCTGTATCCGGAGCCGCCACCTCCGGGACTGGTGCCGAGCTGCGCCGAGGGCGGCGTGCTGGGCATTCTGCCGGGCGTGGTGGGCCTGATTCAGGCGACGGAAGTGATCAAGCTGATCCTGGGCGAGGGGCAACCCTTGCAGGGGCGGCTGATGCTGTACGATGCGCTGGCGATGAAGTTCCGGGAGTTGAAGATCCGGCGGAACCCGGAGTGCCAGGGCAAGTGCAGCGTGGTGAAGGAATTGATCGATTATCAACAGTTCTGCGGTGTTCCGCATCAGGAGGCTCCCTTGCCCGCGCCCGTTTCCTCGACCGATATCGCCGCCGAGGCGGTGAAGCAGCTGATCGACAATAACCACGACTTCACGCTGGTGGACGTGCGGGAAGTGCACGAGTACCAGATCTGCCGGATTGAGCAGGCACAGCTGATCCCGCTGGGCGAACTGCCGAAGCGGTTGAATGAGCTGGACCGGAACGCCGATATTGTGGTGCATTGCAAGATGGGCGGACGGTCGGCGAAGGCGTGCGATCTGCTGCGGGCGAACGGGTTTACGCGGGTCCGGAATATGACGGGAGGAATCCTGGCGTGGTCGGACAAGGTGGACCCGAGCGTGCCGAAGTATTAGGGGCGGGTTCGACCGGGGTCAGGCGGAGTGATTGACCGGGCCCTGGCCGCCGGCGTTGTCTGATTC
>CAZWDD010000448.1:0-3800 GCA_964632345.1 uncultured Solibacteraceae bacterium | reverse complement strand
CCGGCACGTACTCGATCACGGTGGAAATGTCGGGCTTCAATAAATTCATCGCGAAAGAGATTCTGGTACAGGCGCGCGCGGACATAACGATTGACGCGCGATTGCAGGCCGGTTCCACGTCGGAATCGATTACGGTGGAAGCGTCAGCGGTGGCAGTGAACTTCAATACGTCGACGATGGGATTGACGATTGACACCAAAATGACGAACAACCTGCCGATCATCCATCGGAATCCGTTCCTGCTGGCGTCGCTGAATCCTTCGGTTGTCGTCCGGTCGACGACCGAGCAGAGCCCGTTCCATCACTGGGCGGGATCGCAGTTGGATGTGGGCGGCAATACGTCGACGAAGAACGACATCATTCTGGACGGCGCACCTTCGATGACCGGCCAGAAGTCTTCCTATACGCCTCCGATGGACGCCGTGAGCGAGGTAAACCTGCAGCAGAACGCCGTCGACGCAGAGTTCGGACACTCGGCGGGCGGCATTCTGTCGGTCGCGATGAAGGCGGGCACGAACGACTTCAAGGGTACGGCGTATTATCTGGGCCGGAACCCGAAGCTGAATGCGCTGGCTGACCGCATCGCGCGCCGGGAGAACCTGACGCGGCAGAACGTGTGGGGCGGTACGTTCGGCGGGCCGATCATCAAGAACAAGCTGTTCACGTTTGCCTCCTACGAGGCGTGGCGGACGATTGAACCGCGGGCCATTCAGTTCACGCTGCCGACCGATGCAGAGCGGACGGGTGACTTCTCGCGGTCGTTGAACAATGCCGGCGCGCTGCGGACGATCTACGATCCGTGGACGACGCAGGTGAGCGGCAGCACAGTCACCCGGCAGCCGTTTGCCGGCAATATCATCCCGGCTTCGCGGATTGACCCGACGGGCCGCGTGATTGTCAACGACCTGTGGAAGCCGAATGGTCCCGGCACGGGCTTCACGGGGATCAACAACTTCCAGACCGGGTCGGCCAACCGGATCCGCTACTGGAACTTCTCTGACCGTGTCGACTGGAACATCAACGACCGGTTGAAGGTCTTTGGACGGTTCAACATGTTCCGTACGTTTACGGCGCTCGACGACTACACCGGCGGTTCGCCGGCGTTCCAGGTGGACGGATCGAAGCGGCACTCGCGGTCGTTCTCCGGCGACGCCGTCTACACGCTGAACGCGTCGACGGTACTGAATATCCGTGGTGCGTATAACTCGATCGTGGACTCGTTCGGCGTGCCGGACAAGACACTGAAGGATCTGGAGCGGTTGTGGCCGGGCAATGCATGGTACAAGCCCTATCTGGACTCGCTGCCGGACCTGTATTACCCCGGGATCAACGTGACGCAGGGTTCGACGACGAACCTGGGTCGCGGCAACTACTGGTTCCAGGAGCCGAACTCCTACAACGTGGAAGCGAAGATGTCGAAGAACGCCGGCAAGCATTATGTGAAGTTCGGCGGCGAGTACCGGCGGGAGAACGTGAATGCGTTCCGTCCGCGGTTTGCGATCTTCAACGTGAACGCGGCGATGACGAATGCGACGTTCAACGCACCGAACGTCGGCACTTCCGGCGACGGCTGGGCGACGTTGTTGCTCGGCGCCCTGGAAGGTAACTCGACGGCGGAATCGATTCCGATGCAGCGGCCGCGGGTGAACATGATGGGCCTGTTCTTCCATGACGACTACAAGATCACCTCGAAGCTGACCCTGAACCTGGGCCTGCGGTATGAGTACTTCGGCGCAATGACCGATCCAGAGAATCGCCTGTCGCGGTTCCTGGACCTGACAAGCCCGATTCCGGAATTCCAGGGCGCGAATGCTCCGGTGCTCCCCGCACAGGCGACCGCGCTGCGCGCCGGCGCTCCGCAGTACAACGGCGCGTGGGTGTTCACCGATGACCAGAACCGGAACTCCTGGAAGGCTCCGAAGGGACTGTTCATGCCGCGCCTCGGCATGGCTTACCGCGTGAGCGACAAGATGGCGATCCGGGCCGGGTTTGCCCGCTACATCGTTCCGTCGACCTTGACTGACGGGCTGAACATCCTCGGATCGGTTCCGCTTCCTGGTTTCGACGCACGAACGGCGACGAACCCTCATATCCAGGGCATTCCGCAACAGCGGATCTCCAATCCCTTCCCGGGTGGACTGGTGGACGTCGTCGGGAAGTCGATTGGCCGCTATACCAACTTGGGGAACTCAACGACTTGGTACAACCAGGACTTCCGCCCCGGCGTTAACGACCGTCTGAACATCTCCGTGCAGCGGACGCTGCCAGGGAACATCTTGGCTGACATTACCTGGTTCATGAACTTCGGACGTGACCTGCCGTACAACTGGGATGTGAACCAGATTGATCCGCGGATCGGCTTCCGGGTCCAGAACGCGGTCAACGCCAGCGTTCCGAATCCGTTTTTCAACGTGCTCGGGGCAGACAAGATGCCGGGTACGCTGCGGACGCAGCGGAACGTGGCCGTCAGCCAGTTGCTCCGTCCGTATCCGCAGTATCAGAGCCTCGTGGAGACCCTGCAGTATGGGGGCAGGAACCGGTACAAGTCGCTGCAGATGCAGTTTCAGCGGCCGTTCGTCAATGGCTTCAACTTCGTCGTTGGCTACAACTGGAACAATGAACGGAATCTGGAGTTCTACGACAACGTGGACAACTTCACGCGCAGCCTGACGTGGCAGCCGGCGACGAACGCGCGGCACCGGCTGACAGGTGCGGCGATCTATGAACTGCCGTTCGGCAAGGGGCGGAAATTCATGGGAGAAGCGCCGCGCGCGGTTGACGCCGTGCTGGGCGGTTGGGCCGCGTCCTCCCTGTTCACCTATAACGCCGGCCTGCACCTGCGGTTTCCCGGCGCGATCGTGACCGGTGACCCCAGCGTGTCAGAGCCGACCAAGGGCCAGTGGTTCAATACGTCGGCCTTCCGTGTGTTGCCCGCGTTCACCCGCCGGGAGAACCCGCTGCAGTACGACAACGTGAAGGGCCCGAATACGGTGAACTTCGACGTTACGTTGAACAAGATGTTCTCGGTGACCGAGCGCGTCAAGTTCGAAGTCCGCCTGGAAGCGTACAATGTGGCGAATGCGTTCTTTGGCGCCAACCCTGGCACCGACCCGAACAACTCCGCCGCGTTTGGACGCGTACTATCCCAGCGCGCCGGAGTATTCGGCCGCCAGTTGCAGTACACGGGCCGCTTCTATTTCTAGAGCGATCCTGACCATCCTGCTGTGCCTTGGCCCGGCAGGTCTCGGAGCCAGCGACTACGCGGGCTCCCAGGCCTGCCGGGCTTGTCATTTGGAGCAGTTTGCAACGCAATCGAAGAGCGCCCATGCGAGGGCGCTCTTGCGCGATGGAGAGGTGTGGCGATTCGGGTCCGGGCTGCAGGCGGTGACGCCGGTGTCGCGGACCGGGCCGGAAACGTACAAGGAGCATGGGTTGACCCGCTATACGCGAACGAAGCGGGAAGCCATCACGCCGGGGCACACGGACGACAAAGGCGTGGCGTACCCCGTGTTCGATCCGGGTGGGCAGATCCTGCGCTGCTTCCAGTGCCACTCGACGGGAAGGGTGACGTTCACTCCGGCCGAGGGGATACAGCCGTTCGAGCCGGGAGTGACATGCGAGAGTTGCCACGGGCCCGGCGCGGCACACGCAAAGGCGCCGTCGAAGTCCAACATCTTTCAACCGCGGATGCTGAATGGGGACGGGGTGAATGCCGCATGCGGGGCATGCCACCGGCAGCCACCGAAACCGGGCGAAGATACGGACTGGAGCAACGGTTGGAATGCGCGCCATCAGCCGCT
>CAZWDD010000447.1:0-3830 GCA_964632345.1 uncultured Solibacteraceae bacterium | reverse complement strand
CCCGAACGCCTCCGGCGTGTGAAAACTCTTCACGTCCCGCGGAATCGGCGCCCAACTGCTTGCCTGCGCATTCGTCTTCCCACCGATCCGGTTCACATTCAGCCGCCACTCGTCCCCGTCCTTCGGCGGCGTGTTCGCCGCATCCCGCGCGAAGTTCTTCAACGGTACTTTCATCTCCACAATCCAGTGGCTGTCCCCCGCCGCCTCGTCTTTCTTTTCCATCCCCTGAAACGTCGTCCGGTACTCCACCCCCTCCGGCTCCCACGTCGCCCCCAGCGTGTACCAGTCGCTCCGGTTCCGGTTCAGCGCCGTCCCGATCGCGTTGATCTCCCACGTGTAGTAGTTCTTCACCTTCGCCGGATTCGGCGCAATGAAAATCTCCACGCAGTCGTCTTTCGATACCGGCCCGTGCCTCTGCCGCTCAAAGGCCGAAATGTGCTTGTCCTGCACATACCAGGCAACGAACAGATACTCGTCATCCCACAGCAGCTTCGCCACGGTCTGCTCTTTCTCGCCGCTCTCGTGCCAGTGAAAATGGAAATCGCCCATCGGCCGCGCCGCGCGCCACGCCGCCTCGTCCAGCTTCCCGTCGATCGTGATCGCCCCCGGCGCACGCTCGATCGTGTACTGCGCCCATGCGCTCATTGCCAGTCCGCCCAATAAACACGCCAGTTTCATCGCCCCATCATGATACTAAGATCTCAACCCACTCCCGGCCGAAACGTAGTAGCCTCTACCGAAGGGGGCCATCCCCCTACGGAGACACGATGAAGCTATTTCTTTTCACCCTCACCGCCGCGGCGATGTTTGCCCAAGCCCAGCAGAAGCAGGCCCCGGCGCCCATGACTTTCTTCCTCACCAGCGTCGGCAGCGGCAAGGGTGCCGACCTCGGCGGCCTCGCCGGCGCCGATGCCCACTGCCAGAAACTCGCTGCCGCCGTTGGCGCCGGTGACAAAACCTGGCGCGCCTACCTCAGCACCTCCGCCGCCGATGGCAAGCCCGCCGTCAACGCCCGCGACCGCATCGGCAACGGCCCCTGGCACAACGCCCGCGGCACCATGGTCGCCCGTGACCTCGCCCACCTCCACGGCGATACCCTCGAACTCGCCCGCCTCGGCAACGTCATCACCAAGAACAACGGCCTCAACGAAAAAGGCGAGCTTGTCAACGGCGTCGGCGACAAGCCCAACATGCACGACATCCTCACCGGTACCCAGCCCGACGGCCGTGCCTATACCGACGGCGCTGACCACACCTGCAGCAACTGGACCTCCAGCGGCTCCGGCACCGCCCAGGTCGGCCACCACGACCGCAACGGCGGCGGCATCTCCTGGAACTCCACTCACCCCTCCCGCGGCTGCAGCCAGGAGAACCTCGTCGCCACCGGCGGCGCCGGCCTCTTCTACTGCTTCGCCGTCACCGGCCGCTAACCGTCCCTCCTTCCAAGGGTTCTTCCCCGCGGCCCCGCCGCCGAGAAGAACCCTTCTCACCCCCGCCAGATCCGCAACGCCCACAACCACATCACCCCCGGCGCCAGCAGCACCACTCCCGTCAACCCCGCCAATCCGAATGGCGACATTCCCCGGTCAATCAATACCCCCGCCACGCTCGACATCACCGCCATCACCAGCACGCTGAATCCGAACTCCACCGAAAACACCCGCCCCCGGAACCGGTCCTCCGTCTGCAACTGCAGCAGCGTCGTCGAAAACACCCACGTAATCGAACTCCCCGCGTGCCCCAGCGCCACCGCCAGCCCCGCCGTCAACGGCCCCACCGCCTGGCTCAACAACAGATAACCCGCCGCCGCCAGCCCGAACCCCACCGCAATCGCCGGCCGCATCCGCCCCTCCTCCTGCCGCGCAATCCTCCCCGCCACCAGCGGCCCCGCAATCGCCCCCACGCCCCGCGCCCCCAGCAGCAGGCTCATCCCCAGCGTCCCCGCCTGGTCCCCCGTCAGGCCCGCCATCTCCACCCGAAACCAATCCCGCCCCAGCACCGGAAGAATCACCCAGTTCGTCCCGATCAACCCCAGCCCCGCCTTCACCATCATCGTCGCCGCCAGCTTCGCGTCGCTCCGCACATACCGGAACCCCTCCGCAATCGGCCGGAAGTCGAACAGGTCCCGCGGCCGGAACGGCGGCAGGTCTTTCAGGTGCGGCTCCTCGAAACGCATCCGTTGAATCAATAACCCCGACACCAAAAACGAACCCGCGTTCAACACAAACACCGTCTCCCGCCCGAAAAACGCCGCGATCACCCCGCCCAGTGCCGACCCCACCGCAAAGTTGAACGACCACGTAATCGAACTCAACGCATTCCCCGTGATCACGTCCCGCCCCGTCGTGATGTTCGGAATCGTAGCCGTCCGCCCCGGCTCAAACAGCGCCCACAGGATCGTCTCCAGAAACAGCAGCGCATACAGCAGGTTCACCGTCTCAGGGCCCCGAATCAGAAGCATCCCCGTCACGATCCCCGCCCGCGCCCAATCGGCAAACAGCATCACCTTCCGCCGGCTCAGCCGGTCGTTGAGCACCCCCGCCGTCGGCGACGCGAAAAACTGCGGCAGTACCTGCAGCGTGAACGCCAGCGCCACCGATTTCGCGCTCCCCGTGTACTCCAGCAACAGGCTGTAGATCGCCACCGTATAGAACCAGTCGCCGATCTCGCTCACCACCTGCGCCATCCACAGCAGGCGGAAATTCCGGTTCTTCCGCAGTAGGGCGAGGTAGCCCATCTCCTACGACAGGTTGTACAAACCCATCCGCTCCCGCACCAGCCGCGTCGTCGATTCCGCGATCGGCCCCACCCGCTCGGCCCCCTCGCGCAGCACGCTGTTCAGGTACCCGGGGTCCGCCGTGATCTCGGCGTACCGCTTCTGGATCGGTTCCAAACCCGCGATCACCGCCTCCGCCACGCTCTTCTTCAGGTCCCCGTACCGCATCCCCGCGAAATGCGCCTGCATCTGCTCATTCGTCCAGTCCGTGAACGCCTGGTAGATGTTCAGCAGGTTCTGCACCCCGGGCCCCATCGTCTCGAAATCCACCGCCGGGTTCGAATCCGTCGTCGCCCGCATGATCTTCTTCTTCATCTCCGCCGGCGTGTCCAGCAGCCCGATGCTGTGCCCCACCCCGCTCGCCGACTTGCTCATCTTCTTCGTCGGATCGTCCAGCCCCATCACCCGCGCCCCCACCATCGGCAGCCGCGTCTCCGGCATCGTGAACGTCTCCCCGTAGAGCGAATTGAACCGCTGCGCCAGATCCCGCGCCAGTTCAATGTGCTGCCGCTGATCCTCGCCCACCGGCACGATGTTCGCCTGGTACAGCAGAATATCGGCCGCCATCAGCACCGGATACTGCAGCAGTCCGTCCCCGATCGTCTCCTGATTCTCGGTCTTGGACTTGTACTGCGTCATCCGCTCCAGCCACCCCAGCGGCGTCACGCACGTCAGCATCCACGCCAGTTCCGCATGCTGCGCTACTGAGCTCTGCACGATGATCGTCGACGCCTTCGGGTCGATCCCCGCCGCCAGAAACAGCCCCGCCAACTGCACAATCTGTTCCTTCAACTCCTCCGGCTTCTGGTAAACCGTAATCGCGTGAAGGTCCACGATGCAGAAAATGCTCTCGTAGTCGTGCTGCATCTTCACCCAGTTGCGCAGTGCGCCCAGGTAGTTGCCAATGTGTAGGTGCCCGGTCGGTTGAATACCGGAGAGAACGCGTGCTTTCATTCCAAACTGTTAGTGTACCCGGTGAGCGACCCGGGTGAGAGACAATGAAGAGGTGCAAAAAACCGAAGTACCGGCCATGGAATTGACTCTGCCGGTCGAA
>CAZWDD010000446.1:0-3840 GCA_964632345.1 uncultured Solibacteraceae bacterium | reverse complement strand
AGCTCTGGGCGGTCTTCATGGATTCCTGCATCACTTCGCCCAACTGGCCGGTGACGGTGAGTCCCTTGCCTTCGGGCAGCAGCGTGGCTTCCAGGTAAAGCACATCGCCGCCGGATTCGGTCCAGGCGAGGCCGGTGACGACGCCGGCGGGCAACGACTTGCGGAACCGTTCGGGCTGGACGAGTTCGGGGCCGAGCAGTTCGCTGACCTGGGCTTCGTCGACCTTGATGGCGCCTTCGGCGCCCTCGACGATCTTGAGAGCCACCTTGCGGACAACCTTGGCGATGGAGCGCTCCAGACGGCGGAGGCCGGCTTCGCGGGTGTAGCCGCTGATGATGAAGCGCAGGCCCTCATCGGTAAACTCCACCTGCTCGGGGTTAACGCCGGTTTCGGTCAACTGGCGCGGGATGATGTAGCGGCGCGCGATCTGCACCTTCTCCTCCTCGCTGTAACCGGACAGGCGGATGATCTCCATGCGGTCGAGCAGCGGGCGCGGGATGGTGTCGAGCGTGTTGGCCGTGCACAGGAACATGACCTTCGAGAGATCGAAGTCGAGGTCGAGGTAGTTATCGCGGAAGGTCTTGTTCTGTTCCGGATCGAGCACTTCGAGCAGGGCGTGGGCCGGATCGCCCCGGAAGTCGCGGCCGACCTTATCGACTTCGTCGAGCAGGATGACCGGGTTGCGCGTGCCGGCGCGGCGCATGGCCTGCAGGAGGCGGCCGGCCATGGCGCCGATGTAGGTGCGGCGGTGACCGCGGAGTTCGGCTTCGTCGTGCATGCCGCCGAGCGACATGCGTTCAAACTTGCGGCCGAGCGAGCGGGCGATGGACTGGCCGAGCGAGGTCTTGCCGACGCCGGGAGGGCCGACGAGGCAGAGGATGGGCGCCTTGGCGTTGGGGTTCAACTTCATGACGCTCAGGTGTTCGAGGATGCGGTCCTTGACGTCCTTGAGCTCGTAGTGATCCTCGTCGAGGATGTGGCGGGCGTTGGGGATATCGAGGTTGTCCTCGGTGGTGGAGTGCCAGGGGAGTTCGAGGACGAACTCGATCCAGGTGCGGGTGACCTGGTGATCGGGCGAGGCGGTGTTGGTCCGCTCCAGCTTCTTGAGTTCGCGGTCGACTTCCTTCTTGACGGCCTCGGGCAGGTCGGCCTTTTCGGCCTTTTCGCGGAGGGCGAGGAGTTCGCCGCTGTCGTCGCGATCGCCGAGTTCCTGCTGGATGGCCTTCATCTGCTGGCGCAGCATGTAGTCACGCTGCTCCTTGGACATCTCGTTGCGGGCTTCGGTGGCGATCTTGGTTTTGAGTTCGAGGACCTCGACCTCGTGCGAGAGGTACTTATGGAGTTCCTTGAGCGCGGCGAGGCGCGACTCGGTTTCAAGCAGCACCTGTTCCTTGTCGACGGGGAGCGACATCATGGAGGCGAGGAGGAAGACCATGTGAAGCGGGTCTTCCTGGCCCTTGAGGACGCGGCCGAGGTCGGCGGATGCCTCGCCGTGGGCGAGGGAGATGGCCTTGGAGGCGAGGTCGAGGATCTCGCGCTCCATGGCTTCGACTTCGGTGCCGGAGTCTTCGGGCAGCGGCATCGGGTTGATGCGGGCGCGGAGGTAGACGGAGGCGCCGTCCTCGTCGGAGACCTGATCGAGCTTGACGAGACGGGCGCGTTCCTCGCCCATGACCATCAGTTCCATGACGCCGCCGGAGTGGCGCTGGATGCGGCGGACGATGGCGATGGTGCCGACGGTGTAGAGATCGGTCTCGGTGGGGGACTCAACAGAAGAGTCCCGCTGGGAGACGATGAAGATCTCCTTCTCCTCGGTAGCGAGGGCCGCTTCAACGGCCGCCTGGGTGGATTTTCGCCCGACGCTCAAGGGGAGCATCAAGCCGGGGAACAACACCGTGTTTTTCAGCGGCAGTACGGGGAGACTGCGGAACTCTTCCGATTGGGCCATGTTTTCCTCTTTTCTGTTTTTGTTGTTCTAGTTCAGGCGACCGCGGAAATAGGCGGGGAGAAATCGAGCTCTCCGCGCAGCGGGTTTAATTCGACCTTGACGATTTGACCATCGCGGATTTCGCCGCTGATGAGTTTACGGGCGAGCGGTGTTTCCACTTCCCTCTGGATGATGCGCTTGAGCGGGCGGGCTCCGAAGTTGGGATCGTAGCCGTTGCGGACGAGCCAGCCGAGGGCGATGTCGGAGAATTCGAGCTCGATGTGGCGATCGGCAAGGCGCTTGCGGAGGCCTTCGAGCTGAATCTTGACGATGTCCTTGAGGTGCTCTTCGCTCAATGCATGGAATACGATGATTTCGTCGACGCGGTTCAGGAATTCCGGCCGGAAGCCCTGGCGAAGCTCGTCCATGACGGCGCGCTTCATGCGTTCGTAGTTATCGCCTTTCCAATCGCCCTTGTATTCGAGGATACGGGGGCTGCCGATGTTGGAGGTCATGATGACGATTGAGTTCTTGAAGTCGACCGTGCGGCCCTGGCCATCGGTGAGGCGGCCATCGTCGAGGACCTGGAGCAGGATGTTGAAGACATCGGCGTGGGCCTTTTCGATTTCGTCGAAGAGGATGACGCAGTAGGGGCGGCGGCGGACGGCTTCGGTCAACTGGCCGCCTTCCTCGAAGCCGACATATCCGGGAGGTGCGCCGACGAGGCGGGAGACGGTGTGTTTCTCCTGGTACTCGGACATGTCGATGCGGATCATGGCGTGCTCGTCATCGAAGAGCGACTCGGCGAGGGCACGGGCGAGTTCGGTTTTGCCGACGCCGGTGGGGCCGAGGAAGATGAACGAGCCGATGGGCCGGTTGGGGTCCTTGAGGCCGGAGCGGGCGCGGAGGACGGCATCGGCGACGGCGTCGACGGCTTCCTCCTGACCGATGACGCGGCCGTGGAGCTCGTTTTCGAGATTGAGGAGTTTCTGCATGTCGCCGGCGAGGAGCTTGGTGACCGGGACGCCGGTCCAGCGGCTAACGACGGCGGCGATATCCTCTTCGCCGACCTCCTCTTTGATGAGGCGACCGGCGGCTTCCGAAGCGAGTCGTTCGCTTTCGCGTTCGAGGTCCTTTTCGAGTTGGACAAGGGTGCCGTACTTGAGTTCGGCGGCCTTGTTGAGGTCGTAGGAGCGTTCGGCGCGTTCGATGTCAGCCTTGGTAGCTTCGATCTTCTCCTTGATGCCGCGGAGGACATCGACCGACTTCTTCTCGTTCTGCCACTGGGCGCGGAGGGAGTCGGCCTGGCCCTTGAGTTCGGCGAGCTCTTTTTCGAGCTTGGCGAGACGGTCCTTGGAGGCGGCGTCGGACTCCTTTTTCAGGGCTTCGCGTTCGATTTCGAGCTGCATGAGGCGGCGCTGGACTTCGTCGAGCTCGCTCGGGACGGAGTCGATTTCGGTGCGGAGCTTGGCGGCCGATTCGTCGACGAGGTCGATGGCCTTGTCGGGGAGGAATCGGTCGGCAATGTAGCGGTTGGACAGGACCGCGGCGCTGACGAGGGCGGCGTCCTTGATGCGGACGCCGTGGTGGACTTCGTAGCGTTCGCGGAGGCCGCGGAGGATGGAGATGGTGTCCTCGACGGAGGGCTGATCGACAAGGACGGGCTGGAAGCGGCGTTCGAAGGCCGGGTCCTTTTCGATGTACTTGCGGTACTCATCGAGGGTAGTGGCGCCGATGCAGTGCAGTTCGCCGCGGGCGAGCAGAGGCTTGAGGAGGTTGCCGGCGTCCATGGAGCCTTCGGTTTTGCCGGCGCCGATGACGGTGTGGAGCTCGTCGATGAACAGGACGATTTTGCCTTCCGAGCTGGTGACCTCCTTGAGGACGGCCTTGAGGCGTTCCTCGAATTCGCCGCG
>CAZWDD010000445.1:0-3842 GCA_964632345.1 uncultured Solibacteraceae bacterium | reverse complement strand
CGGCTCGCCCATGGCCCTTGGCGCGGTATCCCGCATCGCCTCCCCGAAGAGGCTGCCGGCTCTCACGTCCCGCCGGGAAGTACCCGGCACAGGGCTGGCCCACGGCTCTGAACGCGGATCGAGGTCGATTCGCAACGCACTCTTTTCGCGCGACACCGGCGGATCGTTTGCCGGCTTCGCGCAGGATGGAAATTGGGAGGATTATCGAATGACTGGAAGAAAATGGTTGCTCGCTGCGGCGATTACGCTAGGCGGCACACAGACGGGCTCCGGACAGAAACACGAGGTGGGGCTCACCATGGGCACGCTCGTCCCGCAGACCCGGAGCCTTTCCGGCGGCAATGTCGAGAGCGGCCGCGGGACAGCTCTCCAGGCAAACTACGGCCTGCGCCTGATCGGAGGAGACAGGGCGGCGCTGTTCCTTGAGACCCATCTCCTGGCAAGCCCGCAGCGAAAGGTGACCTCGGCGCTCGGAACCGCGTCCACCGACTACGCCTCTCTCTACCTCACACCTGGGGCCCGGATCAAGTTCGCGCCGAACGCCCGCGTCTCGCCTTGGGTTGCCGTTGGCGGCGGCTACGCTCAGTACGAAAACAGCTTGCTGAATACGGCCGGCGGGCCCAACACCGCCCCCCGGCACGAACACCACGGCGCCTTCGCCCTCGGAGGTGGAGTCGATGTCAAGGCGTTCCGCTGGCTCTCCCTGCGGGGCGAGATCCGTAACTTCTACGGACCAGGGCCGGACTATGGCGTCTCAGGGCGCCCCGCAAAGCAGCACAATGTCGTCGTCGGCGGAGGCGTCGTTTTGAAACTCGGAAAGTGATGTCCGCCGGAAACGCTTCGTCCCGCGCCATCGAACACGTGGGCGAAGTCGCCAGGCTGTCAATTGAATCGCCCGGCCTTGCCGCCCAGCAACCATCCCCACCCCGGCCAGCGCACGCGGACAGGCTGGCTTCCCGCTTCGAACAAGTGGGAAGCCAGCCTCTACCCCATCACCAGCTCCCGCCTACCGGACCAGATCGACTTTCGTATTGTCCATGTCCATGTTGGTGTCGTTGAGCAGTTCCACCGCCATGCTGCCGGTGAAGAACACCGTGTTGCCCTTGAACACGTTGTAGCGCGACGTGGCCGAAGCCTGGATGCCGACGCCGAAACCCGAAATCGAGTTCCCGTAGATCAGATCACCAACGGGCCCATTGGCGTCGTTGTCAGCCGGGTTGTAGCAGATTCCAAGAATGCCATTGGTCCCTGCCGAAAGCGTATTATTCGCAATCCGGTTACCTGAACTCACCCCGCCCCGGACGAAAATCCCCAGACCCGTATTGTAGATCGCATTCCCCTCCACAACAACGTTCTTCGATTGCACGATCATCACTCCCGTCTCCGGCGGCGGCGCCGTCACAGGCAGGCCTTCTCCGCGGATCTGCAGGTTCGTCAGAACAACATTTGCGCTGTTCATCACAATCACGCCAAAGGCGGTATTGGAGATGACTCCGTTGGAGACCCGGACACCTCGGGCGCCACTGATGCGAATGCCAACACCGCGCTTGCCGCCGCCTCCGGTCAACGCAAGGCCGTTCAGGTCCACGGTGACATCATCGGCTGTGATCGTAATCGCGGCTCGCTCGTTGTTGAATGAGCGCAGGTCACTTTGCAGGACATAGTTTCCCGGCGCGTCAATCACGCCCGAGAACGGAACCCGTCTGCCGCCCGTGTCGGCGGCCAGCGTGGCGGTAAAGGTCAGGATGGCGGCACTCACCACCATTACTCGTTTCATGTTCATTACATCGTCTCCTCTGTAGGTAGCCGGGCAGTTGCCCAACGCGGATCTAGTCGGCGCATCTGCGCGAATCCCCCTTGGCTAGACTAAAGAAATGCGCCACGCCCGCCTGCTGCTTCTCGTGTGTTCCTGCCCGTCCGCCATGGTCGCGCAGCAGAACCTCTTCGTTGGCGCCTACCTCGGCGTGTCCACGCTCTCGGCGGACGCCCGCACCGACGTCACCTCGTCCGGCGCACAGTTCAGCTCCTACAAACCGGAAAACGGTCTCACCGCCGTCGGTTTCGCCGGCCGGCACCTCAACGATTGGGTCAGCCTAATGGGCAGCTACGGCTGGAACCGGAACGCCATCCTCTTGGCCGCGGGCAACACCGGGCCGGCTCCCAACGCCACCTCACGCGAGTACCGCGCCTCCATGCACACCGTCGTCGGAGAGACCCTCATCTACTTCCGCCCGCGGCGCAGCCGCATCCGTCCCTATCTGTCGGCAGGCGCCGGCATCGTCAACATCCATGCCGCATCCCGCGACTCCGCCACCGGCTTCGGCCGCCCTCCATCCCTGCCCGGCTCAATCGAACACACCGGAACCGCCCTCCGCGCCGCCGTCGGCATCGATCTGTTCCTATCGCGGAACGTCGCCCTCCGCTACAGCTTCAGCGAGACCATCCAGAACAATCCCTTCAGCGCCGCCCTCACCCCCGCCGCCCCGCGCAAACTCGCCAACTTCCAGAACTGGCTCGGCGTCGCGTTTCACTTCTGAAATTCCGCATACGGGCAGTGCGGCCACCAGATCGGCGCCTCATCCATGTTCTCGGCCAGTACCCGCGCATGGCAGACCCGGCAATAGAACATCTGCTTCACCTGCTGGCCGGCCGGCGTGATCTGAACCAGTTCTTCAAACACGCAAAGTTCGCTCCCGGCAGCCTTCGTAGCCGTCACATCCAGCAGCGGGCCGCTCCCCTGCTGTGCGTTGATGAGTGCTGTATAGGTCTGGCTCAAAAGGCGCGCCGGCGCGCCGGTGTCCTCTCCCGCATCCTGTTCCGACTCCCGGGCCAGCCGCTCGAAGAACAGTTCGTCACTCATCTCCGGTCCCTGCCTGTCGTCGCTCATCCCTGTACCACCGATCCCTGAATTGCTGTCGCGCCCGCGCCAGCGCTCGCTCCACCGCCTTCACCGTTTTCCCGGTCTCAGACGCCATCGAGTCGGCCGTCCAACCCTCCCAATAGCGCCACAACAGCAGTATCCGGGCATCCTCATCAACCGTAGCAAGAACCCTCCATACGCGCCGGGACGCTTCATCCTGCTCAAACGAGAGCGCCAGATCTTCCCCGTCCGCCGGCTCCGGGGCGTCCTCGTCGAACTGGAACTCGCGCAGCCGCCTCCGGTAGTGGTCCTGCACTTTGTGCCGCGCGATCCCCAGCAGCCACGTCTTGACCGACGACTGGCCCCGAAAGCTCTCCAGGCCCTGCCACGCCTCCAGGAACACATGTTGAAACAGGTCCTCCATCACCTCCCGCTTCGGCATCAGCCGCCGGGCCAGGTACCCGTGGACCGCCCCACCGAAACGGGAAACGAACTCCGCGGTCGCCTTCCGGTCTTTCCGTAGGACCGCCGCGACCAGTTCCGAATCGCTCTGCTGCTGCTCCTCCAGTTGCACTCAGTCTCCATAGTCGCACCAGATCGGCCGCTCCCCCCTTCAGCCCGGCGAGATTTCGCAATCCCCTTCCGCTCCTGGCCGGTCGCCGGTACATCTTCACACTCGCTCGCCACGCCGCCTCCGGAGTCAACAGCATCGCGCCCGGCCGCATTTCGCCATCGTAGCGCCCATACGCCTTTCGGTATGCCTCCTGCTGCGCCACGATCTCGATCAGAAATGTGGTTACCGCTGCTGCGTTGGCGATACTCACCCGACCCCTCCCAGGATGCGGAAGCCAGGCCGACACCAACACCAGGCACATCGCCAGCGCAAACGCCCTCAGCAACGCCGCCAAGCCGCCGCGGAAGAACTATCTATGGATGCTCAAATGCAGGCGTGCATCTAATAGGCCCCGCGCCAAGAGGAACG
>CAZWDD010000444.1:0-3845 GCA_964632345.1 uncultured Solibacteraceae bacterium | reverse complement strand
AAACCGTGCCTGCCAAGGCCACCCTCGCCGGCGCCCGCGCCGCGCAGCAGTTCCTCGCCGTCGCCACCTACGCCGACGGCTCCCAGGCCGACGTCACCGCCGAAGCCCAGTGGTCCGTCAGCAACCCCGCCTTCGCCAGCCTCGCCTCCGCCCGTCTCACTGCCGCTGCCGATGGCGCCGTCACCCTTACCGCGCATTGGAACGGCGTCAAAGCCCAGTCGGCCGTCGTCGTCCGCGACTCGGCCTCCCCCCGCCCCTTTGACTTCTCCCGCGACATCGGCGCCATCCTCACCAAGCGCGGCTGCAACAGCTCAGCCTGCCACGGCGGCGTCAAAGGCCGCGGCGGCCTCAAGTTCTCCGCCAATGCCCTCTACCCCAAGGACGATTATGAGTGGCTCACCAAGGGCGGCACCTATCAGGTGCTGACCACCGAAGTCGCCGGCGAACGCGTCCCTCGCGTTGACCTCAAAGCCCCCGAAAAAAGCCTCCTCCTCACCAAGCCCACCATGGAAACCCCCCACGGCGGCGGCAAGCGGCTGGAACGCGATTCCGAGGACTACCGCACCATCCTCGAATGGGTGAAGCGCGGCGCCCCCTACGGCGAAGCGGCGCAGGCCGCCAAGCTCGTCGCACTCGAAGTCTATCCCCCCATGGCCGTCGTCCCCGTCGATGGCAAGCGCCGCCTCCTCGTCACCGGCCGCTTCAGTGATGGCCACTCCGAGGACTACACCGGCCAGGTCCTCTTCAGCTCCAACAACGGCGACGTCGCTACCGTCAACGCCGAAGGCGTCGTCAAGGGCAAGGCCCTCGGCGAAACCGCCATCCTCATCCGCGCCGCCGGCCAGGTCGCCAGCGCAGGCGTCGGAGTCACCGGCCCCGCCCTCGCCCAGTACCCGCCCATCCCCCGCAACAATTTCATCGACGATCACATCTTCGCCAAGCTCCGCAAGTTCCACCTCCTCCCCTCCGATCTTGCCGATGACGGCGAATTCCTCCGCCGCGTCTGCCTCGACCTCACCGGCACCCTTCCCCCGCCCGAACGTGTCCGCGAGTTCCTCGCCCTCAAGGACCCGAAGAAGCGCGAGAAGGTCGTCGACGCCCTCATCGCCTCTCCCGAGTTCGTTGACTACTGGACCTTCCGCTTCTCCGACATCTTCCGCGTCGCCATCTTTGCCAACGGCCTCACCCCCAAGTTCAGCCAGAAATACTGGGAGTGGATCCGCGACAACATCGCCACCAACCGGCCCTACAATGAGGTCGCCCACGAACGCCTCTCCGCGCAGGGCTACGGCGCCGCCTCCCGCCACTTCATCCCCTACAACCAGATCGGCCCCCCCGCCGACGTCATGGCCGAGGAGGTCCGCGTCTTCTTCGGCCGCCGCCTCGATTGCGCACAGTGCCACAACCATCCCTACGAAAACTGGAGCCAGGATCAGTTCTGGGGCATGGCCGCCTTCTTCGGTCGCCTCTTCAAAGCCGGCCCCGTCGTCTTCGATCACCCCACCAACATGGACATGAGTTCCAAGGATGTCGATGGCAAGGTTGAGCTCCTCCACCCCCGCACCAAGGCCCCCGTTCAACCCGCTCTGCTCGACGCATCGGCCCTCGACGTCAAGCCCGACGGCAACCCCCGCCAGGAACTCGCCCGCTGGATGACCTCCCACCGCCACTTCTCCGAGGCCTCCGTCAACCGCATCTGGGGCTACTTCTTCGCCCGCGGCATTGTCGATCCCGTCGATGACTTCCGCTCCACCAATCCCGCCACCCACCCCGAACTCCTCGCTGCCCTCGCTGAGGATTTTGAGAAGAACGGCTACGACCTCCGCAAGCTGATGAAGACCATCGTTATGTCCCGTACCTATCAGCTCGCCCACAAGCCCAACCCCACCAACAAGGCCGACGTCTCCAACTACTCCCACTCCCTCTCCCGCGCCATCGACGCCGAGGTCCTCCTCGATGCCGTCGTCGCCGTCACCGGTGTCGAGGAAACCTTCGCCACCGCCGTCAGCGATGGTGGCGCCGTCGGCCAGGCCCCCGCCCGCACCCGCGCCATCAATCTCAAGGATCCGGACATGTACTTCTCCCGCTTCCTCGAACTCTACGGCCGCCCCAATCGCGGCGCCATCCCCGAACGTTCGCGCCGCCCCAATCTCGGCCAGGCGCTCCACATGCTCGCCGGTTCCACCTATGTCGACCGTCTCTCGGCCCCCGGCAGCCGCCTCCGCAAGCTGCTCGATCGGAAGGCCGCAAACGCGGAGATCTTTGAAGAGTTCTACCTCGCGGCGCTGGCCCGCCGGCCCGATGCCGAGGAGCTGTCCGACCTCGAACAATTGGTGGCGAAGCGCAACGACCGCGAAGCGGCCCTGCGCGAATTCGTCTGGGCATTGATCAGTTCACGAGAGTTTGCGGAGAACCACTAATGGCACATTCACGGCGTGATTTCCTCCGGGCGGGTTCGCTCGGTTTCCTCGGCATGGGGCTCCCCCGCTACCTCGCCGCCGCCCCAAGGCCGGAGGCTAGGGTCAAGTCCGTCATCCTCTTCTGGCTCGAAGGCGGCCCCAGCCATATCGATACCTGGGACCCCAAGAAGAACAGTAACTTCAAGCCCATCTCCACCAACGTGCCGGGCATTCAGATCTCGGAACTCCTTCCGAAAATGGCGAAAAAGATGGACAAGTTCGCGCTCATCCGCTCCATGCACACGCGCGGCAACGACCATCCCCAGGCCACCCACTACGTCATCACCGGCCACGAAATCAACCCCGCCATGCAGTTCCCCAGCGTCGGCTCCATGCTCACCAAGGAACTCGGCCCCCGCAACGCCGTCCCGCCCCACGTCCTCGTCCCCAAGTGGGATCGCGGCCGCCAATACGAAGACTACTTCCGCTCTGCCTTCCTCGGCGGCGACTACGATCCGATGTGCATCCCCGACCCCAGCAAGCCGGATTTTGAGGTCACCGACCTCAGCCTGCCGAAGTCCGTCTCCCAAGCCAGTATCGAAAGCCGCGGGGCGTTTCTGAAGGCCGTCGACAAGCGCTACCGCGCCATGAACGAAACCGCCGAGCACACCGATCTAGACGCCTTCTCCGCCCAGGCGATGAAGATGATCCTCACCCCCGCCGTTCGCGACGCCTTCGATCTCTCCAGGGAGTCGGACAAGACCAAGGAACGCTACGGTAAGGATTCCATCGGCCAATCCTGCCTCCTCGCCCGCCGCCTCGTCGAGGCCGGTAGCGTCTTCGTCACCGCCGCCGGCTACCACGGCACCTCCTGGGACACCCACAGCAACAACGACGTCAGCCACCGGGACCGCCTCTGCCCCCCGCTCGACCGGACCCTCGTCACCCTAGTCGAGGACCTCGAGGAACGCGGCCTGCTCGATTCCACTCTCGTCATCGCCATGGGCGAGTTCGGCCGCACCCCGAACATCAACCCCAACCTCGGCCGTGACCATTGGCCCAACTGCTGGTCCCTCGCCCTCGCCGGCGGCGGCATCCGCACCGGCCAGGCCATCGGTACCAGTGATGAACGTGGCGCCAACGTTACCAGCCGCGTCATCTCCATGGGCGACCTCTACGCCTCCGTCTACAAGTTGATGGGCGTCGATTGGACCAAGGAGATCATGAGCCCCATCGGCCGCCCCATCAAGATCGCCAACTCCCTCGAAGACAAAACCGGCGAACCCATCCCCGAACTCTTCGCCTAGTCCCTGGGCTTGCCTCCGTCCGTCACTTGCGACATAATCCGCCAAGCCAGCCCGCCCGTCTCGCTCCTTCCGGAGACGCCGCGGGTCACTCCCCGGATAGCCGCGCCCTCCGTGCAGGGCTGGGCGCGGCCCCGGTGGA
>CAZWDD010000443.1:0-3874 GCA_964632345.1 uncultured Solibacteraceae bacterium | reverse complement strand
TGGCAGGCGCGCAGCGTTCCGGTGACGTTGATGTCCATCAGCCGGTTCCATTCCGCTTCGGAGACATCCTTGGTCGGCTTCCGGAACGTTACGCCGGCCGCGTTCAGCAGGATGTCGACACGGCCCAGAGCTTCGATCACGGCTTCGCGCAGGTTGTCCACGGACTCGCGGCTCTGCACATCGCACGTCTTCCGGACCGTCTTCCGGCCGAGCGCCTCAATCTTGTCGCAGACGGCATCCATCTCGGCCTGCCGGCGGCCCGTCGGCACCACGTGGGCGCCAGCCTCGGCCAGTCCCACCGCCAACATCGCGCCGATGCCCGATGTCCCGCCCATCACCACGGCCACTTTGCCGCTCAAGTCCATGAAGTTTTTCACCATAAGCAAACTCGAAGTATACCGGGCCGGCCCCCCCTCGTGCAGCGCAACGGCCAGGAGTAGGCTAGAAGCAGCATGGTCAACCTCCCCACCGGTACGCACCCGTGCAAGTGCACGCGCAAACGTCATAAGCCTAAGCTGGTTGTACTTACCGGCGGTCCTGGCGGCGGGAAAACCGCCATTCTGGAAATGGCGAGGAGGTATTTCTGCCCGCACGTCGTTCTGTTGCCGGAGGCGGCCAGCATCGTGTTTCAGGGCGGGTTCCCGCGCATCCCGAACGACGCCGGGCGGCGAGCCGCACAACACTCGATCTTCGCCATTCAGCGGGAAATGGAGAATCTTGCTGCTGAACTCGATGAGTCCGCGCTGATACTTTGCGACCGCGGTACCGTGGATGGCGCCGCCTACTGGCCTGGTTCGCCGCGCGGCTTCTTCGCCCACCACGGGACGTCGCTGCAGGCTGAGATTGACCGCTATGCCGCCGTCGTCCATGTCGAAACCGCCTCCGCCGAAGCCTACCTGCAGGAGGGAATTCGGCTGGAACACGCCGCCGAGGCCAAGCGGATTGACGCCCGCCTGCGCGAGTTGTGGGACCGCCACCCGCTGCGCTATGTCGTCTCAAGCGCCACCAATTTTCTGGACAAAGCCACCCTCGCCCTGGAACTGGTCCGCGCCCAAATTCCCCACTGCTGCCAGACGCATCCGCACATCCCCACCAATACCGTGAAAAAATCTACATAGGATACGATGGAAGTTTCCAAGGAGGATTCCCTGTCCATGATCGATTTGAACGGCCGCCGCCAGTTCCTGAAGTCCGGCGCCCTTACCCTCGGCGCTCCGGCGCTGCTTAGCGCCATGCAGGCGTCCAAGGCGATTAAGATCGGGCTGGTCGGCTGCGGCGGCCGCGGTTCCGGTGCCGCCTCGCAGGCGCTGAAGGCCGATGACTTCTCGAACCTGACGGCGATGGCCGATGTCTTTCAGGAACGGATCGATGAGTCGGTGGCGCGGCTCAAGAAGATTCACGGCGAGAAGGTGAAGGTCGAGTCCTCCAGCATGTACGTTGGCCTGGACGCCTACAAGAAGCTGATCGATTCCGACATCGATGTCGTCCTGCTGGCGACGCCCCCCGGGTTCCGGCCGGAGCAACTGCGCTACGCCATTGAAAAGGGCAAGCACGTGTTCTGCGAGAAGCCGATGGCCGTGGATGCGCCGGGCCTCCGCCATGTGATGGAGACCGTCAAAATGGCGCGCGACCGGAAGCTGAACCTGGTGGCCGGATTCTGCTGGCGCTATTCGAACTACATCGTCGAGACGTTTGACCGCATTGCGCAGGGCCAGATCGGAGATCTGGTTTCCTACTACGCCACCTACTACACGAATCCCGTTAAGCCCATGCCGCCGGCCGATACCCGCCCGGCCGGGATGAGCGACATTCAGTGGCAGATCGCCAACTGGTACAACTTCACCTGGACGTGCGGCGACTCGCTGGTGGAGCAGGCCATTCACAGCGTGGACAAGGTTGCCTGGGCGTTCAAGGATCAGCCACCGGCCTCCTGCGTCGCCGTCGGCGGCCGCCAGGTTCCTGCCCACGGGGGCAATATCTACGACCACTTTGAAGTCAACTATGTGTGGCCGAGCGGCGTCCGCGCCATGGTTGCCTGCCGCCAGATGGAAGGCTGCCACAACGAGAACGCCGACTACATCATGGGCACAAAGGGCCAGGCGATTATCGGCAAGGGGCCCAATCCGCGCATCGTCGGCGAGAAGCCCTGGACCTACTCGGGCCAGAAGTACGACATGTACCAGCGCGAGCACGACCTGCTGTTTCAGGCCATCCGCAAGGGTGAGGTGATCAACGACGGAGATCGCATGTGCTCGTCCACCATGATGGGCATCATGGGCCGAATGGCCGCCTACACGGGCCAGCAGATCACCTGGGAACAGGCGTTGAACTCGCAGGAACGTCTGGTGCCGGAAACGCTGGACTGGAACGGGAAGTGGGAAGTGCCGCCGCTGGCCATCCCCGGGCGGACGCGCTTCATTTAGCTATAAAACCGCCAATACCTCCGCGGCGTGTCCCGCGGGCTTCACCTTCTCGAAAATGTGCCGGATGTTACCGTCCGGGCCGATGACGAAGGTGGTCCGCGCGACACCCATGTAGGTCTTGCCGTACATCGATTTT
This sequence comes from uncultured Solibacteraceae bacterium, assembly GCA_964632345.1. Taxonomy (GTDB): domain Bacteria; phylum Acidobacteriota; class Terriglobia; order Bryobacterales; family Bryobacteraceae. The sequence continues at coordinate 1,315 of CAZWDD010000443.1, read as the reverse complement.
TCCTGCCAGACGCCGTAGGCCTCCGCGCCGGCGTGATCGGCGTCGGCAAGAAGCGTAAATGGCAGCGTGAACTTGCTCTTGAACTTGGTCTGGGCCTTTGCGGTGTCCGGGGAGATGCCGATGATCACCGCGTCCTTCGCCGCAAATGCCGCCGAATGGTCGCGGAACTCGCAGGATTCGGTGGTGCATCCCGGCGTGTCGGCTTTCGGATAAAAATAGAGAACGACGGTTTTCCCCTGCAGAGAGGAGAGCAGGAACGGGTTTCCCGCTTCGTCGGTGAGGTTCAATTCGGGTGCTTTGCTGCCAGCTTGAAGTGCCATACTACCGGGCTTAGATGCGCGCGAGGTCGGACGGTTCGTCAATATCGAACCATGGAGCGCCGAGGAAGACGGTGAGGCCCGCCTTGCGGCAGGCGGCGGCGGTCTGCTCGCAGGCGCGGCCGGTGGACCATTCGACGCCCAAGAACATTTCCGGGTGCGTGCGCCGGCATGCGATGGCATAGTAGCCGCCGTCCTCGGCGGGACCCAGGGCGACGTCGGCGTCCGCAGCCAGCAGTTGGCGCAGATGTTCCACCGGAACAGTCGGCACGTCGCCGCCCACGATCATCATGACGGAGCGTCCCTCGGCCAGTCCGGCATCGAGGGCATGGCGCATCCGAACCCCGAGGTCACCGGAAATTTGCAGTTTTCCGGTAACACCGGAAGGGGGCCAGTCTTCTAACGGCGTGTCGGTATGAACTTCAATGTCTGTAGCGAGGCTGACCGAAGCCTCGGACAGGCGTTGAACTAATACCGACACCATTTCCCGGTAGAGTTCCGCCGCCCGAAGCGGGCCCAGGTGCGCGGCCAGTCGCGTCTTGACGCGGCCGGGAATCGGCGCTTTGGCAAAAACGGCGATGGCGGGACGCATCCTGGCAATTGTAGAATAGGATGAGAATTTTGCTCGATATCAGGAGATAGGAATCCCATGAAACTTGCCCAGCGTATTACTGCCTTCGGCTGCAGCGCGGTCATCATCGGCGCTTTGGCCTTCGGCGCGGACAAGAAAGGCGACGCCAAAAAGGGTCAGGAAGTGTTTGAAAATTCGGCCTGCATGGGCTGCCACAACACGGACTCCGACGAAAAGCGTGGCAATGCGCCCGCCCTCAAGGGCCTCTTCAAGAAGAGCGGCGTGACCGATGCCGGCGTCATCAAGAAGATCAATGAAGGCGGCAATGGGATGCCCCCGTACGATGAGCAGCTTGATGCCGACCAGAAGGCCGACCTGATGGCCTATCTGAAGACTCTGTAAATTTGACGCCGCCCGGCGGCGTCGG
>CAZWDD010000442.1:0-3875 GCA_964632345.1 uncultured Solibacteraceae bacterium | reverse complement strand
TACAACATTCCCGGTATCCGCCGCGCGGTGTACCCTAGTTCCAAATGCGCCTCTGCTCCCTGCTCCTCCTCGCCGCATCCTCCTTCGCACAAGCTCCCAATCTCGAGCAAGTAAAGAAGGAATCCCTCGCCGCCGTCGACGCCCGCGCCAAACTTGTCCAGGAGATCGTCGACTCCGTCTTCAGCTTCGGCGAACTCGGCTTCCAGGAGTATGAGACCTCAAAGTATCTATCCGGAATCCTTGAGAAGAACGGTTTCCACGTCGAGCGCGGCGTCGCCGGCATCCCCACCGCCTGGGTCGCCACCTGGAGCAACGGCGGCGCCGGCGCCAAACCCGTCATCGGCTTCATCACCGACATTGACGGCATCCCCCGCGCCAACCAGAAACCCGGCGTGGCCTTTCACGATCCCCTCGTCGAAAACGCGCCCGGCCATGGCGAAGGCCACAACTCCGGCAACGCCGTCAACATCGCCGCCGCCCTCACCCTCAAGGACCTCATGACGAAGCACAACATCAAGGGGACCCTCAAGCTCTATCCGGGCGTCGCCGAGGAACTCGTCGCCACCAAGGCCTTCTTCATCCGCGCCGGCCTCATGAAGGATCTCGACGTCATGCTCGGCTGCCACGTCGCCTCCGAACTCGCCACCGCCTACGGCCATCAGGCCAACAACTCCGGTCTCGTCTCCATCCAGTTCACCTTCAAGGGCGAGGCCGCCCACGCCGCCGGAGCCCCGTGGAAAGGCCGCAGTGCCCTTGACGCCGTCGAACTCATGAACACCATGTGGAACATGAAGCGCGAACATCTCCGCCCCGAACAGCGCTCCCACTACGTCATCACCAACGGTGGCGATCAGCCCAATGTCGTCCCCGAGGAAGCCACCGTCTGGTACTACTTCCGCGAACAGGATTTTCCCCGCATCCGCGAACTCCAGGAGTACGGCTCCACTATGGCCAAGGCCGCCGCCATGGCCACCAGCACCTCCGTCAATTCCCGCGTTGTCGGCTCCGCCTGGCCAACGCACTTTAACAAGGTCGTCGCCGAAGTCCAGCAGAAGAACATCGACATGGTCGGTATGCCCAAGTGGTCCGAGGCCGATCAGACCCTCGCCCGCGAAGTCCAGCGCGAAGTCCGCGCACCCAAGGTCGAACCCCTGCCCGAAAAGCCCAAGCCACTGCAGGCCCCTGAACCCTGGAAAGGCGGCGGCACCGACGATGTCGGCGATATCTCCTGGGTGGTCCCCATGGTCTACCTCCGCTTCCCCGCCAACATCCCCAACCTCCCCGGCCACCACTGGGCCAACGCCATCTCCATGGCCACCCCCCTCGCCCATAAAGGCTCCGTGACCGGCGCCAAGGTCCAGGCCGCCACAGCCCTCGACTTCCTCCTCCAGCCCGCTCTGCTCGAACAGGCCTGGAAGTACTTCCGCGAAGTCCAGACCAAGGACCTGAAATACCAGCCGCTCATCAGCGACACCGACCAGCCCGCCATCGAACTAAACAAAGAGCGCATGGAGCGTTTCCGCCCCGCCATGCGCAAGTTCTACTACGACCCGGCCCGCTACGGTTCCTACCTCGAACAGTTGGGCATCGCCTACCCCACTCTTCGCAAGCCCTAGCTCACCGCAGCAACTGCAGCGCCTGCTCAATCTCCTTGTCAGCCGGCTTCCCCTCGCGCGCCGCCTCCAACGCCGCCAACGCTTTGCCAGTGTCCCCGGACCGCGCATAGATCAGCCCAAGGTTCTTGTGCAGGTCCGCCCGCGCCCGGCAGTCCCCACACAACGCGATCGCTTCGTTCAACTGCTCAATCGCCCGCGGCCAGTCCCGCGATGCCGCCGCGGTCAGAGCGAAATTGTTCAGCGTCTCCGCCTGTCCCGTAATCCGCTTCTGCCGCTGCAGTTCGGTAAACTTTGCCCGGTACTTCGCCGCCTCCGCCGGGTCCCCCGGCCCCAGCGCCCGGATCAGGTTATACAACGCCTCGCTGTGGTCACCGTTCACCTCCACCGCCTTCCGCCATAGCGCAATCGCCTCCCCCGACTGCCCCGCCGCATTGCGATTCTGACCCAATAAATACAGCGCGTCCGCATTGCCCGGCTGCAGTTTCACCAATTGCTCCAGGTGCCGCCGCGCGTCCTCGCCCCGGTTCATCTGCTTCTCCGATACCGCCAGCAAATACAATGCCTCCGCAGCCTGCGGATTCAGCTCCACGGCCCGCCCCAGCGACGCAATCGCCGCCGGATACTCCCGCAGGTCATACTCCGCCCGGCCCTTGTTGTAGAAGGCCTGCGCATTCCCCGGCACCAGTCGCGATGCCTCCGTGAACGCTGCCAGAGCGCCAGGAATATCGTAGGTGTCGGCCAGCGCGATCCCCAGATTCAGATGGGCCTCCGCCGCACCCGGCGTCAGTTGCACCACCTTCCGAAACAGCCCTACCGCATCCTTCCCTCGTCCCGCACGCGTCTCCACCATTGCCGCGAACGTCAGCGTCCGCGGATCTTCCGGCGTCAACTCCAGCGCCCGCCGCAGCGGCGCCGCCGCATCCTGGAACCGGTTCTGTGCCGCCAGCGTCAACCCAAGATTCACGTGCGCCTGCACGTACGTTCCATTCGCCGCCACCGCCCGTCGGAACGCCGCCTCCGCCCCGGCCTGGTCGTTCCGCTGCGCCAGCAGCACCCCCAGATTGCTGTGCGCTTCCGCAAAGTTCTCATCCGCCGTAATCGCCGCCCGGAACGCTCGCTCCGCCCCCGCCGCGTCCCCGCCCGTCATCCGCACCAGACCCAACTGATTCTGCGCCGGGGCAAAACCCGGCTGCAGTTCCACCGCCTTCTCCAAAGCCTCCCGCTCGCCCTTCCGGTCCCCCATCCGCGCCAGTGCCAGCGCCAGGTTGTAGTGCGTCGGCGCACTCCCCGGATTCGCCGCCAGCGCCTTCCGGTACAACTCCGCCGCCGTCTTCGCATCCCCGGCCTCCAGCGCCTGATTCGCCATCGCCGCCGTTGTGTCGGCGATCTGGCTCTCCGCGTTCCGCTGCTTGGCCTGCCGCACCGCCTCCAACTCCCGGTTCGCCTCTTCCGTCCGGTTCAACTGCTTCAACACCTGCGCCAGTTGAAAGTGCACATCCGCCCCGCCCGGGTTCAACGCCCGCGCCCGCTCCAGATGGACTCGCGCATCCTCCCACTTCCCGCCTCTCGCCAACACGAACCCCAGTTGATACTGTGCGTCCGCATGCTGGTCGTCCAACGCCACCGCCTTCCGCAATACCGGCTCCGCCTCGGCAAACCGGCCCAACCCGCGCAGCGCAACGCCATGCAGATAGAACGCCTCGAACCCGGTCAATGTCGCGAAATGCGGCAGCGCCTCCTCATAGTCCCGGTTCGCCACCAGCGCCCGCGCCAGCGACAGCCGCAACTCTCCGTTCCCCGGCTCCAGCCGGACTGCCGCGCCGAAGCTCTCCGCCGCCTCTTTGTACATCTGCTGGTTGGCGTACGCCGTCCCCAGGTGCCCGTGTACCAGCGCCGCCCGCGGCGCCAACTGCACAGCCCGCCGCAACGGCGCCACCGCCTCCGCCGCTTTGCCCATCTCATTCAACGCCACGCCCAGCGCCAGTTGATGCCCCACCTCGTTCGGCTCGGCCACAATCGCTCGCCGCAGCACCTCCGCCGCCCGCGCGTAGCTCCGGTGCAGGATCAGCGTTCGCGCCAGTCCCCGCAGCGCCGTCCGGTTCCCCGGTTCCGCCGCCAGCACCTGTTCATATTCCCCCTCGGCCGCCGCGTACTGCTGCTGCTCCGTCAATAGCGCCGCCACCGCGTTCCGCGCGTTGTGCAGCTTCGGGTTCACCCGCAGCGCCTCGCGGAACGCAGCCATCGCTCGCGTGCCATCCC
>CAZWDD010000441.1:0-3877 GCA_964632345.1 uncultured Solibacteraceae bacterium | reverse complement strand
CAGCGAGGGGCTTAATCACTGCCGAAAAGGGAGGGCCGGGCTGCGGCTGGAATTTGCGAAAACGAAGCCATTCCGCCCTCAGCATACCCCGAAGCGCTTCGATTGGCACGCGAAATCGGCCTCCTGCCGACACCCTATCCAAACCCCTTTCCCCTTCCCATGATCTCTGTTATGGTTTGGGTGTGAGGCGAAGAACGGATTGCAAAGTCCGATTCGTACTCCTGCTGGCCGCTCTCATGCAGGGCGGGGTGGCGTGGGCGCAGCAGCAGCCCCGCATTGTCGCCATCGGTGACATCCATGGGGATCTGCCGCAGTTGGAAACCCTGCTCCGGCAGACCGGCCTCATCGACGCCAGGCACAACTGGTCCGGCGGCAGGACGCACCTCGTCCAGATCGGGGACATCCCGGACCGCGGTCCCGATACCAAGGCCATTTTTGAACTTCTCATTAAGCTCGAGAAGCAGGCGAAAAAGGCCGGCGGCCAGGTGACCGCCATCATCGGCAATCACGACGCGATGATGGTTTACGGCGACCTGCGCTATGTCACCCCGGAGGAGTACCAGTCCTTCGCCACCGGCAAGTCGGCCCGCATGCGGGAAGCCCAGTGGGAGTATCACGCCGAAGAGTTGAAGCAGGCTGGTAAGGAACCGGACGCCGCCTACAGGGCCAAGTGGGAGGCGGCCCGCCCGCTGGGCTGGTTCGAACACCGCCTGGCCTTCCAGCCCGGGGGCAAGCTTCATGCCTGGATCGCCGCCCACGATGCGGTCGCCAGAATCGGCGACACTCTGTTCGTTCACGCGGGCATCGCGCCAAAATACGCCGGAAGAACCATGGAGGATCTGAACGCCGCCGTGCGCTCGGAGTTGAAGGATCTATCCAAGGTCGAGGGCGGCTTGGCCGCCGACCCCGACGGCCCACTCTGGTATCGCGGCCTCGCCGCCGGCGATGAACAGGAGCTCGCGCCGCACGTCGACGCGCTACTGAAACAGTTCGCCGTCAGCCGCATCGTCATCGGCCATACCCCGACAGGGGGCGCCATTACGCCGCGCTTCTCGGGAAAGGTGCTGAACATCGACGTCGGGCTCGGCCGCGCCTACGGTAGCCGCCTGGCCTGCCTCGTCATTGAGAACGGCCGGCCCCATGTTCTCCATCGAGGCAAACGCCTCGAACTCCCGGACGGCTCCCCCGGAAGTCTGGAGCGCTACATGGAACAGGCCTTGCAACTCGAACCGGAAGCTCAAACCCGCGAGTAGTCGTACAACACCTCCGCCTCGCCGAGTTCGCTAATGCGCTTCTCGAAGATCTTCACGATCCGGTCACGACGCTTAAGCAGCCCCGTAATGCACTGCCTGTCCAGCATCGGGCCCATCGCGGCGCGCAGGTCCTTCTCATTCAGCCCGCGTAGACCCGCCAGCAGCCTTCGCTCGCACCGCTCCAGATTCCGCGCACTGCGAAGCTGGCTGTGCCAGCGAAACGCGCGGGTATGATCGATCATCCAGAGCCTCCACAACGGGTCGATCAACAGATTCTGCAGGTTGCGGTCCGTATTGAAAATCAGTTGATCGAAGACCCGGACAACCTGCATCTGCGCATTGAAATCCTCCACGTCGGGAGGCTCGATCCTCTTCCGTAACCGGTCCACCTCCATCATGGCGTCCTCGATCCACCAGGTGATCGCCCCGCGGCGGCCTCCGTGAACACGCTCCACCGACGGCGGCGTCATCTGCAGCCCCAGCATCCGGTCCAGCCGGTAAGCGGCAACGTTGTAACGCCAGGTGTCGCGAAAGTTTGTCTCGTGAACCGTTTCCGTCCGGTGGACCAGTTTCGATTCATCCACGGACTGAAAGTGCGCGGCCTTTTCGATGTCCTCTCGGCGCAACGTCAGCTTCAGAGGACATGTAATCCCGATGCCCAGCGACTTCTCGCGCACAATCGGCGCGTTCGCCAGGAACTCCTCCATCGCCTCCAGCGTCCAGACGCGCTCCGTGGCGGACCCGATGGCGCAGGAGAATGGGAGGGCCAGAAACTCTCGGCGGCTGAGTGGCATAACCGCCTCCCGCCAGCAGTGTACGGCAAAACACCCGCGGAGGGAATCGAAATCGGAGTACGGACACCTACGGGCAATTCAGGTAGCGCAGCCGGTGCAGGCGAACCCCCGCCGGCTTCTGATAACCGTTGCCCTGGAACACTTCGGTGTACTCGAATGTCTGTTGGCGGCACATCTGTTCGTTGGGCGCCTTGTACAGAATATGGCCGCTCTTGCTCCGGTCCAGCGGGATCCCAAGCGAATTCTTCCGGATGCGGAAGACCTCGTCCGTCATGAGCGTCGTGCGAACCGCGGAGCCCGGAAACTCCCTTCCCACCTGCTGCCGGGCAAGAGCCTCGGGACCGGCGTCATGAGGCCCCGAAGCCGGAAACTTCCAGTTCGGCGCCAGCCGCTTTGCCTCCGCCTGCAGCGCGTTGATCGCCGGATCTAGCGGCGCCAGCAGCTTCGACGTATCCGTAACGCCCACCGCATCGAGCACCGGCTTGTGGCGCTTCGCCAACTCCTGCAGCAGTTCATCGCGCCGCCAGAGAGCCCGCCGTATCGACACCAGTTCCGTCTCCAGATAGCCCTCCCGGGACTCCAACTGCTCCGTCATCTGCTTCAGCAGCCGAACCACGCCCTGAAGTTCAGTATTCGCCACGTTCATCGCCGAGCGGCGCAGATACGCGTCCCGGTCGGCGGCAATCGCGCACCACAGACCCGGAGCCGCATGCTGCATCCCGGGGCTCGGATGCGGCGCCGCAGCCACCGGCGCAAACCGGCCCTTGCAATCGGCATCGATCACGGCAAGCTGTTCCCGCAGCATGTTCATCGTCGGGATGTTCCCGCCCAGGCTAACCGTCGATTCTGGATTTCGCGCCAGCTCCCCAAGCGCCGCGCCGCGGGAGAGAATCCCGCTCGACAGATGCGTCTTCACGAAATCGTATGCCAGTTGATCCTGCTGCGCCGAGCTGTTGCCGCCCTTCTGCAGCGCGTTCCGGATCGAATCGGCATACGCGTTGAGTTGCGACACCCGTTGCTGCGCAGCCTTCACCTCCGGCTCGCGGCTGTCCCGAATCAGAAGCCGTAGCTGCATCGTGCAGTTGCGAATCGCTCGATCCACATCCCGCAGGTGCACTCGCGCGGCTACCGGATTCCGGCCGGCGGCAAACTCCGGATTCTGGCGGATAGCGTCGAGTTCGGCGTTAACGGAGGCCACCGCGCGGGCGCCTTCCGGGGAAATCGCTGCGGCAAGAAATGCCGCTGTCATAAGGGACATAAACGTCAATCGGACCATTCCGCCATTATCGCACTCCGCCTTGAATGGCAGAGACGAAGTGGACCTCCGTGTCGTCCTCCACCGTCTCCGCAAGGCCCAGGGAGCTTACCTCGCCATCAATCGCCACGGCCAGTCCGGATACCAGCCGGCCCTCCCGCAGCAGACGCCCGGCGAGCGACGGGTGCTGATCTTCCAGGTCGGCAATTACCTCGCCCACCGTCGTTCCCTCGGCGCTTACCCATTCTCGCCCGCCCGTCGCCGGGCGCAGAAGGGCCGGAATATGGACCCTGGCCACTTAACTGACCCCGATCGCGGCCACCACCGACGGCGGATTCATCGGCAACCGCTGCAAACGAACGCCAACAGCGTCACGGATGGCATTGGCAATCGCGGCGGGCGGCGGCACAATGTTCGCCTCGCCCACGCCGCGAACCCCGAACGGGTGCCCAGGGCTCGGCACTTCCACAATCTGCGTATCGATCCACGGTACATCCAGCGAGGTCGGCATGCGGTAATCGAGCAGGCTCGCATTTCGCATCTCGCCATCGCCACTCATCCAGTACTCTTCGTTC
>CAZWDD010000440.1:0-3890 GCA_964632345.1 uncultured Solibacteraceae bacterium | reverse complement strand
TCTCGGGCCGGTGTACGGCCATAGTATGGGTCCAGTAGAAACGTTTCAATCGAAAGCGCCCCGCCGTCAAACGTGGGGCGGTTTCCCGCGTTGGTGATCGAGTTCCATGTCCGGTTGTCGTCAAGGTCCCGCGTTCGCGAGATATAGACCCCGTTCGGCGGCAGCACTTCGCTCGACGGCGCAATATTCAGCGTCGGCACCGTCTGCCGCCCGCCGATGCCGTGCCCCGCCACCACAGGGCCGGCCAGCGAGTAGGGCCGCCCCAGCAGCCGTTGCGCCATCGCCATCCGCCCCGCGAACACCGCTTCCCGCACCAACGTCGAGGAGATCACTCCGTACCGCGACCGGATCGCGGGCTCGATGTGCGTCGAAAAGCCGAGTTGCAGCCCCAGTTCCGCCAGCAGGTGCATGTCCCCCGCATGCTTATGCCCGAAGCGGAAGTTGTCACCGACAACGATTGCCCGCGTCCGTAGTGTCTCGCTCAGAATTCTGTTCACGAAATCGTACGGCGTCACCAGCGATAGGTCTCGCGTAAAGGGCAGTATCAACACCTGCTCAATGCCGCAGCTGGCCATCACTTCCATGCGCTGCTCGTGCGTCGTGATCCGCTTCGGTGCCCGGTCCGGCGCCACGACGCAGGCCGGGTGCGGATCAAACGTCAACGCCGCCGCCCGCCACCCGCGCGCGCGGGCCAGCAGCGACACTTCCCGAAACAGCGCCTGATGGGCCAAGTGCGTTCCGTCGAAGTTGCCGATCGTCAGGGCGCAGGGGCCGAACTGGCCGCGGGCGGCCTCCAGGGAACGGAAAACTTGCATCGCTTCAGGCATCCACGGTGACGGTCAATCCGTCGTAGGCCAGCCGGACATTGGCCGGCAGCAGGCTCTCGGCCCGCTGGTGGCCCAGGTCGTGACAGATGTGCGTGAAATACGTGATGCGCGGCTGCAGCGCCTCCACGATCTTCAGGGACTGCGCCACCGTCGAGTGTGTCGCGTGCGGCTTATAGCGCAGCGCGTCCAGAAACAACGTGTCCAGCCCCCCCAGCAGCGCCATCGATTCTTCCGGTATGTGATTGTGGTCCGTCAGGTACGCCAGCTTTCCGAACCGGAATCCGTAAACGGGCATCGACCCGTGATACAGCAGAATCGGCGTCACCTCGCGGCCGAACAGGTCAAAGGGCGACCCATCGAGCGTGTGCGTCGTCAGCTTAGGGCAGCTCGACTCCTTCTTGTCATCAGAGAACACGTATTGAAAGATCCGGCGCACAATTTCCAGCGTCGCCGCGCTGCCATACACCGGAATCGTTCCCGACTGCCGGAAGTTGAACGGTCGGACATCGTCGAGCCCCAGCACATGGTCGGCGTGTCCGTGCGTCAGCAGAATCGCATCCAGCTTCGGGATCCGCACCCGCAGCGCCTGGTAGCGGAAATCCGGCGTCGTGTCGATGACGATGTCGCGGTTCTCGTAGCGCACCCACACTGACGGCCTCAGCCGGTTGTCCCGCGGATCGTTCGACGTGCAGACCGCACAGTCGCAGCCAATCGAGGGGACGCCAACGGAGGTGCCGGAACCGAGGACGGTTAACGATAGCAGGCTCAACTTCGTTCCCCCGTGAAGAGTGCGGCCATAGTTTCAGTGTAGCCGCCGCCGCGCTATCGGGCGAGCCGGTCCCACTTCTCCGCCTCTTCGGGACGATTCGTTTTCCGGTACAACTCGGCCAGTTGCCCCGCCGCCTCCCGCGGAAACGGATGTTTCTCCCCCCGGCTCGCCCGCAGCGGCTCCCACGCCGCCAGCAACTTCTGCTCCGCTTCCCCCGTCCGTCCTCTCTCCAGCAGGCAACGGCCTAGCGACGCTCTCGTCAGCGCCAGATCTGGATGGGTCTCCTTGAGCAGCGCCATCTGCATTCCCTCCGCTTCCCGCAGTTGTCCCTCCGCCGCCTCCAGCCGCCCGAGTCTCCGCAACAGTGTCCCGCGCTGCGTCAGCGAACGGGCCAGGTCCGGATGCTGCGCCGGCAGCAGTTTGCGGAACAGCGCCACCGAGGCCTCAGACTCCGGTATCGCGCCCTGCAAATCTCCTTTGGCCATCAGAATCGAGGCGATCGACCCGTGCGCTGCCGCCACATACGGATGCCGGTCACCGAAGCGCGTCTGTAGGTGGCGCAGCGACTCCCGGTAGAGTTCTGCCGAACGGTCCAACTCACCCACCGCATGTAGCGCGCCCGCCAGATTGGACCGTGTCGCAATCGTCACCGGATGCGACTCGCCGAACACTTTCCGATGAATGCGGAACGCCGTCTCCACATGCGGGATTGCCTCCGCGGGTCGGTTGAGTTGGATCAATCCCCGCCCCAGGTGATTCAGCGTCAATGCCGTGTCCGGATGCTCCGGGCCTTTCACCTGTTGCCGGATCGATAGCGCCAGCCGGTAGTAGGGAAGGGAATCCTCCATCTTTCCCCCGTGCCGCAGGATGTCGGCAAGAATCATTAGCGAGTCCGCCACGTTCGCGCTACCCTCTCCCGTCCGCTTCCGGTATAGCTCCACTGACTCCCGCGCCATCGCTTCCGCCTTCTCCAGGTCCCCGACGTCGTCGAATTCAATCGCCAGTTCATAGAGCGAATCGGCGACCTTCTCGCTGTCCGGCGCGAGCCGCCGCCGGGTCGCCAGCGCCTCCTCGTCCAGCGGTAGCGCCTCCGCCGCCCTTCCGTCCTCATACAGCACACCGGCCAGCGCGGCAATCGTGTCCGAGACCTCCAGGCTCCCTCGCCCATACAACTGCTCCTTCGTCGCCAGCGCCTCACGCAACAACGTCTCGGCTTTCTTGAACTCCGCCAGTCCGCGGTAGGCCGACGCCATCACCTCCTTCAGACGCGCGCGAACCGCCGGTTGATCCCGCAACTCCTCCCCAATCCGCTGCGCTCCCGCGTTCAGCAGTTGCTCGGCCGTCGGAGACCTGCCCAGTGTCTCGTTCGGATCCGGCGCCGCGAACACCTCCGTCAGGAATCGCAATGCCGCCTCGGCTGTATCCCGTTCCCGGTTCGCGCGCTCACGCTGCCGCAGCGCCACCACCGTAACCGTCAGCAGCGCGGCCAGCGCCAGCACCGTGATTCCGCTGGCCACTCGATTCCGTTGAATGAACTTCCGTGTGAGGTAGGCGATGGTCTCCGGTCGCGCGCTCACCGGATACCCATCCAGATATCGCTTCAAGTCGCCCGCCAGCGCCTCAGCCGAAGGGTACCGCCCGTCCGCCTCGCCGGCCAGTGCCCTTTCCGCGATCGCCTCCAAATCCCGGCTGTCGCCATCCGGCAGTCCGGCCGTCATCCGCCGCAGGATCCGGCCCAGCGAGTAGATGTCGGACGCCGTCGATACCGGCCGCCCATCCCTCTGTTCGGGACTTGCGTACTCCGGCGTCAGCATCCGCACCTGCCCCTCCTCCGGTTCCGCGGCTCCATCCTGCTCCAACAGTTTCGCGATCCCGAAGTCCAGCAGCTTCACCACACCGTCGTCGCTCACCAGGATGTTCGATGGCTTCAGATCCCGGTGAATCACCAGATTGCTGTGCGCGTACTGCACCGCCTGGCAGATGTTGATCATCAGCCGCACCCGTTCGCGAACCCCGATCCGCTCCTGCTCACAGTAGCGGTGCAGCGCCCGGCCCTGCACATACTCCATCGCGAACCATGGCATCCCGCTCTCGGTTGCCCCGCCATCCAGAAGGACCGCGATATTCGGGTGCCGCAGGCGCGCCAGGATCGAGCGTTCGGACCGGAACCGCTCCACCAGTTCCGGTGTCACTAATCCCAGCCGCAGTACCTTCACCGCTGCTGTCTGCTCGAAGTCCTCTTTCTTTCTCTCCGCAAGATAGACAGCGCCCATTCCGCCTTCCCCCAGCAACCG
>CAZWDD010000439.1:0-3896 GCA_964632345.1 uncultured Solibacteraceae bacterium | reverse complement strand
GTTACCGATCGCGTTGAACTGGACGAACAGATCGCCAAGACGTTCAAGACCGTGGGTGCGGTGAGCGAGGCTGAGGGCGACCGGTGCCACGCCTCCAGCGGCGCGCATCTGCGCGAACTCCTGCGCGGCAATCACCGATATGTATTCACGCTGGTGCACAAGTTCCAAACGCCGGAGGCCCTTACCGACCGCGCCGACGTGATCGTGCTGACCGACGAGGCGCACCGCAGCCAGTACGACACGCTGGCCCTCAATATGCGCGCCGCTCTGCCCAAGGCGCTGTTCTTGGCCTTTACGGGTACGCCGCTGATAGCGGGTGAGGAACGCACCAAGGAGGTGTTCGGCGACTATGTTTCCATCTACGACTTTCAGCAGTCGGTGGAGGACGGCGCGACGGTGCCGTTGTTCTATGAGAACCGCACGCCGGAGCTGCAACTGGTCAACCCGGACCTGAATGAGGACATCTACCGCCTGATCGAGGACGCGGAACTCGACGCCGAGCAGGAGGAAAAGATTGAGAAGGTACTGGGGCGGCAATACCACCTGATCACCCGCGACGACCGGTTGGAGACCGTGGCGAAGGACATCGTCCGGCACTTCCTGGGGCGAGGCTTCCTGGGCAAGGCGATGGTGGTGTCGATCGACAAGGCCACGGCATTGCGTATGCACGACAAGGTCAGGAAGCACTGGGCGGCGGAGACCGCACGGGTGCGGAAGGAACTGGTGAAAGAGCCACGGACCGCCGTGCGTATGGCCGCATTGCAACAGCAACTCGAAGTGCTGACCACAACCGACATGGCGGTGATCGTCTCCCCGGGCCAGAACGAGATCGAGCAGATGAAGAAGCTCGGGCTCGACATCGAGCCGCATCGGAAGCGCATGAACGAGTCGCAGCCGGGGCTGGACGAGAAGTTCAAGGATACGGCAGACCCGCTGCGCCTGGTGTTCGTCTGCGCGATGTGGCTGACTGGGTTCGATGCGCCGAGCTGCTCGACGGTCTATCTCGACAAGCCGATGCGCAATCACACGTTGATGCAGACCATCGCCCGTGCGAACCGCGTCTTCCCCGGCAAGCACAGCGGCGTGATCGTGGACTACGCCAACGTCTTTGCGTCGCTTGAAAAGGCGCTGGCTATCTACGGCGCGGGCAAGGGTGGCGTCAATCCAGTGAAGGACAAGACGCAACTCGTCGTCGCGCTGCGCGAGGCGGTGATGGCGGCGACGGCATTCTGCGCTGCCCATGGGGTCGATCTCGCGGCAATGGAGGCGCTGCCGCAGGGAAGCATGGAGCGGCTGGCCGCGATCGAGAACGCCATCGATGTGCTGATCGCGCCGGATGCCACGCGACGCGAGTTCTTCGGCCACGATAAGTTTGTGGGCACGCTTTTCCGCGCCGTGAAGCCCGATCCCGCGGCGATTGAGTTTGCGGTTCGGGTGGCCGGAATCGGCACGCTGGCCGGCGTGATCCGGGCCAAGCTCAGCCCCAATCCACCGGACATCGCGGCCATTCTCAACCAGATCACCGGGTTGCTCGACGAGTCGATCGCCGGACTCCGGATCCGCGAAGGTGGCCCGCCGGCCATCGACCTGTCGAAGATCAACTTCGAGGCTCTGGCGCAGCGGTTTCAGGAATCGAAGCACAAGAACACCGACCTGGAAGCACTCAAAGCGGCGATCGCTGCGAAACTCGAAAGGCTGGTACGCAAGAACAAAACCCGCGCGGACTTCGCCGAGAAGTTTGAGGAACTGATCGAGAGCTACAACAACGGCAGCCGCAACATCGAGCAGTTGTTTGAGGAGCTGCTGAAACTGTCGAACCGCCTGAACGACGAGGAGCAGCGCCACGTGCGCGAGAACCTGAGCGAGGAAGAGTTGGTGATCTTCGACATCCTGACGCGGCCCGCCCCGGCGTTAAGCGCGGAGGAACGGATGGAAGTGAAGAGGGTCGCCAAGCAGTTGCTGTCGCGGCTCAAGGCGCTGCTGGTGCTGAACTGGCGGCAGAAGTCGGCTGCGCGTTCGTCGCTGAAGCTGGCGATCGAAGATACGCTGGATCACGGACTGCCAGAGGCGTACACGCCGGAGTTGTACACGGCGAAGTGCTCTGCGCTCTTCGAGCATGTATATGAGAGCTACCCGGAGCGCGGCATGCTTAGCGCTTATTAGGCGGCCGGGAGACTCTCGACTCCCAGCCAGTCGGACACCGTGTGACCGCATTACCATCGGCGCCGTCGATCTGTGACTTACGCGTCGTTGAGAAAATGAAACCCTCGGATTGGGTGATTGCAGCCTATTCATCTTCCGGACTCTTCATTATTCTACTCGTAGCAGGAATAACAGTGTTCGGGTCCTTCCTGTTAATCCGGCGAGTCATGACGGGTCTAAGTGGAACCCTGAACGGATTTGCCTGTGAGGGTTGCCTTGTCGATTTTTAACAGTTCGCCACGGCGTACCGCCTGGCCGTTTATCGCTCCCTTCGTTCTCGTCGCAGCCGCAGGGCTTGCTCCAACTTACCCGGCGGATGCGGGAGGCATTGCGGGCAGGCTCGGTGCCCGCCCCTCGCTGCGCGTGGAGGGCATGAAGTCTTCCGCGGGAGTGCAGTTGCCCGCCGGACTGAAGGTGGTGGACTGGAAGCAGATCAAGGCGGAATACCAGCGCCACCGACATGGGATGTTCCCCGATGGCAAGGGTGGATACCAGTCTCGGACTCACTACCATGGGTGGTTGGCGCGGTTCGACGGCCGGGGTTTTGAGGTGAAGCCTGACTCAGAGTCCTGGACTTGGGGTCTGGAGTTGGTGAGTTGGGGCAGGGACGGTAATGAGGTTTCCGTTTCAGGTAAGGCTGCCATCCACAAAGACGTTAACCGACTAGAATATCGCCGCAAGGGAATCACCGAATGGTTCGAAAACGGCCAAGAGGGGTTGGAGCACGGCTTCACCATCACCGAGAGGCCGAAGGGAGCGGACGGAAAACTCATCATCCAATTGCGCCAGCATGGAGAACTCGCAGCAACTTTGGATGCCGGGGGACTGTCAGTGTTGTACAAGACAGCGGAGGGCGGTCCGGCGTTGCGTTATCGGAAACTGGTGGTGACCGATGCGCACGGACGCAGGATTCCCGCACGTATGTTAGCGGAAGGGGCGCTGCTCCGAATTGTGTTGGACGACTATCTAGCAGTGTACCCGATCTCGGTTGACCCAATTGCGCAGCAGGCGTACTTGAAGGCGTCGAATACGGGCGCGAGTGATCGCTTTGGCTTTTCGGTGGCGATCTCTGGGGACACTGTGGTGGTGGGGGCGTGCCTTGAGGCCAGTAACGCTACCGGGGTGAACGGAATGCAGAGTGATAACAGTGCTGCCGAAGCCGGCGCTGCGTATGTGTTCGTGCGCAGCGGCGGTACGTGGACGCAGCAGGCGTACCTGAAGGCGTCGAATACCGGAGCAGGAGATGTTTTCGGCTGGTCGGTAGCGATTTCCGGGGACACGGTGGTGGTTGGGGCGTATGGAGAGGACAGCAACGCCACTGGGGTCAACGGGAACCAAAACGACAACAGTGCAGATGGTGCCGGCGCTGCTTATGTGTTTGTGCGCAGCAGCGGCACGTGGACGCAGCAGGCGTACTTAAAGGCGTCGAATGCGGAAAGAGCAGATACTTTTGGCGGGTCGGTGGCGATCGACGGAGACACGGTGGCGGTGGGGGCGGTCGGGGACGACAGCAACGCCACCGGGGTGAACGGGACACCGAATGATAACAGCGCTGTGGAATCCGGCGCGGCGTATGTGTTCGTGCGCAATGGCGGGACTTGGAGCCAGCAGGCGTACTTCAAGGCGTCGAATACGGGTGGGTCTGATCATTTCGGCTGGTCGGTGGCGATCTCCGCGGACACGGTGGTGGTGGG
>CAZWDD010000438.1:0-3995 GCA_964632345.1 uncultured Solibacteraceae bacterium | reverse complement strand
GGCGGCCGGAGATGGCGTGGTTGGGGTTGGGACGGTAGGAGCCGGGAACGATGCGGCCGGCCTCGACCTGGAACCAGCCGAGGATGTCTTCGTCGGGGACGGGGTGGAGGCCGGCGGGAACGCGGTCATCGATATAGACCAGACGGCCGGAGCCGCGGGCGGCGGCGGCCTGTTGGAGAGCGGGATCGAGCGGCGCGGCGGTGGCGATGACCTGGTGGAGAAAGTCGCGGAAGCCGGCGTTGACGTGGAGGCGTCCATCGTCACCAATCTGGCCGATGATGGCCTGCGGCGGGAGGCCGGAGAGATGGGCGGTCTCCTCATCGGAGAGGAACGTGAGGACGGAGAGAGGTTGGCCGAGGTGTTCGATTTGGAGGATTCTCATAACGGGGTTGTGTCCTGATATGATTTCTGACAGATGAAGATTTATTCTCTTCCCGTCCTTCTTGCGATCGCGGGTACGCTGCAGGCGGCGCCGAATTACAGTTTCGCCGAGGCGCAGACGTTCCTCAAGACGTACTGCGCGTCGTGCCATCAGGGGGCGAAGCCGTCGGCGGGATACCACGTTTCGAAGTTGGCGACGCTGGAAGGGATGATGCAGGATCCGCGGCCTTGGAGCCGTGCGCTGGGGCGGGTGCGGGATAACGAGATGCCGCCGCGGAAAGCGCCGGAGCCGCCGATTGAGCAACGGGAAGCGTTCGTGAAGTACGTGGAAGAGACGATGCGGACGGCAGCGTGCGCGGACGGGATATCGCCGCGGCCGGCAATGATCCGGCGGCTGAACCGGAATGAGTATTCGGCGACGATTCGCGACCTGCTGAACATCCACATCAACGCCGGGCACGCGCTGCCGGCCGAGGGTGCGGGCGGCGAGGGATTCGACAATGCGGCCGAGACGCTGTTCCTTTCGCCGATGCACGCGGAGAAGTATCTGGAAGCGGCGCGGGAGGCGTTGGGGTATGCGGTGAAAGATCCGCGGAGCCGGGCAAAGTTCCTGACGGCGGAGCCGAACGAGAAGACGACGCCGGAGCAGGCGGCGCGGAAGGTGATCGGCGATTTTCTGCCGCGGGCATTCCGCCGGCCGGCGCGGGATGGAGAGTTGGACAAGTACTTCGGGTTGTTCGCGAAGGCATTCCAGAAGACGCAGAGCTATGAGAATTCGCTGCTGCATGCGCTGCAGGGGATTCTGATTTCGCCGCACTTCCTGTTCCGGGTGGAGGAGCCGAATCCGGGCGAGGGCCCGCGGCTGCTGGACAACTTTGCGATGGCGACGCGGCTTTCGTATTTCCTGTGGGGATCGATGCCGGACGAGGAGTTGGCGAAGGCGGCGGCGGAGGGCCAGTTGCAGGATCCGCAGAAGCTGGGCGAACAGGCGATCCGGATGCTGGCCAGCGAACGAACGCGGGACTTCGCCGAACAGTTCGTGGAGCAGTGGCTGAACACGCGGGAACTGGGACGGGACATCAAGCCGGACGAGAAGCTGTTTCCGGGCTATTACGAGCCGGAGGTGCAGTCGGGCATCCGGTATGAGCCGATCCTGTTTTTCCAGGAGTTGTTGACGTCGAACCTGCCGCTCTATTACCTGATTGACTCGAAGTGGAGCGTGATGAGCAACAAGCTGGCGCGGTTTTACGGGATCAAGCCGGACCGGGCGATCCGGCAGCAACCGGTGGTGGTGAATCTGCCGAAAGACGCGCCACGGGGCGGGTTGCTGGGGATGACGGCGGTGTTGGCCGTGTCGTCGTATCCGAACCGTACGAGCCCGGTGCTGCGGGGGAAATGGATTCTGGAAGCGATGCTGGGGACGCCGGCGCCGCCGCCGCCGCCTGGCGTCCCGCCGCTGGAAGATAAGAAGGGCAGCGCGCCGCAGACACTGCGGGAACGGCTGGAGCTGCACCGATCCAACCCTGCGTGTGGTGCTTGCCATAACCGGATCGACCCGATGGGCTTCGGCCTGGAGAACTACGATGTGTTGGGGATGTGGCGCGCCGAGGACGGCGGGAAGCCGATTGACGCGCACGGGGTGCTGCCGGATGGCACGCAGTTCAATGGCCCGCGCGAGTTGAAGCAGATCCTGATGGAGCGGAAGGACGAGGTGGTGCGGAACCTGACGGCGAAGATGCTGGGGTATGCGCTGGGCCGGGGTCTGACGCTGGAGGATCACTGCTCGGTGGACCGCATAGTGGCCGATGTGAAGCGCGACGACTACCGCGCGCAGAGTCTTATACTGGGGATAGTGCGCAGCGTGCCGTTCCGCTATCAGGCCGGATCGGCCATCAACATCCCCGTGATCCCGCCCGCTTCAAAGTCCGAGTAAGGAATAAACCAATGTCCCGATTCACCTTGAACCGTCGAACCCTGTTGCGTGGCGCTGGCGCCGCAATCGGACTGCCGTGGCTGGAAGCCATGGCGGCGCCGAAGAGCGATCCTGGAAAGGGCCCGGTGCGGATGGCCGCGCTCTACATGCCGAATGGCGTGCATGAGTACATGTGGACGCCGAAGGGGGAGAAGCGCGACTTTGAACTGTCGCCGACGCTGGATCCGCTGCGGGAGTTCAAGGACGAACTGCTGGTTCTGACGAATCTGTGGAACGCAGCGAGCAAGGGCGGCGACGGGCACTACGTGAAGATGTCGGGCTGGTTGACGTCGACGACGGTGACCAAGACGCTGGGCGTGGACGTGAGCTGCAACGGAATTTCGATTGACCAACTGGCGGCGCAGAAGGTGGGCCGGAAGACGCCGATTGCGTCGCTGGAACTGGGCGTGACGCCGGTGACGACGGGCGTGGACCGGAACGTAGGTTACACGCGGGTGTACGGGTCGCACATTGCATGGGCGGGACCGACGTCGCCGCTGGCGCGGGAGCTGAATCCGCAGTTGGCTTTTGAGCGGCTGTTCCGTGCGACGAAGGGACTGGACGATTCGGCTAAGGACGACGCGCTGCTGCTCGATAGTGTGTTGGACGAAGCCAAGCAGCTGCGGCAGAAGCTGGGCGTGAGCGACAAGCAGCGGCTGGATGAGTATCTGTCGGTGGTGCGGTCACTGGAAGAGCGGTTGGAGCGGGCGGCGAGCCCGGAACAGTTCAACTGGAAGCCGCGGGCGGAACTGGACGTGAACGCCAAGCCGCCGGCGACGCCGAAGGACTTTGCCGAGCACGTGCGGCTGATGATGGACATCATCGCGCTGGCCTTCCAGACGGATTCCACGCGCATCGCCACGTTCATCTTCGGCAATGAGGTAACGAACCAGAACTTCTCGTTCCTGGATGGCGTGACGGGCGGACATCACTCGCTGTCGCACCATGAGAACAAGGAAGAGAACATGCGGCAGTATCAGCTGATCAACAAGTGGCACGTGGAGCAGTACGGGTACCTGTTGGGGCGTCTGAAGAGCATGAAGGAAGGCGATTCGAACGTGCTGGACAATTCGATGATCCTGTTCGGCTCCGGCTTCCGCGACGGCAACAAGCACGACCCGCACAACCTGCCGCTGGTATTGGCGGGCCGTGGCGGCGGACGGATTGCATCGGGCCAGCATCTGACCTACGGGCCGGACACGCAGTTGTCGAACCTGTACGTTTCGATGCTGGATGCGTTCGGCACGCCGGTGGAGCGCTTCGCCGATTCGACCGGGCCACTGCCGGGCGTGCTGGCGTAAACCGCGCTTCGCTTAACCGGGACTTGATATGGTAAGAGTCCACGGAAATGAGCACACGAATCCTACTCCTCCTTCTGGCCGCCACACTGGGCGGCCAGCCTGTCCGGCAGGAACTCACGCTGCATGTCAAGACGCCGATGGCGACACCGGCGTGGGCCCTGTTGGAACGGGACTTATTGAAGTACAACTCGCTGGCCGTTGAGGAGTTCGCGAAGAAGTTCATCGACGAACGCGGGTACCTGCTGCACACGCCTCGCTGGGGCACGCTCGACGGGCCTGACGACGCCATTGAGACCTATTGGAACTGGACGCTGCTGCATGCGCTGGGGGGCTCCGACAAG
>CAZWDD010000437.1:0-4024 GCA_964632345.1 uncultured Solibacteraceae bacterium | reverse complement strand
CTTCGGCACCGGCTTCGGCCCGACGGCGCCTGGCATTGCGGCGGGAAGCATCGTAAGCGAACCAGCACCAACGGCTAATCCGGTGACGGTACACATTGACGCGACGGCGGCGGCGGTCACCTATGCCGGCGTAATATCGCCCGGGCTTTACCAGATTAACGTCACCGTGCCGGCGTCGCTCGTCGACGGAGAGTATCCGGTGACGGCGATGGTGGGCGGCGCGCGGACGCTGAAGTTCGCCAAGCTGGCGGTGGCCCGCGCAGCCTCCGCCGCGGCAACGGGAGCGCCGCTGGGAGATCGGAGGGAGTTGCTGGCGCTATTGCGGCGCATTCAATCGCGGCAGGGATGAGAACGCGGGCCGGCCGCCTGCGCCTGTGGAAGTGTGAAGATCGTGCTCTACGCACTGTGCATGATTCTGCTGCTGCCGGTGGCCGGCCTGGCGGCGTTTGCGATGGTGATTGAATCGCTGGCCGCGTTCGGCGTCTGGAGAGTCTTCCGGACGGTGTTCTTCGCCGTGGGCGACCCGCTTGGCGACGGGTTGCCGGGCGTTGCGGCCCTGCTGCTCGCCGGCGGACTGGGACTGGCGGGTCTGTTCGACCAGACGCGCCAGGCGGGCTTCGCCTGCCTGGCCGCAGGTGGAACCGCGTGCGGAATTTACGTCCTTTACCGCTATCACGGATTCTGGGACGGCGGGGCCATCGCGATTCTACTGCCGAGCCTTGGCGGGATATGCCTAAGCGCATTTTTCGCCGCTCGGCCGCCAAATTAGGTAACCACCGGGCGGGGTGAAGATGTCTTTACAATTGATACTATGTCAGTTGTGTCACTGCGCTCTGTAGCGAAGGTTGTTGTCCCCGCGTGTGCCGCCCTGCTGGTGGCGCAGGGCCCGGCGAAGCCGACGTTTGACCATTCGGTTCAACCAGTTCTGACGAAGAACTGCCTGGCCTGTCATAACGACCGGGTGCAATCGGGCAGCGTGAATCTGGCGCACTTCAACGACCCCGCGACGCTGCTGAGCAACCGCGACGAGTGGGAAAAAGTAGTGCAGAAGGTGCGCTCCGGCGAGATGCCGCCGAAGGGCATGCCGCGGCCGTCGGTGGAGCAGGTGGAGGCCTTCACAACCTTCATCGAAGGCGAGTGGGAGAAGGCGGACCGGAACGTGAAACCGGACCCGGGCCGCGTGACGGCGCGCCGCCTGAACCGTGTTGAATATACCAACACGATTCGGGACCTGCTGGCTGTCGACTTCCGCGCGGAAAAGGACTTCCCGACGGACGACTCCGGCTATGGCTTCGACAACATCGGCGACGTACTGACGATCTCGCCGATCCTGATGCAGAAGTACATTGAAGCGGCCGAGACGATCTCCTCGCGCGCGCTGGGCGCCGACCCGCTGCCGGATAAGCCGCTGGAGTTCGAATATCACCTGAAGAACAAGACCATCCGCCGGCTGGGCCGGTCCAACATTGAGGCAACGCACCGCGTCGATTGGGACGGCGAGTATGAGATCACAATTGGTCTGCCCGGTGAACGCGCTAAGGACGCCGCGCCGGTGGAGATGGGCTTCTGGATGGACGGCAAGCTGCTCCATAAGCAGGCGGTGGAAACCAAGCCCTCGGGCCTGGTTTACTTTAACCCCTACTCCGAGGAGCGCTTCAAAGTATTCCTGCCAGAAGGCGATCACGTCTTCCGCGCCGGGTTCCTCAACGATCCGTACGTGCTGACACTCAATGATAAGGAAGTGTTCTCCGACAAGAAGAACAAGTTCCTGAACATGATCAAGTTCACCGGACCGTACCCGGCGAAGGTGGAGCGGGCCAGCCGGAAGAAGATCCTGGTTTGTGATCCAGGTACGGGCCAGGCATGCGTGACGAAGATCCTGTCGACACTGGCGCGGCGCGCCTACCGGCGTCCGGTGACGAGGACCGACATAGCCCCGTTGGAGAACTTTGTGGCCATGGCGAGGCGTGAAGGGCAGACCGTCGAACAGGGGATACAGCTGGCCATTCAGGCGATGCTGGTGTCGCCGCACTTCCTTTTCCGGATTGAGAAGCACCCGGCGCCGAATGACCCCACGCGCGTCCACCGAATTTCCGACCTCGAACTGGCTACGCGCCTGTCCTACTTCCTGTGGAGTTCGATGCCGGACGACGAACTGCTCAGCCTTGCCGAAGTGGGAAAACTGCGCGCGCCCGGCGTTCTGGACGCGCAGGTGAAGCGGATGCTCGCCGACAACCGCAGCGGCGCGTTGGCCGAAAACTTCGCCGGCCAGTGGCTGGAGATCCGCAATTTGGACAGCGTGAAGCCCGATCCGCAGAAGTTCCCCGAGTGGGGCCCGGAGTTGCGGGAGGCGATGCGGGCCGAGACGCGGATGTTCTTCGAGCACATGCTGCGGGAGAACCGCCCGCTGCAGGAGTTCATCGGCGCGCGCTACACGTTCCTCAACGAAACACTGGCAAAACACTATGGCATCGAGGGCGTGGACGGGCCGGACTTCCGCCGGGTAGACCTGAACACCAGCCAGCGGGGCGGCATCTTGAGCCATGCCAGCGTGTTGACCGTTTCCAGCTACCCGACGCGCACCTCGCCGGTGATCCGCGGTAAGTATGTACTGCAGAACGTGCTTGGCGTGCCTCCGCCGGCGCCGCCGCCGGACGTGCCGCCGCTTGATGAGGAGGCAGTGGCCGCGGGAGCCTCGCTCCGCCAGCAGATGGAGAAGCATCGCACGAATGCGGTCTGTGCCTCCTGCCACAACCGCATGGATACGCTGGGCTTCGGCCTGGAAAACTATGACGCCGTAGGCAAATGGCGCACCAAGGACGGGAAGTTCGATATCGACGTCAGCGGCACGTTCCCTGATGGCAAGAGCTTTCAGACCCCGGCCGAGATGCGGGGCCTGTTGACGGACCAGATGCCGGAGTTCACCCGGTGCCTCACCGAGAAGATGTTGACGTATTCCCTGGGACGCGGATTGGAGCGGTATGACCGCCGCACGGTTGAGGCGATGGTGAAAAAACTCGCAGCCAACGGCTATCCGTTCCAGTTGTTGATTCACGAAATCGTGCAGAGCCTGCCGTTCCAGATGCGGCGCGGCGAAGCACCGAAAACCGAAACCACCCCGAAAGCCAAACAGGTAGCGCAACGATGATTACCAGGAAGACACTCTCCCGCCGAACCCTGCTGCGTGGCGCTGGCACCGCTATCGCCCTGCCCGCTCTCGACGCCATGGCGCCGGCCATGAACTCCAGCAAGTTGCCGGGCAAGGCGCCCGTGCGAATGGCGTTCGTCTATGTGCCGAACGGCATTGACATGCGCCATTGGACGCCGAAGGAAGACGGCGCGTTCCAGGGCGAGTTGCCGCGCATCCTGAAGCCGATGGAGCCGTTGCGGCAGGACATCACCATCCTGAGCAATCTGACGCAGAACAACGGCCGGGCACTGCTCGACGGCGCCGGAGACCATGGCCGCTGCTGCGGCGCATACCTGACCGGCGTGCAACCGCGCAAGAGCGCCATCGACATCAAGGCCGGCATCTCCTGCGACCAGATTGTGGCCAACGAAGTTGGCAAGCATACCCGCTTCCCTTCCCTGGAGGTCGGACTGGAAGACGCTCGCCAGGCGGGCGACTGCGACTCCGGCTACTCCTGTGCCTACACGAACAATCTGGCCTGGCGCAGCGAGACGCAGCCGCTGCCGCCGGTGCTCGACCCACGGGCGTTCTTTGAACGGTTGTTCGGCAAGGGTGGCGCGATGAACCCTGAAGAGCGTGCCCGCCAGGCGAAGTACCGCCGGTCGATTCTCGACTTCGTCTCCGGCGATACCAAGAAACTGCAGGGCGAGTTGGGACCAACGGACCGCCGGAAGCTGGACGAGTATCTGTCCTCCATCCGCGAAATTGAACGGCAGTTGGAGAAGGCCGAGCACGACAACGCGCAGGTGAACCCGGGCATGCCGAAGCCCTACGGCGTTCCGGCGGACTTCGCCGAAAACTTAAAGCTCATGACGGTCATGATCACCGTCGCCT
>CAZWDD010000436.1:0-4070 GCA_964632345.1 uncultured Solibacteraceae bacterium | reverse complement strand
TTTCCTTTGGCCTGCAGTTTGAGGATTTGTACACGTCGGAGGGCCTGGCCAAGGTAGATGTAGCCTTCCAACGCTTCCTCGAAGCCGGCGATGCCACCCTGCGCGATCACCTCCTCGCCGCCCGCGTCGATCCCTCGACCCTGGACCGCAAGGCCGAATCCGCCCTCCTCATCGACGTCGCCCCCCATCTGGAGGACTTCCTCGGCGAGCTCTTCCAGATCCAGGGCGAAATCCGCGAACTCCAGCACCACCATCACGAACTCGCCCCCCTCTACACCGTCAAACGCAACTTCGTCCAGCGCAAGGCCCTCACCTCCATCAAGGAGGCCGATGCCCAGCAGCTCCACGCCAAGTCCCTCCAGTCGGAACTGGAAACCTACATGGGCGAGCCCCTCACCGAACTCGCCTACGCCAAGGCCGTCACCAAGTGGCTCGACGATCCCGCCGGCCACGCCCATCACCTCGATATCGCCGCCAAATACGCCGCCTGGGCCCACTACACCAAGCCCGGCCAGGCCCGCCACCGCTCCGGCATTCTCTTCAAGAAGCCCCACAAACTGGAGTTTGAAAACCTCGTCCCGGTGGAAACCATCACCGTCAACGACACCAAACGCTTCACCTTCGGCGAACACGAATGGCGCCATCGCGAAGGCTTCGGCCTCACCGACCCCGGCACCGATCTCACCGGCGCCCTCGACGAAGCCAACTACTGCATCCACTGCCACAACCAGGGCAAGGACTCCTGCTCCACCGGCCTCCGCGAAAAAACCGGCGAATTCAAGAAATCCCACTTCGGCGTCACCCTCAACGGCTGCCCGCTCGAAGAGAAGATCTCCGAGTTCCACTCCGTCATGGTCAAGGGCTACTCGGTGGCCGCCCTCGGCATCATCACTGTCGATAACCCGCTCTGCGCCGGCACCGGACACCGTATCTGTAATGACTGCATGAAGTCCTGCGTCTTCCAGAAGCAGGAACCCGTCAACATCCCGCAGGCCGAAACCCGCGCACTGAAGGAGGTGCTGAACCTCACCTGGGGCTTTGAAATCTACTCCCTGCTCACCCGCTGGAACCCGCTCAACCTCCACCGCCCCCTGCCGAAGGCGGATACCGGGTACAAAGTGCTCGTCGTCGGCCTCGGCCCGGCCGGCTACGCCCTCGCCCACCACCTGATGAACGACGGCCACACCGTCTGCGCCGTCGATGGCCTGAAAATCGAGCCCCTCCCCGAACACCTCTCCGGCGTCGACGCCTACGGCAACCCCCGCCCCTTCCGAGCCATCCGCGAAATCCACGAGATCTACGAGTCCCTCGACGACCGCGTCATGGCCGGCTTCGGCGGCGTCGCCGAGTACGGCATCACCGTCCGCTGGGACAAGAACTTCCTCAAGGTCATCCGCCTCCTGCTCGAACGCCGCCGCCAGTTCGCCATGTTCGGCGGTGTCCGTTTCGGCGGCGCCATGACCGTTGATAGCGCCTTCGCCATGGGCTTTGACCACATCGCCCTCTGCGCCGGCGCCGGCCGCCCCACCGTCATCCCCATGAAGAACGGCCTCGCCCGCGGCGTCCGCCAGGCCTCGGACTTCCTCATGGCCCTCCAGTTGACCGGCGCCGCCCGCACCAACTCCATCGCCAACCTCCAGTTGCGCCTCCCCGCCGTCGTCATCGGCGGCGGCCTCACCGCCATCGATACCGCCACCGAGTCCCTCGCCTACTACCCCGTTCAGGTCCGCAAGTTCCTCGAACGCTACGAGGCACTCTGCGCCGCCAACGGCGAACCCGCCGTCCGCGCCATCTGGAACGAGGAAGAAAACCTCATCGCCGACGAGTTCCTGGCCCACGCCCGCGCCATCCGCGCCGAGGACGAAGCCGCCGCCCGCGAAGGCCGCAACCCCGTCTACCTCCGCCTGCTGCAAAGCTGGGGCGGCGTCACCCTCGCCTACCGCCGCCGCATGATCGACTCCCCTTCCTACACCCTCAACCATGAGGAGGTGGCCAAGGCCCTCGAGGAAGGCATCCACTTCGCCGAATGCCTCTCCCCCGAGGAGGTCGGCGTCGACCGTTTCGGCCACGCCGTCTCCATCACCATGTCCAAACTCGCCTGGGATGCCGACAAGCAGAAACTGGCCTCCACCGGCGAAATGGTCACCCTCCCCGCCAAGTCCATCCTCGTCGCCGCCGGCACCCAGCCCAACACCGTCCTCGAACGCGAGGACGCCACCAACTTCATCCTCGACGGCAAGTACTTCCAGGCGCTCGACGAAAATGGCGACCCCGTCAAACCCGAACGCGTCGCCAAGCCGAACGACACCCGCGTGCTCACCTCGCTCCGTAAGGACGGCAAGGCCATCAGCTTCTTCGGCGACCTGCACCCGTCCTTCAGCGGTAACGTCGTCAAGGCCATGGGCAGCGCCAAGCAGGGTTACCCCGTCGTCAGCCGCATCCTCGCCGCCCGCCGCAAGCCGGAAGGCATCACCGGCCCGGCCCTCGTCGAACAGCTCAACGTCGAACTCCGCGCCGTCGTCGCCGACGTCATCCGCCTCACGCCCACCATCGTCGAAATCGTCGTCAAGGCCCCGCTGGCCGCCCGTGCCTTCCATCCCGGCCAGTTCTACCGCCTCCAGAACTTTGAGACGCTCGCCCCCCGCACGCCGGAGACGGTGCTCGCCATGGAAGGCCTCGCCCTCACCGGCGCCTCGGTCGACCGCGAAGCCGGCACGCTGTCCACCATCGTGCTCGAAATGGGCGGCTCCTCCGACCTCTGCTCCCTGCTCAAGAAGGGCGAACCGGTCGTTCTCATGGGCCCCACCGGCACTCCCACGGAAACCCCGGCGCAGGAGACCGTCCTGCTCGTCGGCGGCGGCCTCGGCAACGCCGTGCTCTTCTCCATCGGCCAGACCCTCCGCGCCAACGGCAGCCGCGTCATCTACTTTGCCGGCTACAAGAAGGCGATTGACCGCTATAAGATCGAGGAGATCGAGCGCGCCGCCGACACCATCGTCTGGTGTTGCGACGAAGCGCCCGGCTTCACCCCCACCCGCGCCCAGGACCGCGCCTTTGTCGGCAACATCGTCGCCGCCATGGAGGCCTACGGCAAGGGTGCCCTGCACGGCGAGTTCGACGATTCCGCGCCCAAACTCCAGGACGTCGACCGCGTCATCGCCATCGGTTCGGATGGCATGATGGCCGCCGTCGCCCGCGCCCGCCACACCGTCCTTGCCCCCTACCTCACCAAGCGCCCGCCCGGCATCGGCTCCATCAACTCCCCCATGCAGTGCATGATGAAGGAGATCTGCGCCCAGTGCCTCCAGATGCACCGCGATCCGGAGACCGGCAAGGAGACCGTCGTCTTCTCTTGCTTTAATCAGGACCAGTCGCTTGATCACGTCGATTGGGGCAGCCTCCGCCAGCGCCTCTCGCAGAACTCGACCCAGGAAAAGCTCACCAAGCTCTGGATTGACCGCTGCCTGAAGCAGCTCGGCATCCGGCCGGAACTGACGCCGGCCTCCTAGCAGGCCGCCACCTCGGCAAACAGGGCCGCGAACCCCCGCCATGGGGTTCGCGGCCCTTCCCGTTTACATACACCCTTCCCCCGGGTGGACGAAGAGGGACATCCTGCCTGATTTCGGCCAGTTCCCCTCCCGCCAGTGCCGTCCCACAGCCGTCCCCCCCACGCCCTCCGGCCACAACCAACGTTTTTTCTATCAGTTAGCATCACGACGCAACCTGCGGCACCCACCAAACCGCTTTGGCACGGCACTTGCATCCGCTCAGTCACCAGCCGCCGCTGGTCTTCATGACAACGCAACGAAAGGACGACCCACCCCATGAAACTCTTAGCGCTTCTCTCCCTCTCCGCCATGATGACGGCCGTCTTTGCCGTTCTCTGGCCTCCGCTGCCCCCCTCCACGCCCCGTTCCGAGTAAACCGCAAGGGCCGCCGGCAATGCCGCGCGATCCGGCAGCGCACCAGCCATGACGGCGGCCCTTATGCGAACGGCGGTTCTGACCCGGCACCGCGAGGCGACCGCATCAACTTCCGCGCACAACCTCTCCCCGGCCCTGTCAAAAGCC
>CAZWDD010000435.1:0-4082 GCA_964632345.1 uncultured Solibacteraceae bacterium | reverse complement strand
TGGTGCTGGTGGAGATCGGCGGCACCGTGGGCGACATCGAGAGCCTGCCGTTCCTGGAGGCCATCCGGCAACTGCGGCATGAAAAGGGCCGGGAAAACTGCATTTTTGTGCACGTTACGCTGGTTCCGTGGATCGCCGCGGCCGGCGAGTTGAAGACCAAGCCGACCCAGCACAGCGTGAAGGAACTGCGCGCCATCGGCATCCAGCCGGACATGCTCATCTGCCGCTGCGAAAAGCCGCTGGTGGGTGATATCAAGGAAAAGATCGCGCTGTTCTGCGATGTGCGGGCCGAGGCCGTCATCGAGGCCTGCGACGCCAAGAGCGTGTATGAAGTGCCGCTCGGCTTCGCCAGCCAGAACGTGGATGAGATCATTCTGCAGCAGTTCAAGATTGAATCGGCGCCGCGCAACCTCTCCCGCTGGGAAGCGATGCTCGACCGGATGCACAACCCGGTGGATGAGGTGGACATCGCGCTGGTGGGCAAGTATGTCGAGTACGAGGACTCTTACAAGAGCCTGAAGGAAGCGCTGTTGCACGGCGGCTTCCCGCACCGGTTGAAGGTGAATCTGCACTGGGTGGAGGCGCAGGATTTGCACTGGCCGGACTGCGCGCAGCGGCTGTCGCAGTACGACGGCATCCTGGTGCCGGGCGGCTTCGGCAAGCGCGGCGTGGAAGGGATGTTGCAGGCGATCCGCTACGCGCGGGAGCGGAAGGTGCCGTATTTCGGCATCTGCCTGGGCATGCAGACGATGGTGATCGAATACGCACGGAACGTGTGTGGCCTGGCGCAGGCGGACTCGGCCGAGTTCGACAATGCCACGCCGCACCGGGTGATCTACAAACTGCGCGAGTTGAAGGGCGTGGATGAACTCGGCGGCACCATGCGCCTGGGCGCCTACCCCTGCGCGCTCGCCGAGGGCAGCAATGCACGGGCCGCCTACGGAAAGCCGGAGATCAGCGAGCGGCACCGCCACCGGTTCGAGTTCAACCGCGACTACGAGAAAGTGCTGACCGAAGGCGGGCTGCGCCTCACGGGCCAGACGCCGGACGGCGTCTATGTCGAGATCTGCGAGATTGAGGACCACCCCTGGTATCTGGGCTGCCAGTTCCACCCCGAGTTCAAATCCAAACCGCTTGACCCGCACCCGCTGTTTTCCGCCTTCGTCGGCGCGGCGTATCAGGAGCGCCTGCGGCGGACGGGCACTTCGGCCGAACTGCTGAGCCATGCCAACTAATGCCACGCTGGCGCTGATCGCCGGGCCGTGCGTCATTGAGAGCGAGGAGCACGTGCACCGCATGGCCGGCCGGATCCGGAACGCGGTTGGCGAGTCGTTCATATTCAAGGCATCGTTCGACAAGGCAAACCGCTCCAGCCTGCAGTCCTACCGCGGTCCGGGGCTGGAGGAAGGCCTGCGCATTCTGGGCGGGCTGAAGGGCGAAGGCTATCGCATCCTAACCGACATCCACGAACCCTGGCAGGCTGAGCCGGCCGCTGCCGTATGCGACGTCCTACAGATCCCCGCCTTTCTCTGCCGCCAGACAGACCTGCTGATGGCGGCGGCGCGCACCGGCCGCATCGTGAACATCAAGAAGGGACAGTTCCTTTCGCCATGGGACATCCGTCATGCCGCCGAGAAGGTGGCCGCAGCGGGCAACAACAACATCTTTCTGACCGAACGCGGCACATCCTTCGGCTACAACAACCTGGTAGTCGATATGCGCTCCCTCGCCATCCTGCGCGAGTTTGGCTGGCCGGTGGTATTCGACGCCACGCACAGCGTGCAGATGCCCGGCGCCGGTGGCACGCATAGCGGCGGACAACCGCAGTTCATCGAGCCGCTTGCACGGGCCGCGGTGGCCATCGGCGTGGACGCGGTGTTCCTGGAAGTGCACGACAACCCGGCCGAGGCACTTTCCGATGGCGCGAACTCCCTGCCCGTCGAAGAACTGGCAGCCATGTGGAGCCGGTTGCTGGAGCTCGACGCCGTCACAAAACGGCATCTGGCTCCAGCAACAGCGTAGGGACTACTGCACCTGAATGCCGCGGTCTTCCAGCAGATCGCCAGTGACGCGAAGCAGGTTGATGAGGTTGCGGCGGTACTGAATCGTCTGGTTGACCAACTGCGCTTCAGCGTTCACCAGCCGGGTCTGCGCATCGAGCACGAAGAAGATCACCGACGTGCCGAGATCGTACTTCTTCTGCTCGGCGTCGAGCTGCTTTTGGGCCAGGTCGCGGGCGACGGCAGCCAGCTTCACGGACGCCTTGGAGGACTCCACCTGGCTGACGGCGTTCAGCACCTGCTGGCGGATGGTCTGCTCCAGGCTGCGGCGGGTAAGCACGTCCTGACGCTTCGTGATAACGGCATCGGCATAGTTGGCCGCGGCGGCGCGATCCCGGATCGGGAGGCGCAGCGTGAGCCCGAACTGATAGACAGGGAAGTTGAAGCCGAAGACCTGATCGAGGGCGTCGACAAAGCCGCCGCGGATGACGGTTGGCCCCCCGTTCGCGCTATTCCGCGGGAAGAAGTCACCGCCGCGCCCGGTAGAGGTGTAGGTACCGCGCAGACCAAGGTCGGGAAGCAGCGCGTTTGAGGTCTGGCGCAACACGAGATCGTCCTGAGCGATGCGTTCAATGTTGGCGCGCAGGTCGGGCCGAAGCCGGATGGCCTTGGAGACGGCGTTTTCGCGATCGATTTCGGCGGTCTCGGTGGGAGGCAGCGGTGTTTCAGTCAGCACGATCGGCATGTTGCGATACTTCGGATCCAGATCCGCACCCATCTGCCGGCGCAGCGAATCCTCGAACTGCTGCAGGCGGTAGCGCGCCTGGAGGACCTGAATCTCGGCCGAGGCGTAGTTGGCTTCAGGCTGATAGATATCGAGCGGGCTGATGGCGCCGAGTTCCAGTTCCCGCTTCGAACGCTTCAGGGCTTCGGCGGAGAGTTCCAGCGCCTTCTCCTGCACGCGCAACGTCTCACGGCCGCCGAGCAGATCCCAGTAGGCGTTTTCCGCACTCGACATCAGCGTGAGCAGCGTGTTGAGGAAGTTCTCCTGCCCGATTCGCAGGCGGCTGCGGGCGATGGTGATGGGCAGACGGTTGACCTCGCGGCCGCGGTTGCGGAGCAAGGGCATGGTAAAGCCGGCCGACATCTGCGCGTTCAGGGCGGGGTTGAAGAACGCGAACGAGTTGTTCGTTGAAGTCTTGTTGGCATTGAAGCCGATGTTGTATTGCAAACCGGTATCGGTGGTCTGGTTATAAGCGAAGTTCATCGGCTGGAACAATTGGTTGAGCACCTGTGCGCCTTCCAATTCGTTGGTGGTCTGGCTCTTGGTCCGCGTGGAGGTGAACGCGCCGGTGAAGAAGGGATCGAACGGTGCGTAAGCCCGCGTGATGGAGTTGCGGACGATCTCAACGTTCAGCCGCTGGATATCGATATCGACGTTGTTCGCCAGCACCAACTGCAGGTAGCTGCGCAGCGAGAGTTCGAGCTTCCCGTCGACGACGAAATCGTCAAACTTCGATACGCCCCGCAATTGCACGGAGGGCATCGGCTCGGCGAAGTGACGCTTGAACCAGTTCTGCCGCGGGAAAAACGGCGCATCGAGCAGATCGGGATCCTTCTTGTTCGTGTGGGAAAAGGCGCTTTCGGGCGCGGGGATGACACCAATGGTGGTGCCGGCAGGGGCCTGCCAGCCGAAGGAGGACTGGCACACAAGGAGGGCTAATGCCGCGGAGAGCAGTTGGCGGTTCGATGTCATTGTTGGAATTCTTCTCGTCGTTATTCGTAACGGATAGCTTCAATCGGGTCGAGGCGGGCCGCCTGCATGGCCGGGTAGATACCGAACACCAGGCCGATGCCGCAGGAAACGCCAAAGGCGACCGCGATGGAAGAGGTGGTCACAACCGTGGACCAACCCGCGGCCGAAGCAATGATCTGCGAGAGCGTAACGCCGAAGATGATCCCCAGCAATCCGCCCATAATCGAGATCAACACGGCTTCGGTGAGGAACTGCCGGATGATGTCCTTCTGCTTGGCGCCAATGGCGCGGCGGATACCGATCTCGCGCGTCCGCTCCAGCACCGT
>CAZWDD010000434.1:0-4116 GCA_964632345.1 uncultured Solibacteraceae bacterium | reverse complement strand
CCCCGCAACGGCAAACGCTCAGCCTCCAAAACCCCCCCCGCTTTCCCTCCCGGCGATACCCTCGTCGCCATGGACCCCCCGGCCCCCGAAAACCGCCTCCCCGTCGCCATCCTCCATCCCCCGAAGGCCGGTGAGCCGCAGATCCTCGCCTTCGCCGTCCAGGACATCGACTCCAGCCAGTACCACCACAACTTCTTTCACGCCATCGCTACCCTCGTCTTCCTCGCCCAACCCGATCCCATCGCCGCCGGTTACCGCACCCTCCTCCGCGAGGAACTCAAACTCCGCGCCCATGGCGAGGTCGATGACGCCTCCTGGAAAGCCAAACTTGCCCTCCTCGAAAAGGAAACAGGCATCCGCGGTGAATCCAAGCTCTTCCTCGAGTACGCCCGCCACAGCTTCCTCGATACTCTTACCCTCTACCTCCACGGCATCTGCTGCGATATCGACGTCGAACCCGGCCCCCGCCAGATTGCCAGCCGCTACCTCCGCAAACGCCTCCAGTACTTCCAATCCCACTACGCCCCGCCAGAGGGATACGCGGTTTTCCCTGAGGAGCTTAAGAATTAACTGATCGCGGGCTTACCCCCAACGTGTCGATAAAGAGGGTGTGCGACGCCATGGTTTTTCTCTCCCCCTCCTCCTCCTGACCGCCGCCTCCCTTGCCGCGGCTCCCTCCGTCAAGGTAGCGCCCGTCGCCCTCAACTTCACCTACCAGGAAGGCGCGGCCACTCTTCCGGCTCCCCTTACTCTCGCCGTCACAGCCGTCACCGGCGCGCCCGCCTCCAACGTCTTCGTCTCCTCCACCGGCAGCCAGTGGCTTGTCTTCTCCCCCACCTCCGGCCGCACCGCCCTCTCCGTTCGCGTCTCCGTCAACCCCACCACCCTCCCCGTCGGCCAATACAACGACACCTTGACCTTCTCCACCCCCGAAACCGGCGGGGACCCCGTTTCCGTCCCCGTCCGCCTTACAGTCAAGGCTCCGCCCGCCGAAATGCAGCTGTCGGCTACAGTTCTCACCATCACCCACCGGCTTGGCGACCCGCCCCCGGCTCCCTCCACCGTCAATCTCACCGCCACCGGCGGTCTCCTTTCCTTCTCCGCCTCCGCCGGTTCCACCAAGTGGCTCCGCGTCACCCCGGCCAGCGGCGCGATTTTCCCCGGCTTCCGCACCGCCCTGACCATTAATACGGACCTTACCGATCTCGCCCCTGGCCCGCAGAAGGGCACCATCGCCATCAGCGCTCCCGACGCTGTCAACAAAACCGCCACCATCACCGTCAACCTTACCGTCCAGCCCGGCATCCCCGTCGCCTCCACCATCTGGCCGCCCCGCATCCTCCGCGGCGCCCCGGATTCCACCGTCACCATCACCGGCCTCCGCTTCTTCGCCGGTACCACCGTCGCCTCCGGCTCCACAACTCTCAAAACCTCCATCCTCGGCCCCAACGCCCTCACCGCGGTCATTCCGGCCAGCCTGCTCGCCACCGCCGGCAACGTCCCCATCGTTGTCTCCAACCCCGATCCCGGCGGCGGCGCGGCCACCGCCATCAATCTTGAAGTTCTGCCCCCTGGCCCCATCCCTCTCGCCATCGTCAACGCCGCCTCGCAGCTCCCCGGTTCTCTCTCGCCCGGTATGGTCTTTACCATCTACGGCTCAGGCCTCGGCCCCGAAGAACTCGCCGCCTTCGATGGCACTACCCCAGCCGTCCCCACCACCATGGGCGGCACCCGTGTCCTGCTCGACGGCAATCCCCTCCCCGTCATCTACAGCTCCGCCCGCCAGGTCTCCGCCGCCGCTCCCAACAACCTCGAAGCAGACCGCGCCTACCTCCTCCGCGTCGAGTACGACACCGTCCAATCCAGCGCTCTCGCCGTTGCCTCCGTCGCCACTGCTCCGGCACTGTTCACCGCCTCCGGCGCCGGCACCGGCAACGCCGCCGCCTTCCAGGCCGACGCCACCACCGGCGCCATCTCCATCAACTCCGAAAAGACCCCCGCCACCCGTGGCTCCATTCTCATCCTCTACGCCACCGGCCTCGGCCCCGTGCCGCCTATCCCTGTCGATGGAACCGTCGCCACCGAGGCCTCGCCCACTTCCCTCGCCGGCGTCTCCGTCCTGCTTGGCGAATCGGCCGCCGAAGTTCTCTATGCCGGCGCCGCCCCGGGCCTCATCACCGGCATCCTCCAGATCAACGCCCGCATCCCCACCGATGCTCCCACCGGCAAGGCTGTCCCACTTACGATCCGCTCTGGCTCCATTGCCAGCCAGGCCAACGTCACCGTCAATATCAAATAGCCGCCTACGGCAGCGCCGGCACCACCGGTAGAATGATCGCCGACGCCGTCGCCCCGCCGTGCATCACTGTGTTCTTCGCCTTCCGCCCCACGCCCGCTGTCGCCAGCGGCTCCCCCGTGTTCGGGTTTACGCTGAACTGCGGATAGTTGCTCGACATGATGTCCACCCGGATCCGGTGTCCCGGCCGGAACACGTTCGCCGTGCCCACCATATCCACCGTGAACTCATACACCTGTCCCGGCGTCAGCAGCTTCGGCTTCGTCAGCCCTTCCCGGAAACGCGCCCGCAGGATCCCCTCCGCAATGTTCATCGCATACCCGTCCGGCGCCACGTCCACCAGCTTCACCATCCAGTCGGTATCCGGCCCGTCCGTTGACGCAAACAGCTGCATCTTCACCGGCCCGGCAATCGTCATCGGCGCCGTCATCGCCTCTGACGTGTAGCTCAGCACGTCCGCCCGCGCCTCGATCGGCCGCTGGTCCACCGGCCCGGCCACCGTCGGCGTCCCGCAGCCGTTGTTCCCCCCCAACGTCGGCACCGGATTCATCGGATCGGAGACATACGACAGGCTCCCCGCCCCCGCAGGCTTCGTCAGGCTCAGTCCACGGTTCGCCGCCAGATACACCGGCTTGTACTCCGTCCCCGGAATCGGCCAGTCCTTCTCCTTCCGCCACTTGTTCGCGCCCATGTAGAAAATCTCCACCGGCGGCTCCTTGTCCACCCCGTTGTCGATCCCCTTCAGCCACCGGTCAAACCACCGCAGCTCATAATCGAACGCGCTCCGCATCGCCCCCGCCCCGAAGTCCACCTCTCCAAACTTCCGGCTCGGCCCGTGCCCCCACGGCCCGATCACCATCTTCGCCCCCTTCCCCTTCATCCCCACATACCCGTTGATCGTCCCCGCCACGAAAATGTCCCACCATCCCCCCATCGTCTGCACCGGCACCTTGATCCGGTCGAACCGGTCCTCCACCCCCGCGCCCTTCCAGTAATCGTCATAGCTCTCATGCTGCAACCAGTCCCGGTAATGCGTCACCCGCGTATTCGAACTCTTCAAGTCCATCTCCCCCAGCGGCGCGCCCCGCAGTATCTGCTCATACTGCAACTCCGCCGGCGACGACTTGTCCGTATGCCACGTCTGCGGCTGCATAATCCGGTGCGGCATCCGCACCACGCCCCACCCGTAGTTGAACGACAACCGGAACGCCCCGCCATGAAACGCCCAGTTATGATAAATGCTCGTCGACGCCACCCGCGGGAACATCGCTACCAGGCTCGGCGGCGTCTCCGCTCCGGCCAGCCACTGATTGTTCCCCAGG
The DNA here is from genome assembly GCA_964632345.1 of uncultured Solibacteraceae bacterium. GTDB lineage: Bacteria > Acidobacteriota > Terriglobia > Bryobacterales > Bryobacteraceae. Next base: position 498 of record CAZWDD010000434.1, on the reverse strand, counting down.
TACGACCCGCCCTGCGACGCTACCTTCCCGTTTGACCACGCCTGCTTCGCCGCCCACTCAATCGTGTCGTACCCGTCCTTGCCTTCATCGAAAAACGGCGTCCACTTCCCGTCCGATTCAAACCGCCCCCGCACGTCCTGGTTCACCACCACATACCCGTGCTCGGCAAACCGGAACAGCTCCGCATGAACCCCCTCCCGCTGCGTCCCGTACGGCGTCCGGATCACAATCACCGGATATTTCCCCTCCCGCGCCGGCCGATAAATATCGGCGTACAGATGCACCCCATCCCGCATCGGAACCGCCACATGGCTGTCCACTCGCACCTTCTCCTGGGCCATCATCACTCCCGTCAGCAAAAGACCAGCCATCACGCGCGCAGCCGTTTTCGTCATCCTGAGAGCATATACCCGGTAACACCGGAGTGGCAAAATGAATCCAACGGAGGCCACCACTATGTTCCGACTTCTCCTCGCGCTCTGCGCCCTCGCCGCCCCC
>CAZWDD010000433.1:0-4118 GCA_964632345.1 uncultured Solibacteraceae bacterium | reverse complement strand
AGTATTCGGCGCGGTTGAGGCGGCGGGCGGTGACGCGGCCGGGGTTGGGCGGGGTGGCGGCGTGGGCGCGGTCCAGCTGGGTTTCGAGCCAGCGGGTGACGGGGAGGAGTTCGGATTCGGCGGGCTTGGGCATGCCTGGGGGCGGCATTTCCCCGGAGCGTATTTTCTCGAGCACGTCCTGCCAGCGATCGCCTTCGGCGATTGCGGCGGCAGTGGTGAGGAGGGGTTGGAGATTGAGGCCGGCAGTGGGGTTGGCGTTGCCGTGGCAGGCGAGGCAGCGTGTCTTCAGGAAGGGTTGGACGTCGCGCTGGAAGGCGTCCTCATGCGGGCCGGCCGCACAGAGGGCGGCGGAGGCGAGGAGGACGAGAAGCAGGCGCGGCATCTCTTCATGATAGTCAGCGGTTCTCGAAGAGGCCGACGACTTCGAAGGAGTAATCCGTATAGGCGCGCATTTCGCCGCGGAGCCAGAGCAGGGCGCGGCGGGGGCCGGGCCAGATGGGGACGATGGGGCGGAGGTTATCGGCGGCGGAGTTTTCGGTGACGGGGGTCCAGCGGAAGGAGGCGAAATCAGAGGTGCGGCCGCGGAAAATTTCGCGGTGGGGGAGCGAGGCGCCGGTGGCAGGGTGGACGTTGGTGGAGATGAAGAGCGTGGTGGGGTCGACGGGGTCAATGGCGGCCAGGCCGGTGTAGTCATCCTCGCCGGGATAGAGGCGGGTGCCGGCGGGGGCGATTTCGTGGTCGTGCCACTGCCTGCCATCCCAACGGGCGAGGCGGAAGCGATGATCGAGGCCGCCCTGGCCGCGAGGCTTGCCGGCGCCGTCCTTCTGCACGGTGTAGACGAGGAGGAGTTCGTTCTGGGCGGTGATGTGGAAGTCCGTGGTCCAGGCGACATCATTGGGGCCGCCCTGGAATATGCGGGTTCCCTCCTCCGGCGAGCGGAGCCCTTCGCGGAGGGATCGGACGGGTTCGCCGGAAGAACGGTGCAGCTGGCCGTTGCGGCAGAAGACGTGATAGATGCTGTTGTCGAAGGCGTTGGGGTGGCCTTCGGTGTAGGCGATGTGGATGGTATCGGAGTTGTTGGAGCAGTATTTGGCGTAGGGGCGGTGACGGAACTGGAGGGGGACATCGATGACAACGCCGCCGGGGGTCCAGGATTCGCCGAGATCGTTGGAGAAGGCGTAGGAGGGCTTGAAGGAGTTGTCGAAGCCGCGGTAGAAGTTGTAGACGCGTTTTTCGGCGGAGAGATAGAAGAGATTGGAGTAGGTGACGCGGGACTTTTCGCTGGGGACGAAGATCCGTTCGGGCTGCCAGCGGGCGGCGGAGCGGGGGCGGGCGGAGATGCGGTAGTGGATCTGGTTGCGGGTGCCGTGGCGAGCGTAGGTGGTGAGGATTCTGCCGTCGGGGCGGAGGAGGAAGGCGGGAGAGATGTGGTCGTCGATCCACTGTTTGGGGTCGGTATCGGCGGCGGGATCGTGAAGGGTGGAGACGATGGAGCGGCCGGATTTGAGATCGTACTCCACGGCACGGACATGGCCGGCGAGGGCGGGGTTGCGATAGCCGGTGGAGACGACGCCGAAGATGAGGCGACCGTTGGTGACGATGGCTCGTTCATCCTCAAACCAGCACCAGCCGCCATCGTCAAGGAGAACGACGGGCTGCGGAGAGGCTGCGGCGGCAGGCGCGAGTGCGGCGCCGGCGAGGAGGGCGCGGCGGGTAAGGGGGGCAGACGAGGGATGGGACACGAGCGGGGCTCCGTGCCCTAATTATTCCGGAAATTGGCGGCGCGTGCTTCCCAGGGGCCGAGCATGGCGCGGATTTTCGGGCGGGCGGCACGGAGGGCGGCAAGGCCCTTTTCGGTGACGGCGGTGCCTTTGAGATCCACCTCTTCGAGGGCGGGGAAGGCGGCGAGAAGAGCGACGTTGGAATCGTCGATCCGGTCACAGCCCTGGAGCTTCAGCCGCTGAAGGCGGGGGAGCGTTTTGAGTTTTTCGAGCCAGCGCCCGGTGACGCCCATGGCGCTGACGGTGGCGAAGCGTGTGCCCTCAATGCCGACGCCGATGGAGGTGCAGCCAAAGCGGAGTTCGCGGAGGGAGGTGAGGGTGAGAACGGCGTCGAGGCCGACGTCGGACATGCTGATGGTCCAGACGTTGGAATCGGTACCCTGGCGGCCGGAGAGATCGAGATAGGTGAGGCCGGGCATCTGGCGGAGGGCCTGGAGGCCGGCGTCGCCGAGTTCGTTGCCGCCGATGGTGAGGGCCTTCAGGTTGGTCAGGGCCGTGAGGCGTTCGAGGCCGACATCGGTGAGCATGACGGAGCCGAGATCGACGGTTTCGAGAGTGGTGATGCCGGCGATGTGTTCGAGAGCGGTGTCACTGGACTTGGTGCCGTGGAGTACGAGGCGGCGAAGCTTTTTCCATCCCTTGAGGGCGGCGACGCCTTCGTCGGTGACGTATTCGGCGAAGCGGAGGTTGAGATCGGTGATGCCGGGAAGGGTGCGGAGTTCCTGCATACCCTGGTCGGTGACGCGGGTGAGCGAGAGATCGAGCGAGGTGAGCGCGGGGAAGGAGGCCAACTGGCGGAGATCGGCATCGGCGACCCAACTGGCGCGGAGGTTGACGGCGGTGATCTGCCCAGCGGGGTTGCGGGTGACGGAGCCGCCGACGGCTTCAATCCAGGCACTGTCATCGGCGGCGGCGAGGGGTGCGGCGCAGAGCGCGGCGGCGGCGAGCAGGAGGTGGGCTTTCATCGGGTCCTCCGGTTGGGCAGGGCGGAATCGCGATCAAAGACGATGCGGCATTCGGGCAGGGCGCCCTTGATTTCGCCATGGCCGTTTTCGGAAATGAGCGTGTGGTAGAGGTTGAGGGAGCGGAGGGTCCGCATGTCCTTAAAGGCGGCGACGCTGGCATCGGTGACGTTGGTGTTATCGATACTGAGGGTGTCGAGGCGGGGGAGCGAGCGGAGGGAGACGATGCCTTTGTCGTCGACGGCGGTATAGTCGAGCCGGACGAAGCGGAGAGAGGGAAGGGCGGCGAGGGTCTGGGCGGCGGCGTTGCCGGCGAGGGTGCGGAACATCTCGATTTTTTCGAGATTCGCGAGGGCCTTCAAGGGGGCGAGGCCAGCGTCGGTGAAGCGGGCCTGGTTAAGATTGATTTCGCGGAGGGAGGTGAGTTGAGCGATGACGGCGATGGAGGCGTCGCCGATGTCGGTGGCGGCGAGGTGGAGCGTCTCCAGATTACGGAGAGCCGCTACGGCCTTGAAGCCTTCGTCGGTGATTTCGGTATAGCTCAGGCGGAGGGACCGGAGGCCGGGGAGTCCGGCGAGGGCGGGCATGTTCTTGTCATCGAGTTTCGTGGCGCCGAGGTCCAATTCGCGGAGGCGGGGGAGGGCGTGGAGGCTGGGCAGGCCGGGGCCTTCGACGAGGGTACCGGCGAGGCGGAGGACTTCGAGATTGGGGAGTTTGGCGAGGCGGGCGAGGCCGGCGTCGGAGACGGTGGTGTTGCTCAGGTCGAGGACGCGGAGGGAGGTAAGATTGGCGAGAGAGGCGAGGCCGAGGTCGCCGACCTGGGTGGCCTGGGCGTCGAGGGATTCGAGCGAATCGAGGCGGGCGAGGAAGGCGAGCTGCTCATCGCTGACGGGGGTAGCGGCGAGAGAGACCTTGCGGAGTTTGCCGGCCTGGAGTTCGGCGGCGCCGCCGAGAGCGCGGACCCATTCGGCGATGGCGGCGGGGGTTTCGGCGGCGGGGCGGGCGGCGCCGGCGTTCTTGGATTGGACCGAGGCCGCGCCGACGTACTGGACTTTTGCCTTGGGGAGGGCAGCGCGGAGGGATTCGACGCCGTTGGCGGTGACGCGGGAGTAGCGGAGGTCGATGTCGGTGAGCGAGCGGAGGGGCTGGAGGCGGGAGAGGCCGGCGTTGGTGATTTTGGTGCGGTAGAGATCGACGGTGCGAAGATCCTTCATGGCGGCAAGGATTTCGAGGGAAGCATCAGTGGCGGAAGCGCCGCGAAGGTGGAGGCGGCGGAGAGCGGTCAAGCCACGAAGGTGGGCGATGCCGGCGTCGGAGATTCGGGCGCCGGAGAGATCGAGCTCCTGGAGCTGGGTGAGCCCGGCGAGGTGGCGGA
>CAZWDD010000432.1:0-4128 GCA_964632345.1 uncultured Solibacteraceae bacterium | reverse complement strand
AGACAGGATTCTCGCGCAGGCTCGCGCCGCGCAGACCGAGGCCCAACTCGCCGCCGCCCGCCACGAACTCGATGCCGAACTCCGCCCGCACCGCTCCCGCCTCTCCGCCGCCGAACTCGCTCTGCTGGAGAAGAGTTTTCTCGACCGCCGCTTATTCGAAAACCTCGGCCTCCGGCGCCTCAGCCTCTTCTTCCTCCTATAGTCATTCCATTTGTTCGATAATGAAATATCGGGGTGCAACATATGTCCCCTCAGATCATCTATATTGGTGATCCATGTCCAAGTCGAAAACAAACAGTTCGACCGGTAATCAGGAGAAGGCCATTTCCAAAACCAGTACGGCCAAGGCAACCGCGGCCGACACACAGATGACCGCCTTTGACAAGGCCATGACCCTCTTCCACAAACGGGAGTTCAAGGCCGCGTTGCCTCTATTTGAAACTGCTGAAAAAGGCGTCGACGTGTCCATCTCCCAGGCCGCCCGCATGCATGCCAGCATGTGCCGGCAGCGCCTCGAACGCGATGCCCCGCGCTTTCAGACCGCCGAAGATAACTACGCCTACGGCCTTGCGCTCGCCAATCGCCGGGATCTCGCTGCCGCCGAACGGTATCTGAATCAGGCCCTGCAGTTAGCCCCGCGCGCGGACCACGTCCTATACACCCTCGCCCTCGTCAAGGGTCTGCAGGGAGACATCCCCGCCGCGGCGATGCACCTCGCCAAGTCCATCGAAATCCAACCCGCCAATCGCGCCAGCGCGCGCACCGACTCGGACTTCCACGACTTACTGCAGCATCAGGCGATCCGGGATCTTGTCCACTAACTCCCGGTCCGCCTCCCCTGCTCCCGCCTTCGCGCGGCGCCCCCCCCACGTCGTCCTCATCGGCGGCGGCACCGGACTCTCCACCCTCCTCCACGGACTCAAGGCCTGGGCCACGCCCGAACGCCCCCACGTCCGCATCACCGCAATCGTTACCGTCACCGATGACGGCGGCAGCTCCGGCCGCCTCCGCCGGGACTTCTCCGTCCTCCCCCCAGGCGACATCCGCAACTGCCTCGTCGCTCTCTCCGAAGACGAAGCCCTCCTCAGCCAGATGTTTCGCTACCGCTTCAAGGAAGGACGCGGCCTCAAGGGCCACAGCTTCGGCAACCTCTTCCTCACCGCTCTCACCGACCTCACCGGTGACTTCGCCCGCGCCGTCCGCCTCTCTTCTGAGATCCTCGCCTCCCGCGGCGACATTATCCCCTCAACCGCCGAAAACGTCGTGCTCGAAGCCAAACTCGCCGACGGCCGCATCGTCCAGGGCGAAAGCAACATCAGCAAGAGCCGCGAGCCCATCGACCGCATCTTCATCGGCCCCCACGCCCCCGAACCCTTCGCCGAATCCCTCGACGCCATTCGCGACGCAGACCTCATCACCCTCGGCCCCGGGTCTCTGTTCACCAGCGTCATCCCCAACCTCCTCGTCCGCCGCATCCCCCAGGCCATCATGAAGGCCACCGGCGTCCGCGCCTACATCACTAACCTCATGGGCCAGCCCGGCGAAACCGTCAACTTCACCGCCGCCGATCACGTCGCCGCCATCCTCAAGCACTGCGGCGTCAGCCGCTCCAACGCCGGCCGCCTCCTCGATTACGTCGTCGTCAACCGCAACCCCATCGAAACCGGCGTCCTCCGCCAGTACGCCGCCCAACGCGCCACCCCCGTCGTCAACGACCTGGCCCGCCTCACCGCCATGGGCGTCCGCGTCCTCCAGGCCCCGCTCGCCGATAGCGGCGCCAAAATCCGCCATAGCCCCGAACGCACCGCCGCCCTCATCGTCAAACTCGCCAAACTTGGCCGGCGCCGCAGGCTGCTCTTGGCGCATGAGCGATCATAGAAACAGTCTCCATGTCTTCGTCCTCCCTTTCCGTTGTCATCCTGGCGGCCGGCTTCGGCACCCGCATGAAGTCGCAGACCACCAAGGTTCTCCACCGCGCCGGCGGCCTCACCCTCGTCGAACATGTCGTCCGCACCGCCCTCACCATCGCGCCCGCGAACCGCATCGTCACCGTCGTCGGCCATCAGAGTGAGCGCGTCGCCGCCGCCGTCGCCCCCTATGGCGTCCGCACCGCCCTCCAGGATGTTCCCCGCGGCACCGGCCACGCCCTCCGCTGCGCTCGCCAGGCCGCCCCTGCAGACGGCCACCTCGTCGTCCTCTACGGCGATGTCCCCCTCCTGTCGGAGGCCACCCTCGCCCGCCTCGTCATGCAGCAGGTCTCCGGTAATGCCGCCGCCACCGTCCTCACCGCCGAACTCGACGACCCCGCCGCCTATGGCCGCATCATCCGCGGTGACGATGGCGGCGTCGAAGCCATCGTCGAATACAAGGCCGCCAACGAATCCCAACGCGCCATTAACGAAATCAACTCCGGCATCTACTGCTTCGACGCCGCTCTCCTCTGGCGCCACATCGATTCCATCACCACCAACAACCCCGCCGGCGAGTTCTACCTCACCGACATGGTCGAGATCCTCCGCGCCCACGGCCACCGCGTCGACGGCCAGATCATGGCCGACTCCTCCGAGCTACTCGGCATCAACACCAAAGTCGAACTCGCCGAAGTCGACCGCCTCTTCCGTGCCCGCAAAACCACCGAACTCATGCTCGATGGCGTCACCATCGAACGCCCCGAAACCGTCACCATCGATCTCGACGTCACCGTCGGGCCAGACACCGTCATCGAATCCCACACCCGCCTGCTCGGCAACACCGAGATCGGCGAAAACGCCCGCATCGGCGCCGGCTCGGTCATCTCCAACAGCCGCATCGCCGCCGGTGTGAACATCGAACCCTACTGCGTCATCGACGACACCGACATCGCCACCGGCGCCCGCATCGGCCCCTTTGCCCGGCTCCGCCTCAAGAACCGCCTCGGCGCCGGGGTCCACATCGGCAACTTCGTCGAACTGAAAAACACCACCATGGGCGACGGCGCCAAGGCCAATCACCTCGCTTATCTCGGCGACTCCTCCATCGGCGCCAAGACCAACATCGGTGCCGGCGCCATCACCTGCAACTACGACGGCGTCCACAAACACCCCACCGCCATCGGCGACGGCGTCTTCGTCGGCAGCAATTCCACCCTCGTCGCCCCGGTGACACTCGCCAGCGGCAGCTATGTCGCCGCCGGTTCGGTGATCACGGAAAACGTTCCGGATGGCGCGCTCGGCATCGGCCGCGGCCGTCAGGTCAACAAGGAAGGCTGGGTCGGCCGCAAGAAGAGCTGATCAATGCTCTCGCGACCGCGAACGCTCCTCGCGGTCGAGTTCCCGCTCCAACTCCCTCGCGGCCCGCTCGGCATCTCGTCGCACCTCTTCGGCCGCCCGCCGCACCTGGCGCGGGGCGTCCCGCGTCGCCTCCCGGATCTCGTTGCGCACTTCGCGCGCGGCCTTCCGCACCTCCTGCCGCGCATCGCGCAACTCCTCCCGCACTTCGCGGCGCTCCTCGTGCGTGCACCCGCCCAGAAGTAGAAGCAGCGGCCCCAGTCCCAACATTCCGCGGATCATAGACGACTCCTTTCACAGGAACGCATCCGGCCCCCCAATTGTTCCCGGAATCTACAAAACCAGCATCGGATGGTACAGGTTCGGCATCTTCAACTCCCCGATCGCCACCAGTTCCCCTTCCCCATCCACCGCCCGCACAAACGGCGCGCCATTCCGCACCCGGAACGGCGATACCCGGAAATCCCGACCCTGCCGGATCTGCACCGCCGTCGTCACGTCCACCCGCTCGGCCGGAAAATCCGGCAGCAGGTCCACCGCGCGGATCAGCGCCTCCTCCAGCCGCTTCTCCGCCCCCAGCCCCGACAGTTCCTCCAGCGTCCGCGCCTGCTCGATTCCAAACCGCCCCGCCCGCGTCCGCCGCAGCGCCGAAAGATGTGCCCCGCATCCCAGCGCCCGCCCCAGCTCGTGCGCGATGCTCCGCACATAGGTGCCCGAAGAACAGTGGATTCGCAGGCTCGCCACCGCCCCCGCCACTCCCTTGAGCGTCAACTCATGCACCGTCACCGGCACCGCCGCCAACTCCACGGCCTCGTCCCGCCGCGCCAGTTTATACGCCGGCACGCCGTCCACCTTCTTCGCC
>CAZWDD010000431.1:0-4162 GCA_964632345.1 uncultured Solibacteraceae bacterium | reverse complement strand
TATACTGAAAGTGTAAGGGCCTGCCGCCACCAGCGGACAGGCCCTTTTCGCACTTTCAGCTCTTTGAAAACTACATAGATTTTTTCGCAGGACCGTCCCAGAAGTGGTTGAAAACAAACAACCGCATGTAGGACCCTCCCCCCCTCGCGGGACCGCTCCTACAGGCTCCCGTAAACCAGCTTCCCGTTCACCATCGTCGCCACCGGCTGAATGTTGCGGATCTCGTCCTCCGGGCAGGCCAGATAATCACGGTCGATCACCACCAGGTCGGCATACTTGCCGGCCTCCAGCGACCCCAGCGTCTTCTCGGCAAAGTGAATGTAGGCCGAACCGTTCGTATACATCCGCAGCGCCTGCTCCCGCGTGATCTTTTCCTCCGGGTAAATCAACTTCCCCTCCCGCGTCTTCCGCGAAATCGACATCCACATATTGAAGAACGGGTTGTACGCGTTCACCGCGCGGTTCTTGTCGTGGCCGATCATATGGTCGCTCCCGCCGGCGATGATAATGCCGGACTTCAGATACGACTGCAGCGGATAGAAATACCGCATGTTCTTGTATCCGAACACCTGCTCCAGCGCCGGAACATCGAAGTGCAGCCAACCGCCCTGCACATCCGCCAGAATGCCCATCTTCTTCATCCGCGCAACCGCCTCGGCGCTCATAAAGCTCCCGTGCATCACGTGCGACCGCGTCGGCGCAATCGGCTTCTCCTTGTCCAGTGCCTCAAACGCGTCCAGCAGCACATCGATCGCCGCCCCGCCCTGCGCGTGCGACGTCAACTGCCAGCCCTTGTTCCGCGCCGCGCGGAAGATCCGCGTCAGCTTCTCCCGGTCCACAAACAGCGTCCCGCGCGCATCCGGGTTCGTCTGCCCGTACAGCTGCCGCCCGTAGGACCCGTACGGCATCCGCTGATACGCCGTCCCCACCGACTGCCCGCCGTCCAGCGTCACCTTGAACGTGCCGAACTTCAGCCAGTCATCGCCCTGATTGGTCGCCCACGTCTTCGCGTTGATCTCTTTCTCAATCTCCTCCACCGCCCGCGCCGCGTTGATCCGCCACGTCAGCACCGCCCGCACCGGCAGCCGCCCCTGCGCCTTCAACGCCTCATACGTCGCCACGTCCGGCGCCGTCACGGCCCGGTCCCCGATGCTCGTCAAACCCGCCGCCGCGTACAGCTTCAGCATCGTCTCCAGCGCCTGCTGCCGCTCCGCCTCCGACGCCCGCGCCTCGTCCCGAATCCCCTTCAACAGTCCGCTCGCCGCCCGCAAAATCCCGTTCGGCTCCCCATCCGGGCCCTTCACCACCTCCCCGCCCGGCGGGTTCGGCGTGTTTCGCGTGATCCCGCTGATCTTCAACCCCATCGTGTTCGCCGACCACACATAGCTGCCGTCAAACGCCACCGGATGCGTCGTCACCACGTCCAGGTCCTTCGCCGTCGGGAACCGCTGCTCCTTCAGCCGCGGCGGCAGCGTCCGCGGCACCACGATCCATTCCCCAGCCGGCGTCGTCTTGGCCCGCTCCCGGATGTAGTTCTGAATATCGCCGATCGAATCCAGCGGCGGCAGCTTCGATTTGAACTCGCTCAGCCCAGCCCCGATCGCATGGACGTGCGCATCGATCAACCCCGGCAGCACCATCCGCCCGCCCAGGTCCACCACCCGCGTCCCCGCCCCCTTCTCGGCCGCCAGCACGGCGGCGCTGGCCCCCGTCCGGACAATCTTGCCCCCCTTGATCGCCACGGCCTGTACAATCGAGAACCGCGCGTCGGCGGTCACAATCTTGCCGTTCTGCAGAATCAGGTCCGCGTCGGCGGCCAGCAGCGGGAGAGAGGCGAGGAACAAAAATGTACGCATAATTCAGAGTCCTTGGCGGCTGCGCGTGCACGACGCGCGCCACGTTTTGAGTTTGCCACGGAGCGCGTCACAGATTTCCGGGTGGCGCTCCGCAACGTTCGTCGATTCCCCCGGATCGGCTTCCAGATCGAACAGCATCTCCGGCGTCCCGTCCAGGTCCGTCAGCAGCTTCCACCGGTCCTCCAGCCAGCACAGCTTCGGCGATCCCCGCGTATCCAGAATCGTCTCAAACGCCAGCGGCGACTCGCGCCTCGCCCGCCGTCCATCCAGCAGCGGATGCAGATCAATGCCATCCAGTTCCTTCGGAATGGGCTGCCCCAGCGCCGCCAGGATCGTCGGCAGATAGTCGCTCGTCGAGGCCGCCGCCTTCACCACCCGCGCCTTCGGGAATCGCGCCGGCCACTCCAATATCGCCGGCACTCGGATGCCGCCCTCAAACAGGCTGCGCTTCCGCCCGCGGAACGGGCCCGCACTCCCAGGGGAGCGGTACGCCTGGCTGTCTCCCTCCGGTCCGTTGTCGCTGCAGTACCACAGCATCGTATCCTGCTCGGCCTTCAGGTAGCGCAGCGTCTCGCGCAGCCGCCCCATCTGTTCATCCAGCGCCGCAATCGCCCCGTAGTAATGCTCCGGCTTGCCCGGATACTGCGTATACGGCGCGCGGTGCCGCTGCGTCGCCACCACCGGTTCCTGCGGCGCGTGGACCCAGATCACCGCGAAAAACGGCTGCCCCCGCCGCACCGCCCCCTCGATGAAGGCGATCGCCGGGTCCATCAGAATCCGCGAGTCGTCCCCTTCCAGCGGCCCCGCCACCCGCCCCTTCTGCGTCCAGTACCCATCGGGGTCCACCGTCGGCACCTTCCGCGTCGTCGAAAAGAACTCGTCGAACCCGTTGTCGGCCGGCGAGGACTGCATCGGCCCCGCAAAGTCCCCCAGATGCCACTTCCCGAAATGCCCCGTCGCATACCCAAGCCGCTTCAGATACTCCGCCAGCGTCTGCTCCCGGCCCGGCAGCGCGTACTTGGAGGGCGCGTCCGGCCCGTTGTCCGCGTTCGCAAAGAAGATCCCGTAGCGAAACGGATGCCGCCCCGTCAGCACACTGCCCCGCGTCGGCGAACACACCGGCGCCCCGGAGTAGAACCGGTCAAACCGCACGCCCGCCGCCGCCATCGCGTCCAGATGCGGCGTCGATAGGATGCGGTGGCCGTTGTAGGACGTGTCTCCCCACCCCTGGTCGTCCGCCATCGCCAGAATGATATTCGGCCGCGCCGGCCGGGCGGCGAGAACCTGCAGAAATTGGCGGCGGCGCATCATAGGGTAGAATTGCCAGTTTATATGCATACGAGGCGTTTCACCGCACTCCTGCTCGGCGCGTGGTTCGGTTTGGTGTGTGCCATCGGCGCCGTTTCGCTCCTCTCCTCCCGCATCGCCAACTCCCTCGCCAGGCCCGCCGCCCCCGGCCCGGACCCCGCCCCCCTCTTCCGCTACGCCGCCGCCGAGCTCATCCGCGCCCTCTATGAAGGCTTCGGCCTCGTCGAACTCGCCCTCCTGTTCGCCCTCTTCTGCCTCCTGTTCCTGCGCAACGACAGCCGCCCGGCAACCATCCTCGCCTGCCTCATGCTGCTCACCGCCCTCGCCTCCCAGTTCCTGCTCGCCCCGCAGGTCATCTCCTACGGCCGCATGCTCGACTTCCGCGCCGCCGGCGACGCTGCCAGCGAACACGCCCGCTACGCCAACCTCCAGCGCATGTTCGGCGCCCTCGCCCTCCTGCGCCTCGCCTGCGGCGGCGCCGTCGCCGCCATTCTGCTACACCGCCGGCGGGACGTCCGCAACCGCCGCCGCGGGGACCAGATCGACCCGGTCGATCACACCCAGCACCGCCATATCGATCGGTGATTCCGGCCGGCCCACGCTCGTCATCGCGCTGTAGCCCTCCGTCACCAGCAGCACCAGGTCGCCCAACCCCGCATCCACCGCGTCCACCGCGATCACCGCATCCCCGCGCGGCGTCGCCAGGTCCAGCTCCAGCGGCTGCACCAGCAGCAGCTTCTGCCCCTCATGGCTCGCATGCTTATGCGTCGCCGTCACGTCCCCGATGATCCGCGCAATCAGCATCCCTCAGCTCCCCCGGTCCACCTGCAGCGAATCCACAATCCCAACGATAGTCATCTCCGTCGGCACCTCGCCCGGCAGAAACGGAAAGCTCGATTCCTTCCCCTTCGACCAGTAAACCAGCTCCCCCGCTCCCGCCCCCACCGCATCCGGCAACACCAGCCGCCGCCCACTCGGCCCCCCCTCCGGCGTCAACG
>CAZWDD010000430.1:0-4162 GCA_964632345.1 uncultured Solibacteraceae bacterium | reverse complement strand
ACCTTGGCCAGGCCCTCCGACGTGTACAAATCCTCAAACTGCAGGCCAAAGGAAAGGGAAAGGGTATCGCCAGACTTCATTTTCTTGTGTGTATGGGGGGGACTGGGCTCAAACTCAGCCCGAACCTACTATTTTGCCACGTTCCCGCGGGGGCACACATTATGGAAACCTATATCTATGGAACGTCTGCAGGGAAAGAACGTATTGATCACCGGCGCGTCGGCCGGGATCGGCCAGGCCATCGCCATCCGGTTTGCGAGGGAGGGGGCCAATGTCGGGATCAATTACTACCGCGGCGCGGAGGCGGCGGAGGAGACGCGGCGGCTGGCGGCGGCGGCGCGGCAGAGCCCGGGGAGGGAAGTGACGATCCAGGCCGACGTAGCGGCGGAGGCGGACGTGCGGCGGATGTTCGAGGAGTTTACGGGGGCGTTCGGGGGGATCGATGTGTTGATCAACAACGCCGGGATCCAGAAGCCATCGGCGGCGCATGAGATGGACACGGCGGATTTTGACCGGATTCTGGGGGTGAACCTGCGGGGCCCGTTTCTCTGTTCGCGGGAGGCGCTGCGGCATTTTCTGCAGCAGGGGCGGGGTGGGGTGATCCTGAACAACTCCTCGGTGCACGAGATCATTCCGAAGCCGAAGTATCTGAGCTACTCGATTACGAAGGGCGGGATGGAGAACATGACGAAATCGCTGGCGCTGGAGTATGCGGCGCACGGGATACGGGTGAATGCGGTGGGGCCGGGGGCGATTGAGACGCGGATGAACGACAGCTGGCGGCACGACCCGGAGGCGCGGGGCGAGGTGGAAAGCCACATTCCGATGGGGCGGGCGGGAGCGTCGGAGGAGATTGCGGCGGTGTTCGCGTTCCTGGCGTCGAACGAAGCGTCCTACATCACGGGGCAGACGATATTCGCGTGCGGGGGGCTGACGCTGTATCCGGAGTTCCGGGTGGCTTGGGCTTCGGGAGAGTAGGGCTATAGAACGCCGCGGAAGGTGGAGACTTCCAGGCGGCGGCCATCGGTGAGGAAGCGGATCTGGCCGCCGCGGTCGGTGCGGAGGATGCGGACGCCCTGGCTTTCGAGGCGGGCGACGACGTCCGGGTGGGGATGGCGGTAGAGGTTGTCGAGGCCTGCGGAGACGACGGCGAAGGAGGGGCGGGCAAGGGCGAGGAACTCCTCGGTGGAGGAGGAGCGGCTGCCGTGGTGGCCGAGCTTGAGGACGTCGACGGGTGGGACGGCGCGTTCGTCGGCGAGGCGCCATTCGACCTCCTTTTCGGCGTCGCCGGTGAGGAGGAAGCGGCGGCCGTGGAGGCCGACGGACATGACAAGGGAGTCGTTGTTGCGTGGGGCTTCGGTGGGGACATGGTCCGGGAACGGGGCGAGGACGCGGAATTGGGCGCCACCGAAGGCGAAGGAATCGCCGCCGCGCCGGGGGACGATGGTAACGCCGTTGGCCTCGGCGACGGCGCGGAGGCGCTGCCAGACCGGACTTTCGCCCATGGCGCCGACCCAGAGTTCGCGGGGGCGGAAGTTGGCGATGAGGGCGGCGAGGCCGCCGCTGTGATCCTCATGGGCGTGGGTAAGGGCGAGGGCGTCGACGCGCTGGATGGAGCGGGTCCAGAGGTAGGAGGAGACGACATCCTCGCCGATATCCATCTTCGGTTTGGGGCGGCCCTTGAAAGCGGGGATGCCGCCGCCATCGACGATGAGGGTGCGGCCATCGGGGGTGACGACGAGGACGCTATCGCCCTGGCCGACGTCGATGACCGTGACCTCCAGGCGGCCGGGAGCCAGTTGTGGGGAGAAGGGATGGGCGACGAGGAGGGCGAAGAGGCCGAGGACGCCGGCGGCGGCAGCCCAGCGGAGACGGCCCGGGCGCCGGGCGACGAGGGCGAGCGAGAGCAGGGCGGCGGTGAAGGCAAGGGCGAGCCAGAGGGGCGGGTCCGGAATGCGCCAGGCCGGTTCGAGGGCGGAGAAGAATTCGGCGAGCCAGCGGGAGGCCTCCAGGAGTTTGCCGGCGGCCCAGGCGAGGGGGCGGAGGTTGGTGAGGACGGCCAGGAAGCCGATGACGACGACGGCGTTCATGAGGGGGACGATGAGGACGTTGGCGAGCATGCCGCTCATGGAGACGCGGTGGAAGAACATGGCCATGGGCAGGGCGAGGGCGACCTGGACGACGGCGGAGAGCATGAAGATCTCATAGAGCTGCACGGCGGTGCGGGCGACGGCGGAGACGAGGGCGAGGCAGTGCTTTTCGCGGACGCGGGTCCAGACGGCGACGGTCTGGGCGGCGAGGCGGGCCTCGACGCGGAGGGAGCAGATGTTCCAGGGGAGGTCGACATCGCGCTGGTGTTTGCCGAGGTCGAGCAGGCCGGTGACGACGGGGCGGGTGTGGGCTTCAAAGAGCGGGCCGGCGAGGGCGCCGATGGCAAGGACGCTGAGGACGCTGAGTTGGAAGCTGCCTTCGAAGAGCTGGCCGGGGTCGGCGAGGAGGAAGCATACGACGACGACGGCCAGGGCGTTGAGGATATGTGTCTGGCGATTCCAGAAACGGCTCATGAGGAAGAGGGTGAAGCCGCCGGCGGCGCGGGCGACGGGGGCTGTCATGCCGCTGGCGCCGGCGTAGATCCAGGCGGCGGCGAAGGCGAGGACCATGGCGAGGGCGGGGCGGCCGGTGGTGTAGCGGAGCAGGATGAGGAGATAGCCGGCGAGGACGGTGAGGTGGAGTCCGCTGATGACGAGGGCGTGATAGGTGCCGGTGCGGCGGAAGTGCTCGGTCCAGGACTTCTCCAGGCGGGTATTTTCGCCCATGAGGACGGCCTGCATGAGAATGGTTTTGTACTCGTCGCCGGCGTAGAGGGACTCCAGGCGTTCAAGGGCGGCCGAGCGGAGGGTGAAGAGCCAGCCGGCGACGGCGTCGCCGCAGTGGCCGTCGAGTAGTTTCACTTCGGCGCCGGTGCGGGTGCTGACGTTCCAGAAGATGTTGCGGCGGGCGAGGTAGCCCTCGAAATCGAAGGCGCCGGGGTTGCCGAAGTTGTGCGGGGCGCGGACGCGGCCTTCGACTTCGACGCGCTGGCCGTAGCGGAGCTTGGGCGGGACTTGGCCCTCGCGGAGGTTGAGGGAGACGCGGGCGCGGGCGTCGGGGGCGAGTTCGAGGGTGAACTGTTCGCGATGTTCGCTGAAGACGGAGGGTTCGACGACGCAGCCCTCGAGGAGGACGGACTCGCTGGCGGAGGCGTCGATGCGGGGGGCGGGGCCGGGGCGGTGGAAGGAGGCGGCGCCGGCGCCGAGGGCACAGGCGGCCAGGCCGGCGCAGAGGCGGCGGCGCCAGGGGAGGCCGGGGATCATGGCGAGGATGGCGAACAGGCCGCCGACCAGGATGGCTTCGGCGATGGCCCACTCGGCGAGTTGGTGGAGCAGAATACCGGCGGCAACGCCGATGGCCGGGATGAGCATTGGCTCATTCCAAACGGCGCGTTTTGCTGGGAGATTTCCGTCCATATGGAAGGTAGTCGGCGGCGGGGGGGATTTGTCTCAGGCGGGATGTTTGGAGCGGTTTTGTGAAGAAAAGTAAACTGAAGAGTGTGAAGTATTTGTATTTGCTCCTGCTGTCTCTGTCCGCCGCTGCCCAGGTGACTACCGGCGGGCTGACGGGGCGGGTTACCGATCCGTCCGGCGCCGCGATTCCGAATTCGCCCGTTGTGCTGGAGGACCCTGCGCGGGCCTACCGGCGGGAGGTTTTCACGGGAGCCGACGGCCGGTACGTGTTTCCGCAGTTGCCGGCGGCGGCCTACCGGCTGACGGTGGCGCTACCGAAGTTCGCGCCGCTGACGCGGGAGGCGATTGAGATTGCGCCGGGGCAGACGCGGCGGGAGGACGTTTCGCTGCGGCTGGCGGGGACGCAGACGGGGATTGAGGTGGCCGATTCGACGCGAGCGGCGTCGGAATCGGCGCAGATCGGCCTGACGCTGGACGCCGAGCGGATCCGGTCACTGCCGTTGAACCGGCGCGATTTTCTGCAGTTGGCGCTGCTGGCGCCGGGGATTGCGCCGCCGGTGCAGGATTCGGAGTTGTCGTCGCGTGGGGCGTTTGCGATGCACGCGTCGGGGGCGCGGGAGGAGTTCAATCAGTATCTGCTGGACGGGGTCGATAATAAC
>CAZWDD010000429.1:0-4175 GCA_964632345.1 uncultured Solibacteraceae bacterium | reverse complement strand
TGCTGGCCCCGCACATTGGCGGCGGTAGCCCGCACCAGCGTCGCGTGAATCCGGCCATTCATGTACTCGCACTCCATTTCCAGACGCACGTCGGACAGCAACGCCCCAGGGCGCGTTGTCACCGTCTGACGCATCGCAGCAAAGAGCCTTGACGCGCGTAACCGGTCCCAATCGGCGGCCCCGCGTTCGGCACTCACGCGCAATTGAAGTGTGACGATATCAAGCGTGGCATCGAGCACACAGCCGGCCACCCGGAAACGTCCGCCAGCGCTGATGGCCATGCTGCGCGCCGAAACGCAACCGAATTGAAACGATTCAAGCGAAGCAGGCAGTGCCAGTCCATCCACCGGAATCGGTGTGGCTGCCATCAACGTCCACGAAAATCCAGTGATCCGGTTGAGCGCCGGCGAGTAGAGCATCGAAAGCGCCGTCAGGTTCCACACCAACCCCTTCGGCATCGACTCCCGCCAGGCAACTCCTCCGGCCAGCGCGTCTAAGCCCGACGGATCTTCAAGCCGCACATTCCTCCCAGGCGCCAACTGCAGCGCCCACGGTCCGAACGGTTCGGAGGCCGTCAGTGGAATGACGACACCGTCCAACAGCAATTTCCCGTGAAACGACCACCGCGGGTGCAAAATTCCGGAAAAATGCAGCTCGCGACCGCGAACGGCGAAATCCCCAAAAGGAATCCTCTCCAACGCAGGTACCGACCCCAGAACCACGTGACGGTACTGCCGCGCCGGTCCGCGGTATAACACTTCGACGCGAATCGCCCCAGCATGGCCACGGACTCTCAGAAAATCCGGACGTTCGTCCACCTCCGCATCTTCAATGTGGATGGCTGACACGCCCAACCATCGCGGCAGGGGAACATCAAGCATCACCCCGTTCGCTGCCCGTGCAGCGGCCGCTCCCGTACCATCAATCGGTCTGGTCCGCATGACTCTCGGATTCGCTCTTAGTATCATTGCAGATTTCCGTCAAACCGGTTAGAAATTCGTAAAGGATTTGTCGATTTCTCACGACGAGGAGTTCTCGAACGCCACCCTCGACGCTCGGACGCGGCGGAGCAAATTCCGTCCGAGACGCTTGCCCTGAACCGATTGCCGCTTCATTTCCGCCTATTAACCAGAAAGCAGGCAGAATATGTGGAAACGAACACTCTTGACAGGCGCCATGAGCCTCGCGACTCTTGTCGCGGGCGGATTCGCCTACCTGGCCCTTCGAGCCCCGAACGCGCTACCGCCGGAGTCGATCCAGGTTCCGATGACACAGGCGAACATCGCCCGCGGGGAGTATCTGTTCACCATCCTGGCCGATTGCGACGGCTGCCACTCGCAACGGGACTGGTCCGCCTTCTCCGGCCCGGTGGTTGCCGGCGCGCGCGGGCGCGGATGGCAGTTCCCGCCCGAACTCGGACTGCCGGGTGATGTGGTTGCGCCGAATATCACCCCCGACGTCGAGACAGGCATCGGTTCGTGGACCGATGGGGAGAAGATTCGTGCCATCCGGGAAGGAGTCAGCCGCGACGGCCGCGCGCTGTTCCCCATGATGCCCTACCACGCGCTCGCAAAGATGAGCGACAGCGATGTGCAATCCCTGGTGGCCTATCTGAACTCCCTGCCTGCCATTCGCAATGCCCTGCCCCGAACACGCCTCAATTTCCCGGTGAACTTCCTGATTACCGCGGCGCCTGCGCCCGCCCGCAACGTGGCGACAGTGGACCAATCAGACAAGCTGTCTTGGGGCAAATATCTGGTGACCATCGCCGGCTGTGGCGGATGCCACACGCCGCAGGAAAAAGGGCAGCCCATTGACGGGATGGCGTTCGCCGGTGGCGAAGCATTCCGGGTAGGAGAATTCAAGGCCGTCAGCGCGAACATCACCCCGGACCCGGATACTGGCATCGGCAAGATGAGTGAAGCGGAGTTCATTGAGCGCTTCCATCAGTACCGGAAATACGCCCACGAAGGCGTGCCGTCAGTGACCCAGGAAAGCTTCACCATCATGCCTTGGATGGCGCTGTCGAAGCTCTCGCGCGAAGAGTTATCGGCCATCTACGCGTATATGCGTACCATTCGACCGGTGAACCACTCCGTGGAAACCCACCCCGCAAGCTAGGGACGCTTCTCATACTGATCGCGAAGCCGCGTATGGCGCGTCTCCAGGCTCACCGGGCGGCCCTGAATCCACATCCGCTTCACCTGGGTGCGCCCTTCAAGCGGGTCGCCGTCCGTGAGAATCACGTCCGCCCACTTGCCCTTCTCAATCGACCCCATCCGGTCATCCACCCCCCAGATTCGCGCGGCATTGATCGTCACCGCCTTCATCGCCTCTTCCCGCGGCAGTCCGAAGCCCACGGCGTTGGCCGCCTGAAATGGCAGGTTGCGCGCGAACTGTACGCTGAAAGACCCGAAAGCGAACAACACGCCCGCCCGGTGCAGTTCGCCCGGCAGGGTGAAGGGCGCGTCATAAGCGTCGTCCTCTTCGATCGGCAGGGCGAGCGTCTCGGGAAGGATCACGGGGATCTTCCTCGCTGCGATCTCGCGCAGCGTC
The DNA here is from genome assembly GCA_964632345.1 of uncultured Solibacteraceae bacterium. Lineage (GTDB taxonomy): Bacteria > Acidobacteriota > Terriglobia > Bryobacterales > Bryobacteraceae. Next base: position 1,619 of record CAZWDD010000429.1, on the reverse strand, counting down.
TCTCCCGGCTCCACCAACCCAGCCAGTACAATCCGCACCTTCTCCCGCGCGGCGAACGCCAGCGCCTCCTTCACCGCCCGTTTCCGAGCCGCAAACACCATCAGCGGCTTTTTCCCTTCCAGCACCGGCAGCATCGCCTCCAGCTTTCTGTCCACCGCCGTATCACCCGCCGCCTTACGGCGCTGATACGCGCGAGCCTGCTCCAGGAACGTGCGCAGTAGTTGCAGCCGTTCCTCATAGCGCCGACGGGCGTCCGCAAACGTCCGGCGCCCGGAGCCGAGCGAGGAAAAGGCACTGGTCGATAGCACGGGCATCCGCATCTGCATCGCAGCGTTGCGCTCCACCGCCATCTCCTCCCAAGTCCAACCGTCCAGATGCACCAATGCGGCCTGCCCGCCGATGATGCCGCCGCCAGGGAACAACAGCGACGCCGTGATGCCGTTGGCCCGCGTCACCGCAATGTGGTCACTCGACGGGTTCACCGCCACCACCGCTCGCAGCTGCGGATTGAAGTCACCCAACTCCTCGATATCGGCCGTCTCGCGCACGGAACTGACTTCCGACATCCCGACGTTGCTCGCCGAGTCGATCAGCCCCGGATATACGTGAAGCCCCTTTCCGTCGACCACCGGGAGCCCTTTCGGGGCCTGCGCTCGCGGCCCGAAATCGGCGATCTTCCCCCCTGCCACTACCAACGTTGCGTTCGGAATCGCCGGCGCCGTCACCGGGTGGATCGTCACATTGCGCACCACAAAGCTGTCATCGGCAGCCCAAGCCGTCACTGCGATGGCAAGCGCCCACACTCTCATACCGGCCTCCGCGAACCACTCGCCGGCTGCGGCGGCTCGGAACGCTGCTTCTGGAGGAGGTCCTTCCTTCGCGACTGCCTGGACTCACGATCCCCCATGTCCTTGTCCCGGTCAAAGTAGATCCGCCCGTCGATCAACACCTTCTGCACCTTGGCGTAGTTCGACAACGGATGGCCGTCGTAGATCACAAGATCCGCATCCTTGCCGGGCTCGATTGATCCCACCCGGTCGTCAATCGCCAATTGCTTCGCCGGGTTGATCGTGATCATCGCCAGCGCCTCGTCATCCGTCAATCCGCCGTAGCGGATCGTCTTGGCCGCCTCTTGATTCAGGTGCCGCATCAACTCCCGGCTATCGGAGTTCAACGATACCAGTACGCCCCTCCGGTGCATCAGCGCGGCGTTGTAAGGGATGGCGTCGTAGGCCTCCATCTTGTAGCTCCACCAGTCGCTGAAAGTCGACGCACCAGCGCCGTGTTCGCGGATCTCACGCGCCACCTTGTATCCCTCCAGCACATGTTGCAGTGTTCGAATCTTGAATCCGAACTCGTCGGCCACCCGCAACAGCATCAGAATCTCGTCGGCTCGATAGCAATGCGCGTGAACATGCCGCTTGCCTTCCAGTACCTCCACCAGTGGCTCCAACTGCAGATTCCGCCGCGGCGGAATCATCCGATCCCCCTTCGCGGACCGCGTGCGATAATCCTCCCAGCCAGCCTTGTACGCCCGGGCGCCGGTGAACGCCTCGCGGATCACATCCTCAACGCCCATTCGCGTCGCCGGATAGCGCAACCGCCCGCCCGGCGTCTCC
>CAZWDD010000428.1:0-4176 GCA_964632345.1 uncultured Solibacteraceae bacterium | reverse complement strand
TCGGGGGGGGGCCGGGTGGAATCGACGGCGACGGCGGTGATTCATGAGGGGACGGCGTGGATCGGGATGGTTCTGACGGACCCGGCGGCGCGGGGGCGCGGGTATGCGACGGCGCTGCTGGAACATGCACTGCGATGGGTGGACGGGCAGGGCGTGGAGACAGTGAAGCTGGACGCGACGGCGCAGGGGGAGCCGCTGTATCGAAAGCTGGGGTTCGTGGACGAGGCGCCGATTGAGCGGTGGGCGGGGGAGGTGGCCGAGGGCGGGCCGGTGGCGGGACGGTATGCGGGTCCGCTGCGGCATGCGGCCATACCGATCGATGCGCAGGCCGAGTGCGAGGGGGCATGGGGCGCGGGGCGGGCGGGAAGCGCGGCGTGGTATTTCGGGCCGTGCTATGGCACCGATGACGCGGCGGTGGAGGCGGTGGCGCGGCGGCTGGCCGAGGGGCGGGGGCGGGTGTTCTGGGATCTGTTTCCCGCCCATGCGGCGGCGGGAGTTGCTACTCGGATGGGTTTCGCGCCGGTGCGGCGGCTGCTGCGGATGGTGCGGGGCAGGGCTGTTGCGACGCCCGCGGATGTCTATGCGATTGCGGGGTTTGAGTGGGGGTAGCGTGATAGAATCTGGCCAAAGTTATGTCTGACCAAACTCTCCGCAGAGATCTTGTGAAGTCCGCCGCGGCGGTCTTCACGACCAACCTTTTCACGGGCCGTGTGTTCGGGGCGAACGACACGATCCAGACGGCGTTCATCGGCATGGGCCGGATGGGCATGGGCAACATGAATGCCGCGATGAAGCAGGATAAGCTGCGGGTTTCGGCCGTGTGCGACGTCTACAAGCCGGCGCTGGACAACGCGGTGGACAAAACGAAGGCACAGATGGGCGGCGCGGCGCGGGCGATCAAGGATTTCCGGGAGATACTGGCGGACAAGTCGATTGACGCGGTGTGCATTTCGACGCCGGACCACTGGCACGCGTACATGACGGTGGAGGCGTGCAAGGCGGGCAAGGACGTCTACGTTGAGAAGCCGATCAGCGTAACGATTGAAGAAGGCCAGAAGATGGTGCAGGCGGCGCGGAAGTACAGCCGCGTGGTGCAGGCGGGCACGATGCAGCGTTCGGCGAAGCATTTCATTGAGGCGTGCGAACTGGTGCGGCAGGGGCGCGTGGGCGAAGTGACGATGGTGAAGACGTGGAACTACGGGAACGCGAAGGTGGAGGGGATCGGGAATCCGCCGAACGGAAAGCCGCCGGCGGATCTGGATTGGGATATGTGGCTGGGGCCGGCACCGCAGCAGGAGTTCAATCCGAACCGGTGGGGCGTGGATCCGAAAGCGTTTTCGCACTTCCGCTGGTTCTGGGATTTTGCGGGCGGGATGATGACCGACTGGGGCGTGCACGTGCTGGACATCGCGCGGATGGGCATGAGCGAGGCGATGCCGCGGGCAGTATCGGCGTTGGGGCAGAAGTTCCTGATCCAGGACAACCGGGACACGCCGGATACGCTATCTGCAATTTACGAGTTCCCGACGTTCCTGGCGCAGTATGAGAACCGGATGTTCAACGGGAACTCGATGTTCAAACAAGGGTACGGGACGATGTTCCACGGGACGAAGGGGACGATGTTCGTGGACCGTTCGCTGTACCGGATCCACCCGGAGCCGGGCGGGCCGACGGATACGCCGGAAGTGGTGGAAGTGAAGTCGTCGAACAACTCGAACGTGGCGCACTGGGCGAACTTCCTGGAGTGTATGCGGTCCCGGCAGCGGCCGGCATCCGACATTGAGATCTGCTACAAGTCGACGGTGACGTGCCTGCTGGCGAACGTCTCGATCCTGTCCAAGCAGCGCGTGGACTGGGACGAGGCGAACGACCGGATCGCGCAGCCGGAACTGCGGAAGTACATGAGCCGGCCCGAGCGGGCGCCGTGGAAGATCGTGGTGTAGCGGTGGCGCGGCTACTGCTGGCGCTGACGGTGATTGCAGTGGCGGGAATCGCGGGCGAGTGGCCGCGATTCCGCGGACCGGATGGCGCGGGCGTGGCCGAGGGCGGCCCGCTGCCGGCGGAACTGGGAGCGGACCGGAAGGCGGTTTGGAAGACGGCGGTGCCGCGGGGCAAGTCGTCACCGGTGGTGACGGCGACGCACATATTCCTAACGGGGCATGAGGGCGGGCGGCTGCTGACCTTCGCGCTGGACCGGAAGACGGGGAAGATCCTTTGGACGCGGGAGGCGCCGGGGGTGCGGGACGAAAAGCGGCATACGCTGAACGACCCGGCAGCGCCGAGTGCGGCGAGCGACGGCAGCAACGTCTACGTGTTCTTTGCCGGCTACGGGCTGCTGTCCTATACAAGCGACGGGCGGGAACGGTGGCGGCACCCGCTGGGGCCGTTCACGAATTTCCACGGCATGGGCGCGTCGCCGGTGTGGGCGGATGGGCGCGTGATTCTGATCTGCGATCAGGACCAGGACGCGTATCTGCTGGCGGTGGATGCGGCGACGGGGAAGACGCTGTGGAAGACGGACCGGCCGGACATGGTGCACAGCTTTTCGACGCCGGTGGTGTACCGGAACCAGATCATTGTGCCCGGGTCCTATCAGATGTCGAGCTACGACATGGCGACGGGGAAAGAGATCTGGAGGGTGCGGGGATTGACGTATCAGGTGAAGTCGACGCCGGTGATTCATGGGGACCGGCTGTACTTCAACGGCTGGGCGCCGGGGGGCGAGCCGTCGGAACGGCTGGTGCTGCCGGACTTCGAGGAGATGATCGCGAAGTTCGATCAGGACGGGGACAAGAAACTGTCCAAGGCCGAGATTCCGAAAGAGTGGACGCCGGGCAACTGGGACATGCAGGACGTGAACAAGGACGGGGTCTACGACCGGCGCGACTGGCGGGTTTACCAGATGCGGCGGACGTCGACGAACGCGGCGATGGCGGTACGGCTGGACGGGAAGGGGGACGTGACGGAGACGCACGTGTTGTGGCGATATCAGAAGTCGCTGCCGGACGTGCCGGGCGTGCTGCTGTACCGGGATGTGCTGTACCTGATCCGGAACGGCGGGATACTGCAGACGCTGGATCCGGCGACGGGAGAGATGAAGAAGCAGGGCCGGCTGCCGGGGGCGTTGGATGAGTATTATGCGTCGCCGGTGGCGGGCGACGGAAAGGTGTATCTGATCAGCCGGAACGGGAAGGTGACGGTGCTGGAGGCGGGGGCGAACTGGGGCGTGCATTCGTCGGGGGACTTCGGCGAAGAGGTGTTTGCGACGCCGGCGATTGCCGACGGGCACATGTGGGTGCGGACGGCGACGGCGCTCTACGACTTCGCGGCGAATTAGCGGGGGCGGAAACGGAGGAGTTGATCTGGCCGGACGCCGGTGAAGATTTCGCCGGCGGGAGTGACGTCGATGGAGTGGTGGCCGGGGGAGTCGACGATGCCGAGGACGCGGCCAGAGGCGGGGTCGAGCTTCATGAACCAGCCGGGGGCGCCGTTGGGCAGGTGGAACGGCTGGGTACCGATCCAGAGAGCGCCGTGGCGGACAGTCATCGAGAAGGTCTTGCCGAGGCCGTTGATCTGGTTGAGATACTTCCCCTCGCGGGTGAAGTGCTGGATGCGGCCGTTTTCGCGGTCGGCGACGAAGACGGTGCCATCGGTGTGGAGGGCGATGGCGTGGGGAAGGTGGAGTTCGCCATTGCCTGTGCCGGGGACGCCCCACTGGCGGAGGCGTTTGCCGGAGGCGTCGTATTCGAGGATGCGGGCGTTGCCGTAGCCATCGGCGATGAGGAGGTGGCCATCGGGGAGGAAGGCGATATCGGCGGCGCCGACGAAGGGGGAGCTGCGTTTGGGTTGTTCGCCGATGGAGAAATCGAGGAGGAGCTTGCCTTGCGGGGTGAACTTGAGAATGCGGCTGGAGGCGGAATCGACTGTCCAGATGTGGCCGTCGGGCGCGATGCGGATGCTGTGGGGAATCTGGTAGAGGCCCTTGCCCCACTCGCGGAGGACCCGGCCCTTGGTATCGATGGCGACGACGGGTTGGGCGGAGAGGCCGCGCTGGAGGAGGTAGATGGTTCCGCGGCCATCGGCGGCGACGGAGGAGATCATGCCGAGTTCCCAACCGGGGCGGGGCGGGTGGACGGGGAGGGTGGAGAGGGTGAGGGGGAGGCGGGGGTGTTCGGG
>CAZWDD010000427.1:0-4209 GCA_964632345.1 uncultured Solibacteraceae bacterium | reverse complement strand
AATACACCGATTTCCGGTGGTCGATCTTGAAGTTCAGCCGCCCCCGCCGCACCTCCAACTCCGGCAGCGGCACTCGCTCGCCCCCATCCCCGCCCGCCCCAGCCGCCACCGGCGGCGGCACCAGCAGCGCCTTCAGGTTCCATGCCCCGTCGGCCCGCCGCATCAGGTTCACGTGCGGCTTGTCCAGCCGCAGGCTCGAAAACTCCAGCCGCCCCCGCAGCAGGCTCAGCAGCCGCACCCGCACCACCAGGTCCTCCACATACGCAAACGGCTCGGCCGATATCTCCGGCCGCTCGTGGATCACCACCTTCCGCACGCTGAATCCAGGCCCCGTCAGCAGATGCAGCCGCACCGCCCCGATCTCCACCTTCCTCCCCAGCGCCCCCTCCAGCCCCGCCCGGATTCGCGGCCCGAACCGGTCCGCATTCCAGAACGGCGCCCCGCCCGCCACCAACGCCAGCCCCACGACCACCCACAACAGCTTCTTCTTCATTCCGTCCGTCCCATCCGTTCCCGCACCGCCCGGTATCCCTCCGGATCGTCAGCATCCATTACGCAACCCGCATCGTCCACCCGCACAAACTCCCGCGCAAAACGCCGCACCACGTCTCGCGCCGCCCCCTCCACCGGCTCAGCCAGCAGCGCTGCGGCCACCTCCCGCCGCACCCACACCGGATGCCCGTGCCGCCCCTCGAACTCCGGCTGCCGGATCATCGCCGCCCCGCCCGCCGCCACCACCCGCACCGTCTCCTCCCGCACATGCGCGTAATCCACCGGGCTGAACAACACCGCCTCCCCTTCCACCGCCGCCAGCCCCGTCTGCAGCGAACTCAACTGCCCTCGTTCGGCGTCCGCGTTAAACACCACCCGCGCCTCTCGCAGCCGCCGGCACTCCCCCAGCATCGCCTCCCCGCCCGGCCGCAGCACCACCACCACCTCTCCGCACACCGCCCCGAACATCCGGATCGCCCGGTCCAGATACGTCTCCCCTTCCCATCGCAGCAGCGCCTTGGGAAATCCCATCCGCCGCGACATCCCCGCCGCCAGTATCACGCCAGCCAGCTTCACTTCATCAGCGCCCGCGACGCCGCTGTCTGGAAAATCGACTTCGAATGCTCCCGCCACGCCGCGTCCGGATTCCGCCGCGCCGCGATCATCTCCGCCACCACCGACACCGCAATCTCCTCCGGCGTAATCGCCCCGATCTCAAACCCCATCGGCGCAAACAGCCGCTCCAGCCCCGCCTTCCCCACTCCCTCTTTCTCCAACTCCTTCATCACCCCGATCACCTTCCGCTTGCTCCCGATCATCGCGATATACCGCGCCGGCGTCTCAATCGCCCACCGCAACACCCGCATATCGTCCCGGTGCCCCCGCGTCACAATAATCAGGTAACTCGTGTCCCGCACCGCCAGCCGCGGAAATAGATCTTCGTACTCCTCGGCGTGCACCTCCTCGGCCTCAGGAAACCGCTCCCGGTTCGCATACTGCTCCCGGTTGTCGATCACCGATACCGCGAATCCCGCCATCGTCGCCACCTTGCACAGGCTCTTCGAAATATGCCCGGCCCCGAATATATAAGCCTTCGGCTGCGGTACGATTGCCTCCACAAATACCTCCAACTGCCCCCCACAGATCAGTCCGTTGTCGTACGCCGCGTCCTGCCCCAGCGAAAACTTCATGTGCCGCGGCCGCTCCGTACCAATCACTTCCCGCGCCGCGTTCCACACCTCCGCCTCCACACACCCGCCCCCGATCGTCCCGATCATCGACCCGTCTTCCCGCACCAGCAGCTTCGCGCTCTCGTAGCTCGGAATCGATCCGTTTACCTGCACAATCGTCGCCAACGCGCACTTCTGCCCCGCCCGCCGCAACCGTACGATCTCGTCAAACAGATCCATGCCCTCAATGTTACCAACGCCGCATGCGACCATAGTGCCGATGGAAGCCCAAAATTACCGCAATCACGTCCGCCGCGTTCCCCTCTTCTCCGCCGCCGCCCTCATCAACTTCCTAACCATCCTCGGCGCCTGCGTCAACCTCTACCTCTCCCGCTCCGACCACCAGCGCCTCTACTCCGCCTCCCTCATCCTCGTCCTCTCCCTCATCGTCCTGCTCACCCTCTTCTTCGCCCGCGTCTTCGCCCTCAAGGCGCAGGACCGCGCCATCCGCGCCGAAGAGTCCCTCCGCCACTTCATCCTCACCGGCAAGCCCCTCGATTCCCGCCTCTCCGTCCACCAGATCGCCGCCCTCCGCTTCGCCTCCGATGACGAGTTCCCCGCCCTCGCCTCCTCCGCCGCCGAGCACAACACCAAACCCGATGACATCAAAAAGGCCGTCCGCTACTGGCGCCCCGACCACCACCGCGTCTAGCACCCGTTCGACATAAATTTTCGGCCCGCTGTAACCAACAGCCCGCCACCTCCGCCTTGCAGTCGTGCAGAATGTCAATACAGGTGATTCTGTACTCGGCTCCCGCGCCCCCATGCGCGCGGTCCCGGGGTCCTTCCGCGACCCCGCCGGCTACATCGTCTCCGAGAACGGGCTCTTCAAGCGGGTCATCAATAACTCCGGCCAGTGGGCCTACCGCGCCTACATGCACTCCGGACTTCACGCCGAACTCGTCGCCGACGGCCTGATTGTCGACCACTCTGAAGAGGACCGCTCCCACACCTGGCCCCACGACGCCGCCACCGTTATCGTCCCCACCCAACTCCCCTTCATTTCCTATCCCTACGAATGGTCCTTCTCCCAGTTACGAGATGCCGCCCTCCTAACCCTTCAAATCCAGGAACGCGCACTCCTCCATGGCCTCTCTCTCAAGGACGCCTCGGCCTTCAACGTCCAGTTCCACGGCTCCACGCCCATCTTCATCGACACTCTCTCGTTCGAACCCGACCCGGGTACCCCCTGGGTGGCCTACGAACAGTTCTGCCGCCAGTTCCTCGCCCCTCTTTTCCTCATGCATTACGGCTCCGCCAACGCAGCCGCGCTCCTCGCAAACTTCCTTGACGGCCTCTCCCTCCCCTGGACGGCGAAACTGCTTCCTGTCTCCAGCCTCTTTCACTTCGGCGCGCTCTGCCACATTCACCTCCACTCACTCTCCCAGCGTTCCCGCTCTTCCGCCCCCCCTTCTCGCTCTTCCCTCATCCCCGTTCCCGTCCGGATCTCCCTGCTTCATTCCCTGCGCCGTGCAGTCGAATCCCTTCGCCCTCCTCCGCCCACGTCCCATTGGTCTACCTACTCGCAGAACCGCTCCCACTACTCCCACGTCGCCCGCGCCTCTAAAATTGAACTCGTCGGCAGCGTCCTCTCCGGTGCCCGCCCCAGGCTCGTCTACGACCTTGGCGCCAACGACGGCGCCTTCTCCCTCCTCGCCGCCCGCGCCGGCTCCCTCTGCATCGCCATCGACCAGGACCACGCCTGTGTCGATTCCCTTTACCGCAAGGCCCGCTCGTCCAACGGACAAACCAGGATCCTCCCTCTCAATATGGACCTGTCCAACCCCAGCCCCAGTCTCGGCTTCGCGCACGAAGAACGCCTCAGTTTCTCCGCCCGCGCCAGCGCCGATCTCACCCTCGCCCTCGGCCTCATTCACCATCTCCGCATCTCCTGCAACATCCCTCTCGCCTCTGTCGCCCGCTTCTTCGCGCAGTTCTCTCGTAATCTCCTTCTGGAGTTCGTCCCCCCGGAGGACCCCATGTCCCAGCTCATGCTGCACGGCCGCCTCCCCTCCCCGGACCACTCCCTCGACGGCGTTCTCTCAGCCTTCCGCCCTCACTTCGATTCCCCTCACATTCTCCCCATCGCGGACTCTCCCCGGTCCCTCATCCTCTTTCGCGCCAAGTCATGACCGCCCATTCCATCCCGCTTTCCCTCCGCGCCCTCCTCCTGGCGTCGCTCCTCCTGGTTCCCTTCCTCTCGTTCCTCATTCGCAACGGCTACAGCCTCCTCCGCCCCGAATCCCTCGTCCTCTCTCTTTGGCTCGCGGCTGTCTCCGCCCTGCTTGCCTGGCCGCTCCGTTCGCCCCGTCTCTTCCTGGCCCTCTTCACGCTCCTCTCTGCCATTCAATCCGCCTCACTGCTCCGCCAGCTCACCGCGTTCGCCCTGTCTCCATGGGCCGCCTTCTTCGCTTCCCTCGTCCTCGCCGCGTCCCTCATCTGGCTGCTCCGCGGCAAAGCCGTCCACGCCATTGCCGCCTCCACTTCC
>CAZWDD010000426.1:0-4288 GCA_964632345.1 uncultured Solibacteraceae bacterium | reverse complement strand
AGGCCGCCGGTAAAGAAGATGGCGCGGGGGCCGAGGTGGAGCGCGTCATGCAGCAGCCAGAGGACTCCGGAAGCCAGAATAACACCGACCATGTTGGCGAAGTTATTGGTGGCGAGGATGCGGCCCTTTTCGGCGGGGTTGGCTTCCTCCTGCAGGAAGGCGTTGAGGGGGACGATGAACATGCCGCCGAAGAAGCCCATGGCGACGAGCCAGAAGAAGGCGGCGGCCTGGGAGGTGGCGCCGCCGAGGGCGCAGCCGGCGATGCCCATGCAGACGCCGGCGGGGGCGGTGAAGCCGAGTTCGATCTTATCGCCGGAGATGCGGCCGGCGGCGAGCGAGCCGGCGCCGATGCCGATGGCGAGGGCGGCGACGAGGAGGCCGATCTGGGATTCGGTGCCGTGGATGACCTCGTTGACGTAGACGACGAGGTTCAACTGGACGAGGCCGCCGATGAACCAGAAGAACGAGATGCCGGCGACGGTGAGGGCCATGGGGCGAGAGTTGCGGAGGATGCGGACGCCGTGGAGGATTTCGGTGAATGGGTTCCAGTGGAAGGGTTCGCGGGAGGGGGAGGGGGCGACCTTGGGGATGCCGAGACTGATGAGGGAACCGAGGACGGCGAGGGCGATGAGCAGGGCGCTCATCTTCCACTGTTCGGTTTTCCAGTGTTCAAAGAGCATGGTGCCGAGGCCGCCGCCGACGACGATGGCGACGAAGGTGGTGAGTTCGAGCAGGGCGTTGGCGCGGGAGAGATCGCGTTCGGGGAGGATTTCCGGGAGGATGCCGTATTTGGCGGGGGAGAAGAAGTTGGCCTGGGCGGCCAGGAGGAACAGGACGCCGAGGAGCATGGGCATGCTGGTGGCCTGGAGGGCGAAGAGGGCGAAGATCATCGTCAGGATTTCAAAGGCCTTGGTGACGATGAGGACCTTGGACTTGGAGAAACGGTCAGCGAGCTGGCCGGCCCAGCCGGCCATGAGAAGGAAGGGGAGGACGAAGACGGCGCCGGTGAGGGCGAGATAGAGCGAGCCCTCTTCGGGGCCGGAGGCGTAGGCGACGGCGGCGACCGAGACGATCATCTTGAAGATGTTGTCGTTGAAGGCGCCGAGGAACTGGGTCCAGAGGAAGGACTGGAAGCCGCGATCCTTGAGGAGAGTGGCGTAACTCGAATGGGTCATGCCAATAGGAGAGGCATGTGGATGGCCAACCGGTGGATCGCTTGTAAGTGATTGCATTTTCATCCTTCCAGAGGTAAAGGCGCGAGCTGTTGGCAGAATTCGTCAGTCATTCTGCGAACACGATATGATCATTTTATGTCCAGTGCCATTCTCGCGAGCGATCGTCCGTTTCTGGAGGCTGTGGCAGCCATTGCCTATGCTAACCCCTTTTCGGCGGAGCGGGTGGAGTGGGAGCGGCGGGCGCTGGGCGAGGATTTCGTGGCCGGGGAGCCAGTGTGGAGCGTGTCGGTGGCCGATCCGGAGGCGGTGCGGCCGAACGTGTGGCGGATACAGGAGAAGCTGGGGCCGGTGCTGGAGCGGGTGCGGGAGCGGCTGGTTGGCGGACATGAGGGCGATTGGGGACTGTATGAAGAGTGTGTCCATTCGCTGCTGTATCAGCGATATTACGAAAAATTTGCCCAGGCGAACGGAAACTTCGCCTTCTATCGGCAGTTTGCAGCCGATTGGACACACTTCTTCGAAATTCCCGGGAAGCGGTACGAGGCTTCGTTGAGCGTGGAGCACTTTTTCGCGTGTGCGTGGCAGTTGATGCGGGCGTTTCACCGGATTTTCGACCACATTATCGGGTCGACGGGGCCCGCGGCGCGGCTGCGGGCGGCGGTGTGGGAGTCGATATTCACGTGCGATCTGCGGCGGTACCGGCGGGTGATGTGGGGGCGGATGGGGGATTTTCCGACGCTGATTACGGGGCCGTCGGGGACGGGGAAGGAGTTGGTGGCGCGGGCGATTGCGGGGGCGCGGTATCTGCCGTTTCTGCCGGGGCGAATGGGATTTGACGCGCCGAAGGGGGAGAGTTTTTTCGCGGTGAACCTGGCGGCGTTGTCACCGGCGTTGATTGAGAGCGAATTGTTCGGACACAGGCGAGGATCGTTTACGGGGGCGATCGCGGACCGGGTGGGGTGGCTGGAGGCGTGTCCGCGGCAGGGGACGGTGTTTCTGGACGAGTTGGGGGAGATGGAGATGCCGGTGCAGGTGAAGCTGCTGCGGGTGCTGGAGACGAGGGAGTATGCGGCGGTGGGGGACACGGGGCGGAAGCGGTTCGAGGGGAAGCTGATTGCGGCGACGAACCGGGAGTTGGGGGTGGAGATTGTGGCGGGGCGGTTCCGGGAAGACCTTTACTACCGGCTGTGCGCGGATCAGGTGCGGACACCGTCGCTGGCCGAGCAGATTGCCGATAAACCGGAGGCGCTCGGGGAGTTGCTGCTGTACATGACGCGGCGGACGGTGGGGGAGGAGGCGGAGGCGGCGCTGCCGGTGGTGGCCGGGTGGATCCGGAAGCATCTGCCGGAGGGATATGCGTGGCCGGGGAACTACCGGGAGCTGGAGCAATGTGTACGGAACATTTTGATCCGGCAGACGTATCGTCCATTGACGGCCGCGGCCGCGGGCGACCGTTTCGAGGACCGGTTTGCGCGAGGGGAGTTGACGGCCGATGCGGTGTTGAACCACTATGCGCGGCTGGTGTACCGGCAGTGCGGGTCGTATGTGGAGGCGGCGCGGCGGCTGGGACTGGACCGGCGGACAGTTCGGGCGAGGGTGGAAGAAGGAGATTGACAGCTTTCCCTTTCTGGGCTATACATCGTCTAGACAAGGGAACGAAATGGACACGACCAACAACGAACTGCTGCCGGGGACGCTTTACCTGCTGGTGCTGCGGACGCTGGCCGGCGGGCCGCGGCACGGGTATGCGATTGCGAAGCGGATCAAGGAGTTGTCGGGGGAGTTTCTGCGGGTGGAAGAAGGATCGCTCTATCCGGCGTTGAACCGGATGCTGGTGAAGGGCTGGCTGCGAGCGGAATGGGGGTTGTCGGAATCCAACCGAAAGGCGCGTTTCTACGAGCTGACGCCGGAGGGCCGGAAGGAACTGGCGCGTGTGGACGCGGAGTTCCGGAGGATGGTCCGGGCGATTGAGCTGGTGCTGGACAACGCATAGGGAGACTCCGATGGAGATTTGGAAGACTCCGATGGAGATTTGGAAGAAGCTGAGCAACTGGGGCCGGCGGCCGGAGATGGACGCGGCGGTGGTGGAGGAGATGGCGTTTCATGTGGCCGAGCGGGCCGATGAGCTGGAGCGGGAGGGGCTGACGCGGGGGGAGGCGGAGCGGCGGGCGCGGGTGGAGTTGGGCCCGGCGGCGCGGCATGTAGAGGAGACGCGGGAGGCGTGGCGTTTCGGGTGGGCGGAGGACTTCTGGGCGGACCTGCGGTATGGGGCGAGGGCGCTGCGGCGGGAGCCGGGGTTTCTGGCGTCGGCGGTGCTTTCGCTGGCGTTGGGGATTGGGGTGAACACGGCGATCTTCAGCCTGACGATGGAGCTGCTGGCGAGCCGGCCATCGGCGCGGGAGCCGGAGACGCTGGTACTGGCGCGGCTGGGCGGAGCGAGCCACATGCCGCTGGCGGACCTGCGGGCGCTGCGGGAGCGGGGTGCGTTCCCGGACATAGCCGGTTTGCGGGAAGAGGCGGCGGTGAACTGGCGGAACGGGGAGGTGACCGAGCGGCTGTTTGCGATACGGGTGACCGATAACCTGTTCCAAATGGCGGGGATTCCGCTGGCGATGGGGCGGGGAATCGGGGCCGGGGATGAAGACGGAGTGGTGATCACGCACCGGTTCTGGCAGGGAAAGTTGCAGGGAGATGCGGGCGTGGTGGGGCGGACGCTGGTGCTGGACGGGCGGGTGCACCGGGTAGTGGGCGTGTTGCCGGAGGATCACCGGACGCTGTTCGGCTTCGGGTTGTCGCCGGACCTGTACACGATGGCGCGAGACGAGCGGGGGATGGTGGGGCTGTACATCCGGCTGGGGGAGCGGATGAGTCCGCTGGCGGTGCGGGAGCGGCTGCGGGTGGTGGTGGAGGAGTGGGAAAAGACGCTGCCGGTGCGGGAGTATCCGTATGCGCAGAACATCAAAGTCCAGACGCTGGCGGGGATGCACCGGCTGACGGAGGCCAAGGGCGTGTCGGTGTTCTTCGGGATGTTGATGGGGGTGGTGTCGCTGTTGCTGGGGATCGCGTGCCTGAACGTGAGCGGGCTGCTGCTGGCGCGGGCCTTTGCGGTGCCG
>CAZWDD010000425.1:0-4297 GCA_964632345.1 uncultured Solibacteraceae bacterium | reverse complement strand
GCCGAATAACGAAGGCGGCCAGATCATCAACTCCAACCGTTCGATCGGCAACAACCACTTCGTGAACGCCGTCGGCAAGTTCAACCGGAACAACTACGACTGGAAGGCGAACTGGAACCGCAACGAAAAGCACACGATGTTCTTCAAGATGTCGACGCTTGATGCGGACGTGGGCGGTGTGTTCGGTCTCGGCGAGGCCGGCGGCGCCGGCGTTGGCGGCGACCCTGGCACGGGCTTCACCCGGCAGTACCTCGGCACGGTGGGCACCAACTACACCATCAGCCCGACCATGCTCTGGGACGCGACCTTTGGCCTGACCAATATGGACCAGACGGTGCAGGGGACGGACTTCGGCAGGAACTGGGGCTCGGAAGTGTTCGGCATCCCGGGCACGAACGGCTCGGATCCGCGCCAGAGCGGCCTGCCGGTGTTCAATATCTCCGGCTTGAGCAGCTATGGTCTCGGTGCCGGCTGGATGCCGCTGTTCCGTGACGAACGCAGCTATACCTTCACCACCAACCTGTCGGTGCTGAAGTCCAAGCACGAAATCCGCATGGGTTTCGACATGGTGCACCATCAGTTGAACCACTGGCAGCCGGAAGTGGATAACCCGCGCGGACGCTTTCAGTTCGGCGGCGGCGTGACCGCGCTGAACGGGGGCGTGGCGCCGGTGCAGGCCAACGGCTTCGCCCAGTTCCTGCTGGGCATGCCCGAGAGCATGTCGAAGAGCCTGCAGTATGAACTGATGACCGGACGGGAATGGCAGTTCGGCTGGTACCTGCGCGACCGCTGGCAGGCTAACCGCAACCTGACGATCAACTACGGTGTCCGCGTGGAGCGGTATCCGCTGATGACGCGCGGCGGCGGCAAGGGGCTGGAACTGCTCGATCTGAACACGATGCGGATTACGCTGGGCGGCCGTGGGTCGATTCCGACGAATCCGGGTCTGTCTGCGCAGTCTCTGTTCGTCACCCCGCGGCTCGGTTTTGCGCTGCGCGTTTCGGACAAGACGGTTATCCGTTCCGGCTATGGCATGACGATCGACCCTCTGCCGTTCTCGCGGCCGTTGCGCGGCTTCTACCCGCTTACGATTGCGTCAACGTTCCAGAGCAACACGGCGTTTGAAAGCCCCGGCACGCTGGCGCAGGGTATCCCCGCGATCCCGACGCCGGACCTTTCGAGCGGCGTGATCCCGCTGCCCGGCAACATCGACATGCGCAGTCCTTGGGGCAAGATCAACCGTGGCTACATCCAGAGCTGGAACTTCACGGTGGAGCGCCGCCTGGCCACCAACATGACGGCTTCGGTCGCGTATGTTGGGACGCAGACGACGAACCAGCTCGCCGACCGCGACGTCAACGCCGCGGCTCCGGGCGCCGGCAACAACGGCCGTCCGCTTTTCGCACAGTGGGGCCGCAACCGCGACCTGAAGATGTGGGACGGCTGGCTGAGCTCCAACTACCACGGTCTGCAGACCAGCCTCCGTGGCAACCCGACGAAGAATCTCTTCATTCAGGGTGCCTACACCTGGTCCAAGGCGATCAACATGACCGACGAAGACGGCTGGGCCAGCGTGAGCTGGAACTGGGGACCGGTGATCAACCGCAACCGCGCCGTGGCCGGCTATGACCGTACGCAGGTGCTGCAGTTGGGCTGGTTGTACAACCGGCCCTTCGGCAAGGGCCAGCGCTGGGGTGGCTCGGCGGGCAAAGCCGCCGACCTCCTCGTGGGCGGCTGGCAGGCGGGCGGTATCTTCTCCGCCTACTCCGGCACGCCGTTCACCATCACGGCTGACGGTTCGCGCCTGAACGCTCCGGGCAACCTGCAGACGGCTGACCTGGTGGGCAACTTCCAGTACCTCTATGGGAAGGGCCCGGCGACGCCGTACTTCACGGCAGCCGCCTTCGCGAACCCGATCCCGGTGGGTTCGCCGATCCGCTTTGGTACCACGGGCCGCAATGCCTTCCGCGGACCGGGTGTGGCTGGACTTGATTTCAACATGATCAAGACCTTCAACATCTCGGAAACCATGAACTTCCAGTTCCGCGCGGAAGCAGCCAACCTGACGAACACGCCGCGGTTCAGCAACCCGGGCAGCAACGTGGATGGCGCCAACTTCGGCATCATCACCGGTGCGTCCGGCGAACGGCAGATTCGCTTCGGCATCCGCTTCCAGTTCTAAACTGGAAGGGGTGACAACAACAACAACAAACGGGCGCCTGTTTCGACAGGCGCCCGTTTTCCTCTTGGCGCTGGCCTGCGCGGCGCAACCAGCGCAGCAGTTGGCCGCCGAGGGACAGCAGCGGATGGCCGCCGGCGATTTCGCCGGAGCGATCGGGATCTATCAGAAGCTGATTGCGCAGATGCCGGGCAATCCGGGGTGGAAGTTGAACCTGGGAATCGCGCTGCATATGGCCGGGCGGGATCGGGAAGCCGTCGTGCCATTGGAGACGGCCGGGAAGGCGCTGCCGCAGGCGTTTCCGGCGCACGCGCTGTTGGGCACGTCGCTGCTGCGGCTGGGGGAGGCGGCGAAAGCCGTCGCTCCGCTACAGCGGGCGGTGTCGATGCAGCCGAAGGATCCGCAGGGGCGCAGGCTGCTGGCGGAGGCGTTCCTGCAGTCGGGCCAGCCGCGGAGCGCGGTGACGCAGTTAATCGCTCTGACGCAGTTGGAGCCGGGCGACGCCGGCGCGTGGTTTGTGCTCGGGCGGGCCAATGAGCAGGCCGCCGATCAGGCCTTCCGGCAATTGGCGAAGCAGTATCCGGAGTCGCGAGCGTTCCTGTTGACGACGGCCGCCGTGCGCCGGAAGCAGCAGCGAATTAAGGCGGCGGCGGCGCTGGAGGAGCAGGCAAAGGGGCGCCCGCCTCTGCCGCGGGCCGATGTACTGGCGAAAGAGATTGACCGCTACAACGACGGCGCGCGGAAGGCGTACGCACAACTTGGCGCGCTTCCCGACAATCCTCAACTGCACCAGGTGAAGGCCGAGACGCTGCGGGCGCAGGGGAAACACCTGGAGGCGGCCGAGGAGTGGCGCGCGGCGATGCGCCTGCGGCCGGACGACCGGGAGTTGGAGCGGGAGTTGGCCGTGTCTCTCTACGCGGGGGAGCAGTATCTGGAAGCACTGAATACATTTGACCGGCTGCTGGTGCATGAGCCGGACAACGCGGAGTTGCACTTCCTGAAGGGAGACTGTCTGCTGCAGCAAGGGCAGGCCGAGGACGCCTTGAATCCGCTGCGGCGGGCGGTGGAACGGGACGGGAAGTTGCTGCCGGCGCGGGCCTCGCTGGGGCGGGCTCTGCTTGCTGCGGGGCAGGCTCGGGAAGCCGTGCTGCATCTGGAGGCTGCGGCGCCGGAGCTTGATACCGACGGGGCACTGTATTTTCAGTTGAGCCGCGCCTATCAGATCTCCGGGCAATCGGCCAAAGCTGCCGAGGCGCTCACCGAGTCCCAAAAACGGCGGGCCGAAGCGCAACAATAGGGGTATGAAACCCCTGATCCTCCTGCTGGCGGCGGCTGCCGTTCTGCCGGCGCAGTCCGTTTTGGAAGCCAAGGCGTTTTTGGAAGAGGCCGAGGCGACCCTGCTCAAGAAGTCGAACTACCTGGGCCGGGCGCAATGGCTGCAAGCCACCTATATCAACCCGGACAGCGAAATGCAGGCGGCGATGGCCAATGAAGAGTACATCGCGCTAGTGAAAGATTACGCCCGCAGGGCGAAGCGGTTTGACGGCATGAAACTACCGGCCGAAATGGTGCGCAAGCTGCGGCTGCTGAAGAACGGGTTGACGCTGGCGACGCCGGGGGACAAGGCCGAGGCAACAGAGTTGACGCAGTTGATGGCGAAAATGGAATCGGCCTATGGTGCCGGCAAATACTGCCGCGATGCGCCGCAGGACAAGGGCCGGTGTCTGGATCTGCAGGACATCACGCTGATTATGGCCAACAGCCGTGACCCGCGGGAACTGGAAGACGTCTGGCGCGGCTGGCACCGCGTGGCGCGTCCGCTTCGTACGGACTATCAACGGTTCGTAGCATTGGGAAACAAGGGCGCCCGCGAACTCGGCTTCGCCGACATGGGCGCGATGTGGCGATCCAAGTACGACATGCCGCCGGATGCCTTTGCCAAGGAAGTGGACCGCCTTTGGGAGCAAGTCCGGCCCCTCTACCTGAGTCTGCACGCCTACGTGCGGAATAAACTCCGGGAAAAATACGGACCCGGCGTGGTGCCGGAGAAGGGCCCCATTCCGGCGCACCTGCTCGGCAACATGTGGGCGCAGCAGTGGGACTCGATCTACGACGTGG
>CAZWDD010000424.1:0-4306 GCA_964632345.1 uncultured Solibacteraceae bacterium | reverse complement strand
GCGAAGGCGGCCGGACGGTCGGCGCCGGTACGGTGGCGGAGATTGTGTCGTAGTTGATAAAGTAATGAGGGGCGAGGCGACTCGCCCCAACGGTTTTACGATCCGGAAAGAAACAAGGTAATCCCCCTCATGCCCCGCGAAATTATCACGCTGCAGTGTACGGAAACGAAGCTGAAACTGTACACGACGACGAAGAATAAGAAGAAGACGACGGAGCGGCTGGAGTTGATGAAGTACAACCCGAAGCTGCGGAAGCACACGCTCCACCGCGAAGTAAAGTAGTCAAACCGAACGCCGCGGTTTCGCGCGGCAGCTTTTTGCTGTACACTGTAAAGAGCCTCCCTTCCGTTTGCTGACAAGCTGTTCTGGCTTGAAAAAGAATGGAAGATTGCCGGTACAGGGGCGTAGGTTTAACGGTAGACCAGCGGTCTCCAAAACCGCCTGTGGGGGTTCGAATCCCTCCGCCCCTGCCATCCTTCCCACTGCATTCCCGAACTCCCAGAAATCGTAGCGACCGAGAGGCCGGACGGCCGGGGTGGGAGAAAAGCGGCCGGGGACGGAACAAGATCGAAGTTTTTGGGAATTGAGCGAACCATCATGGAGACCAAGAGCGTTGCAGCAGTAGAGCAGAAGCCGGACAGCGGCGGTATCGCGTCGTGGCCGGCCGCCATCAAGAACTACTTTGAAGAATTGAAGATGGAGATGCGCCGGGTGACTTGGCCGAGCGAGAAGCAGGTCAAGGCGACAACGGTGGTGGTGATCGTTTCCGTGTTTGCGTTTGCCGGATATTTCTTCGTGGTCGATTTTATCATCGGCCGTGGAATCAATCAGATTTTCAACGTTCTCGCCAAGTAAGGCTCAGAGGACTGGAGAGCGAGAGCCATCGTGATGCCGGAAGAGCAATTCGACGAAGTGCCGGAAGTAGAAGCCGCGCCGGGCTCCGCGGTGGAAGCCGCGGAGGTTGGAGAAGTAGCGCAGGAAGCGCCCGCTGACCCTGCGACGGTGAAGCACTGGTACATTATCCACGCCTATTCCGGATTTGAGAACAAGGTGGCGGAATCGCTGCGAAGCCGCGCGGTGGCGTTTGGATTTTCAGAGCGGATCGGGCAGATTCTGATTCCGACCGAAGAGGTGTTTGAACTTCGGAACGGGAAGAAGGTCACCAGCAAGCGGTTGTTGTATCCGGGCTATGTGCTGGTGGAGATGGAGATGGACGACGAGTTGTGGCACGCGGTGAAAGAGACGCCGCGAGTGACGGGATTCGTCGGCGGTGGGAACCATCCGGTCCCGTTGACGGCGGACGAAGTGAACTCGATCCTGTACCGCCAGGCGAACGCGGGGGAACGTCCGAAACCGAAGCTCACATTCGAAAAGAACGAGACCGTCCGGATCACCGATGGGCCGTTCACGAATTTCTCTGGCAAGGTGGAAGAGATCAACAGCGAGAAGAACACGCTGCGGGTGATGGTAACGATATTTGGCCGGTCCACTCCGGTGGAGCTCGACTTCGAGCAAGTGGAAAAGATCCAATAATTCAGCAGGCGAAACGAAATGGCAAAGAAAGTAACAGGTCAGGTGAAGTTGCAGATTCCGGCCGGCAAGGCGACTCCCGCGCCGCCGGTTGGTACGGCGCTGGGTCCGCAGGGCGTCAACATCATGGAGTTCTGCAAGCAGTTCAACGCCAAGACGAGCGGCAAGGAGAATGAGGGGCTGATTATTCCGGTGGTCATCACGATCTACTCGGACCGTTCCTTCACGTTCATCACGAAGACGCCGCCGGTGGCTATCCTGGTGAAGAAGGCGCTGAAGTTGGAGCGTGGTTCGCCGACGCCGAACAAGGCGAAGGTGGGCAAGATCTCCGAGGCGCAGATTGAAGAGATCGCCAAGCTGAAGATGCCGGACTTGAACAGCTTCACGCTGGAAGGGGCGATTGCCCAGGTGAAGGGCGCCTGCCGTTCGATGGGCGTGGACGTCATCAAGCAGTAGTTTTCTTGGAATTTGCAGGCTGCCGCCGGCAGGGCTTCTGGCCCTCCGGCGTCTTTGCTTTTGCGGGAGTGGAGCAGAGGGGGGATGCGGAACGCTGGCGACGCGGAGTTGTGGGGGAAGTTGTGGCGGCGCTAGGGGAACCCTGCGGGGATTGGGAGTGGAAGCAGCACGAAAAAGACGGGCCGCGGACGTGGCGGGCCAGGAGGAAGGGGCGGACCATTGTTTACTTGACGCCAGGGGAGGGGGGCTGAGGCGGTGTTTGCGCTGGGGGCGAGGGCGGTGGAGTGTGCGCGGGGAGATAGATTCGAGGCGCTGCTGGAGCGGGCGAAAACGGACCCTGAGGGCACGGCCGTGCGGATACTGTTGGGGAACCCGGGGGATTTAGCGGCCGTTTTGGCGGTTGCCCGCGCGAAAATTGCATTTTGTCCCGCAAACCTGCTATTCTGACAAAAGCGTTTCCACCCGGAAACGCGAACCGTGGGAGGCGCAGCGGGGAACCGCAGGCGCCGTTAGGACCAACAACAATATGGCAAGAAAACCAGGCAAGAAGTATCAGGCCGCGGCGAAGCTTGTGGAAGAGAAGCTGTACCACATAGCGGAAGCGGTCGAATTGATTCAGAAGATCAAATTCGTGAAATTCGACGAGACGCTGGAAGTGCATATGCGTCTGGGGGTCGATCCGAAGCACGCCGACCAGATGGTCCGCGGCACGGTAGTGCTGCCGAACGGGTTGGGCAAAACCAAGCGGGTATTGGTGATTGCATCGGGCGACAAGATCAAGGAAGCGCTGGAAGCGGGCGCAGATTTTGCCGGTGGCGAAGAGATGGTGACGAAGATTCAGTCAGAGGGCTGGCTGGACTATGACGCCGTGATCGCGACGCCGGACATGATGCGTTCGGTCGGCAAACTCGGCAAAGTTCTCGGTCCGCGGGGACTGATGCCGAACCCGAAGACCGGAACGGTGACGAACGACGTGAAGACGGCGATCGAAGAGACGAAGGCCGGCAAGGTAGAGTTCCGCGTGGACAAGACGGGTGTGATCCATGCGCCGCTGGGGAAGGTTAGCTTCGCGGCCGAGAAATTGGTGGAGAACGCGGCGACGCTGGTGGGTGCGGTGCTGAAGGCAAAGCCCGCCGCTGCGAAGGGAAAGTATGTGCGGAGCGCGACGATGTGTTCGTCGATGGGCCCCGGCGTACCGCTGGACACCACGGACATGAACGCGGCGAAGGTGACGGTCTAGCGGCCGCGCGAAAGACCCGGGAAACGGTAGACGGAGACGAGCAATGAAGAAACGTGCGGATAAGGAAAAAGATCTCGCGTTCCTGCGCGGCGAGTTCGAGGCAGTCAACAACATCTTCCTGGCGGGATTCGCCAAGATGACGGTGAGCCAGGACTATCAGCTGCGCAAGACCGTGAAGGCGGCCGGCGGCGAGTACAAGGTTGTGAAGAACAACCTGGCGCAGAAGGCCAGCGAAGGGTTGAACTCGGAAGGGTTGTTCAACAACCTGGCCGGGATGACGTCGATTGCGTACACGAAGGGTGACGTGGTGGCCTTGGCCAAGGCGTTGACCGACTACGCAAAGGCGAACCCGGTGCTGGAGTTCAAAGCGGGGCTTGTGGAAGGCCGAGTGGTGGACGTGAAAGCGATTTCCGCCCTGGCGACGATGCCTTCGAAGGAAGAGATTTACGCGAAACTGCTGTATGTCATCCAGGCGCCGGCGCAACAGCTGGTGACGGTGATGAACGGAGTTGGGCGGAATCTGGCCGTGGTGGTGGACCAGGGCGTGAAAGAGAACAAGTTCCAGGGCTGATTCCCCCGAATCGGACCCGTTGCAGGAGTTTCGCTTCCCGTCGAGTGAGTTGGGCGGGAAGCCCGTCAAGGGCAGAAGAAGTTAAGCGACAAAAGATTACGAATCAGGAGTTACCAAAACCATGGCCGACATCAACGCAATTGCTGAACAGATTCAAGGGCTGACGCTACTGGAAGCGTCCGAGCTCGTCAAGCTGCTGGAAGAGAAGCTGGGAGTGTCCGCCGCGGCCGCCGCGGTGGCCGTTGCTCCGGCTGCCGGTGGCGCCGCCGCCGCTGCTCCGGCCGCGGAAGAAAAGACCGAGTTCACGGTGGTGCTGACCGCCGCCGGCGCGAACAAGATCAACGTCATCAAGGTCGTCCGTGAAATCACGAGCCTCGGCCTGAAGGAAGCGAAGGACCTGGTGGACGGCGCGCCGAAGACCGTGAAGGAAGGCATCACCAAGGACGAAGCGGAAGCGATGAAGAAGAAGTTCACCGAAGCGGGCGCCTCCGTCGAAGTGAAGTAAGCTT
>CAZWDD010000423.1:0-4318 GCA_964632345.1 uncultured Solibacteraceae bacterium | reverse complement strand
GAGGGTGCGGCGGTAGTAGATGTCGGCGGCCTCGATGCCGGCGCCACGGCGTTCGGCGCGGTCGAGGAGGATGACGGCACCTGCCCCAAACAGCATCGAAAAGAGGCAGCGCATTTTGCCGTCGAAGAACACCTGGGCGACGAGCCAGGCGAGGATGTCGGTCTCCGAATCCGCACCATGGACGGTTGGGTTCATGTAGGCCGCGAAGGGAAGGCCGAAGGAGATGATGTTCAGCAGCAGGATGCCGAGGAGGGAAAAGCCGCGAAGCGCGTCAATAGAGGCGATGCGCTCGGCTTGTCGGACGGGCTCGATGTGTTCCATAGGTGCGGCCTAGGGAAATGAGTGTGCCCGATTCGCCGGCGAAAGGCAAGTGGGGCTGGCGTCAGCGGCTGGCGAAGCGGAGGGTCTGCATCATCTGGCGATACTCCGGCTCGGCGACGCGCCAGCGGCTCTGCGGGGCGACGAAGGCGGCGTAGAACATGCCCTGGGGGTGCATGACGGTGAGGATGAGGACGTTCTCGCGGTCGCCGCTGCGGAGTGAGGAGGGCCCCTGGAGGGGGGTCAACTTGCCGACGTAGTTATCGATGCGAACCTGCTGGGCGTTGCCGTTGGCGCGGAGGTTGGGGTTGCCCTGGAGGATGCCTTTGAGGAGTTCATCGGTGGCGGCATTGATGTCGTTCGAGGCGGGCTTGACGAAGCTGACGAGGACGCCATGGCCGATGTCTTCCTGGCCGTTGGCACCGCGGACGACGCCGTCGGCGGCGACGAGGGAGGCGGAGACGCCATCCTGGGCGGGGCGGGCGTTCCAATCGTTGGGGTAAGCCATGGCGTAGAGAGGCGTCTGATGGGCTTTGAAGCCGTTCGGGACACTGGTGGTGACGGCCGGTCCCTGGGGTGCCTGCACGCCGCCATTGGCCTGGCCGGGGGCGGGCTTTTTCGGAGGCGGCGGGAGGGCCTTGATGACCTGGCGGGCCTTGACCAACTCGGGCGGCACGGCCGCGGCATCGTAGTTCTTCCGCTCGTAGAACTTCATATCCTTCTCGATATTGGCGGTGCGGTTGCCGGGGTTGGGATGGCTGGCGAAGAACTCCGACATTTTGCTGTTGCGGCCATTTTCGGCCTGGAGTTTTTCGAAGAAGCGGGCGAGTTCGACGGGGTTGTAGCCGGCGCGGTGGACGAGGCGTGCGCCGAACAGATCGGCGTCGTTTTCGGCGGTGCGGGAGAACTTCATTAGCGCCGAGTTGGCGCCGAGGCCGATACCCAACTGGGTGAGAGTGCCGGTGATGCCACCCTTATCGAAGATGCCGGCGGCGATCATGGCGGGCAACTGGATGAGGTTGGCTTTGGAGGCCTGGTTGGTTCCGTGGCGAAGCGCGACGTGGCCCATTTCGTGGCCGAGGACGCCGGCGATCTGCGCTTCGCTGTCGGCGGCGGCGATCAGCCCGGTATTGACGTACATGGGGCCGCCGGGGAGGGCGAAGGCGTTGATAGCCGGGTCGTTGACCACCTTGAAAGTGAAGGGGAAGGGCTGCTTTCCATCCATGGCGTTGACGAGGCGCTGGCCGATTTTGTTGACGTAGTTGTGCAGGGTGGGATCGCTGACGACCTGCACCTCGCGCTCAATCTGCTGCGAATATTCCTGGCCCATCTTCACGTCCTGTTCGGGGGAGAACAGGTTCCAACCTGGTTTTAGCACTCGCTGCTTGGGGGCGGCGATCAACAAGCCGACGGTCAATAGTACCTGTGGAACAATGCGGCGCATCTTCATGGGGCAGAACCTTCCAAACCATCTTACATTGCGGCCTCACCAGCCGCCTTTGCAGTGTGGGATGCGCGAGGTCCTTAAGGTGTTGCAGTGCGGACCGCTATAATAGGATGACAATGTTGACGCCCACAGAAAAAATCTGGTGTAACGGTAAATTTATCGCCTGGGACGATGCCAAGATCCACGTCCTGTCTCACGTGGTGAGCTATGGCAGCGCGGTATTTGAAGGCATCCGCTGCTACTCGACGCCGAACGGCCCGCGGCTGTTCCGCGTGAACGAGCACTATCGCCGGCTGCTCGATTCGGCCAAGATCTATCGTATGGACGGTGTGCCGTTCACGCCGGCCGACATGACGGCGGCGACCATTGAGCTGATCCGCGTCAACAAGCTCGATGCCTGCTACGTCCGTCCGATTCTGCTGCGCGGTTACAAGGATGTGGGTGTGTTGGGGATCAACAATCCGCTGGATCTGTATATCGCCTGCTGGGAATGGGGCAAGTACCTGGGCGAGGAGGCGCTGGCGCAGGGCGTCGACGTGTGCATTTCGTCGTGGAACCGGATTGCGCCGAACACGCTGCCGGCGCTGTCGAAGGCTGCGGCGAACTATATGAACTCGCAGTTGATCCGGATGGAAGCGCACTTCAACGGGTATGCGGAAGGCATTGCGCTCGATACGAACGGCTACATTTCGGAAGGGTCGGGCGAGAACATTTTCGTGATCCGCGACAACAAGATTGTGACGCCGCCGCTGGGCAACTCGGCGCTGCCGGGGATCACGCGGGACTCGATCATCAAGCTGGCGAAAAAGCTGGGATTTGAGTTGACCGAGTCGATGATCCCGCGGGAGATGCTGTATATCGCCGATGAGGTGTTCTTCACGGGGACTGCGGCAGAGGTGACGCCGATCCGTTCGATCGACAAGATCCAGATTGGATCGGGCGCGCGGGGTCCGGTGACGGAGGCGCTGCAGAAGGCCTTCTTCGGGATTATCAACGGAACGGAACCGGATACGGAAGGCTGGCTGACGGCGATTTAATTACCTGGTTCGGGGGCCCCGGCTTTCATCGGCGCCTCCGTTTCCGTGGCAGGAGCGCAAGCTCTTGTCGCGGAGACGGGGGCGTTTCTTACGACCGGCACCCCGGAACCTGCAGTCGCGGCGTGGGGCGAACACGCCGAGACCCGTTCAGAAACAACAAACCGGAGAAACGAAAACCGCGGGAAGAACGCTCCGGCCACCTCCCCCGAGATCAGCCTCGTGCGCCGCTTCCCGCGGAATCTGTATTAAGTTGTACCAGTTTCCGGGTCCGGATACCAGTGGAAATTCGCATTCTCCCACAAACTTTTTTTCGTTTCTTTTGTTACGCTTAGAAGAGCAAACCTGTCAGAAAGCTGTGAATAAAACATGATGCCCAAGAAATGTTTTGGCTATGATGCCCTCCGCGGCGGGAATATCCTGCTGGAGTACGACGCGACCATTCAACTGGCCGATGACGTTGTGGAACCAGCGGGGGGATTGCCCCATATCGCCGCCGGATTCATCGATCTGCAGGTGAACGGGTACGACGGAGTGGACTACAACTCGCCGGACACGCCGCATGAGGACATTGCGCGGTCGATCCGCGTGCAGATTGCTGCTGGGACGACGCGGCTGCTGCCGACGGTGATCACGGGGAGCCGGGAGGGGATGATCGGTTCACTGAAGAACCTGTATGCGGCGAAGCGGGCGCTGCGGGAGGGCGTGGCGATGGAGGGATTCCACGTGGAAGGCCCCCACATTGCGGCGGAGGAGGGCCCGCGAGGGGCGCATCCGGTACAGCATGTCCGGCCGCCGGACGTGGACGAGTACCGGCGGTGGCAGGAGGCGACCGATGGGCTGGTGAAACTGGTGACACTGGCGCCGGAGTGGCCCGAGGCGCCGGCGTATATTGAGGCGCTGGTGCGGGACGGGGTAACGGTGGCCATCGGGCACACGGCGGCGCAGCGGGAGCACATTCAGGCGGCAGTTTCGGCGGGGGCGACGCTATCGACGCATCTGGGCAATGGGGCGCATTCGGTGCTGCCGCGGCATCCGAACTACTTGTGGGAGCAGCTGGCCGAGGACCGGTTGAATGCCGACTTCATTGGGGACGGGATTCATATCGGGCAGTCGTTTCTGAAGGTGGCGATCCGGGCGAAGGGCGTGGAGCGTTCGATCCTGGTGACGGATGCGAGCGCGCCGGCGGGGGCGAAGCCCGGCCGGTACATGCTGGGCGACCAGGCCGTGGACCTGACCGAGGACGACCGGGTGGTGCTGGCGGGGCAGACGAGGCTGGCCGGATCCGCATTGAAGATGTATCGCGGGGTGGAGAACCTGATGAAGCTGGCGGGACTGACGCTGGAGGAGGCGTTGACGATGGCGACGCGGAACCCGGCGCGGGTGGGGCGGATAGCGGGGCGGCAGCGAGGGTTACTGCCGGGCGACCGCGCCGATTTCATCGTTTTCGATTTTGATGCCGCAACAAAGGCGATCGGTATCCGCGAGACGTGGATTGGCGGGGAGTGTTTCTACCGCC
>CAZWDD010000422.1:0-4318 GCA_964632345.1 uncultured Solibacteraceae bacterium | reverse complement strand
GTTGTGGGCCCCATTTCAAGAACCCCCGATCCCTTACGGGCACTGGATCCCCCTACTCTCCGCGGGCCTCGGCGTCACGATCTTCTCACGCTGGATCATCCGCCGCATCGCGACGCCATGACCCCGCCAGCCGCCATCAATCGAAAAACGCCTCCCCCGCCTTCGCATACCGCCGCGCCGTCTCCATGTCCAGCTCAATCCCCAACCCCGGCCGGTCCGTCAGCGTCAGATACCCCCGCTCCATCACCGGCCCTCCGCACAACTCGTCGTAGAACGGCACGCTTGCCCCGTGCCACTCCAGCGCCAGAAAGTTTGGGATCGCCGCCGCCACGTGCGCCGCTGCCACCAGCCCCACCGGACTGCTGATGTTATGAATCGCCAGGTTCACGAACCGCAGATCGGCCAACTGCGCCACCAGCATCGCCCGCAGCAGCCCCGTCTTCTGCACATCCGGCGCCGCGATCCGCACCTGCCCCACCGTCAACAGGTCGTGAAAATCCTCGATCGCATACAGATTCTCTCCCGTCGACAACGGCACGTTCACCGCCGCCTGCAGCAGCGCCAGCGGCGCCACCGGCCTCGGCGGAATCGGATCCTCCAGCCACAGCAGGTCCAGCGGCTCCAACGCCCGCGCCAGCCGCGCCGCGTCAGCCACCGTGTAGTTCCAGTGGCAGTCCACCGCCAGGTCGACATGCGGACCGATCGCCGCGCGCACCGCCGCCAGCCGCTCCACCACGTATTCGATCTCGGCCGTCCGCAGCGACCGGTTGTACTCGTCCGTCGGATACGGCGTCGGAATATCGGCGTCGAACTTCAACGCCGTGAACCCCCGCTCGGCCATCTCGCCCGCCCGCTTCCGGTAGTCGTCCGGAGAAGGGAAGTCGCGCTCAGTCGGGTTCCACCCGTGATGCTTCAGGCTCAGTTCCCCGGTTCGCGCCTCCCCCTCGTTCATCCACGCAACCGTCCGCGGCTGCAGCAGCGCGCTCAGGCTGTCCAGCGCGTCCCCCGCGTGGCAATCGGCGTAAATCCGCACCTTCTCACGGAATCGCCCACCCAGCAGCTTCCACACCGGCTGACCGTAGCTCTTCCCCAGCAGATCCCAGATCGCGGTCTCAATCCCGGCCAGCGCATGGTCCACCGCCCCCGGCGCCGCATGGATCGACGCACCCCGCAGCCGCCGCAGCAACACCTGCGGTCCCTCCGGATCCGCCCCCTCTAGCAACGCGCCGAACTCCCGCACAATCGCCGGCACCCCCGGTCCCATGTACGCCTCACCAATCCCGTACTGCCCGTTGTCGGCGTCGATCCGCACCAGCACCCAGTCATAGTTGGCCTCAATCACGGCCGTCGTCACTCGTTGGATTCGCACACCGAGCATCTTATCCCGCCCCGGCCTCCTGCGCCTTCCCCCCGCGACTTTGTACAGTGGTTGCAGGTCGTATGATTGCCACGTTCCTCCTCCGCCTGTCCGCCCTGTTGGCCGCCGTCTCTCTCTCTCTTCCCGCCCAAAAGGCCAAGGGCGTCGATTTCCAGCGCGATATCCGCCCCATCCTCTCCGATGCCTGCTTCCACTGCCATGGCCCGGATAAAGGCTCCCGCATGGCCGGCCTCCGGCTCGACACCCGCGATGGCGCCTTCGGCCAGCGCAAATCCGGCTTCCCCATCGTCCCCGGCAAACCCGGCGATAGTCTCATTCTCGCCCGCATCCATCACCAGAATCCCGCCCTCCGCATGCCGCCCGCCAGCTCCCACAAGGAGCTAACTGCCGAACAGAAATCCACCCTCCGCACCTGGATCGAACAAGGCGCCCCCTGGCAGGAACACTGGGCCTTCAACGCCCCCGAAAAAAAGCCCCTCCCCGCCGTCAAGGACTCCACCTGGGTCCGCAACCCCATCGACGCCTTCCTCCTCGCCCGCCTCGAAAACGAAGGTCTCCGCCCCGCCCCGGAAGCCGACCGCCGCACCCTCGCCCGCCGCGTCGCGCTCGACCTTACCGGCCTCCCCCCGCAACCCGCCGACGTCGAAGCCTTCCTCAACGACGCCTCCCCAAACGCCTACGAAAAACTCATCGATAAGTTCCTCGCCTCCCCCCGCTTCGGCGAACACCGCGCCCGCTTCTGGCTCGACGCTGCCCGCTACGCAGACACGCACGGCATCCACGTCGACAACTATCGCGAAATGTGGCCCTATCGCGACTGGGTCATCCGCGCCTTCAACGCCAACATGCCCTTCAACCGCTTCACCGTCGAACAGATCGCCGGTGACCTGCTGCCCAACCGCACCCTCGATCAACAGATCGCCTCCGGCTTCCACCGCTGCAGCGTCTCCACCAACGAAGCCGGCGTCATCGTCGAAGAGGTCGAAGCCATCTACGCCAAGGACCGCGTCGACACCACCGGCACCGTTTTCCTCGGCCTCACCGTCGGCTGTGCCACCTGCCACGACCACAAGTTCGACCCCATCTCCCAGCGTGACTTCTACTCCATGGCCGCCTTCTTCCGCAACACCACCCAGGACGCCATGGACGGTAATATCCCCGACACGCCCCCCGTCATCGTCGTCCCCCGCGATGAGGACCGCCCCCGCTGGGCCGCCCTCAACGCCGAGGTCCAGGCCATTCACGAGAAGAAGGCCTCCATCCGAGCCCGCGCCAACGCCGGCTTCAACAAGTGGTTGAACGCCAAGGCCCGCCGCAACGTCGCCTCCCCCCTCGAACCCGCCGCCGAAGTCTTCTCCCTCTGGAAGTCCTCGCCCTCTGAACTCCCAGCCGGCGTCACCCTCGGCGCCGCCGCCATCCCCGCCCGCAAGGCCTTCCATTTCGCCAAGGGCGCCCACCTCTCCCTCCCCAATCAACCCGTGTTCCAGTCCGATAAGCCCTTCTCCATCGCCACCTGGTTCTTTTTCCCCAAGGGCGAGGACAGTTTCGCCGTCGCCAGCCAGAACGATCCCAAAAACAAGGGCCGCGGCTGGCTCATCGAGGTCGGTGCCCGCGTCACCAATTTCCGCCTCACCGGTGACGACGGCAAGGCCATCACCATTCGCGCCGGCCACATGGAACAGTTGACCCCCGGCAGTTGGAACCACGTCGCCGTCACCTACGACGGCTCCCGCGAACAGGCCGGCCTCCTGCTCTATCTCAACGGCCGCGTCATCCCGCTCCAGGGCGGCGGTGACCAGAATACGAAGCTCACCGGCAACATCGCCTCCGGCACCCCCCTCCTGCTCGGCCGCGAAAATCAACGCGGCCTCGAAGGCGGCGCCATCGCCGAGTTCCAGATCTTCAACCGCGTCATCTCCGCCGAAGAGGCCCTGCTCGTCAGCCGCTGGCCCGTCATCGACGATGCCCGCGCGAAACCTGCCGCGGCCCTCACTCCCGCCGAGCGCGAGGCCCTCCAGCTCTACTACCTCTCGCTCCAGGACTCCGCCTACCGCGCCCTGTCCGCCTCGCTCGCCAAGCTCGGCGCCGAAAGCCGCGAAATCCGCCGCCGTGGCGCCGTCACCCTCGTCATGGAGGAGCGCGCCGACCGCCAGCCCGAAGCCCACATCCTCTACCGCGGCATGTACGATCAGCCTCGCGAAAAGGTCCAGCCCGCTACCCCCTCCGTCCTCCCGCCCATGGACCCCAAGCTCCCCCGCAACCGCCTCGGCCTCGCCCAATGGATCGTTGATACCGCCAACCCCCGCACCCCCCGCGTCACCGGCAACCGCGTCTGGCAGGAGGTCTTCGGCACAGGCCTCGTCAAGACCGCCGAGGACTTCGGCTCCCAGGGCACCGCCCCCACCCATCCCGAACTCCTCGACTGGCTCGCCGTCGAGTTCCGCGAGTCCGGCTGGGACATGAAGAAGCTCTTCCGCCTCATGCTTACCTCGGCCGCCTACCGCCAGTCCGCCCTCACCACCGATGAAAAGCGCAAGGCCGACCCCGAAAATCTCCTCCTCTCCCGCGGCCCCCGCTTCCGCATGGAAGGCGAGACCGTCCGCGACTTCGCGCTCGCCGCCAGCGGCCTGCTCGATAACCGCATCGGCGGCCCCAGCGTCAAGCCCTACCAGCCCGAAGGCGTCTGGGAAGCCGTCGCCATGGTCGGCAGTAACACCCGCTTCTATAAGCCTGACTCCGGCTCCGACCTCTATCGCCGCAGCCTCTATACCTTCTGGAAACGCAGCGCCCCGCCCGCCTCCATGGAGATCTTCAACGCCCCCACACGCGAACAGTGCACCGTCCGCCGCGAACGCACCAACACCCCGCTTCAGGCCCTCGTCACACTGAACGATCCGCAGTTCGTCGAAGCCGCCCGCCACCTGGCCACCTCCGCCTACC
>CAZWDD010000421.1:0-4329 GCA_964632345.1 uncultured Solibacteraceae bacterium | reverse complement strand
CTTATTGGACGGACCGCCCGGCTGCACGACAACAGTGTCATCGACAATCAGTGGCGAGCCAGACATCGCCCACGTGACGTTCTCGGCCCCATTGTCGTCGAGGATGTTCTTGTGCCAGATGACCTTTCCGGTCACAGCGTCGAAGACGAAGAGCTCACCGGTGGCTCCAAGTGAGTACAGCTTGCCGTCGTGCCAGGTCGGCGTCGCTCGGGGGCCGGGACCGCCCATGGATTCCTGAAAGTCGGCGTCGTATTTATGGGCCCAAACCTCGCGCCCGGTGGAGACATCGTAGGCGGCAACCACCTCCTGCGCACGGCGCTGTTCGATGGTGTAGAGCAGGTTGCCGGCAATGACGAAAGATGCCCAGCCGCCGCCGACCGGTTTGCGCCAGAGTTCCATAAGCCCGCCGTTCGGCCATGCCGTGAGGATCGCTTCGCGGGAGGCACCGTCACGGGCGGGTCCGCGATAGTCGGGCCAGGCAGCGGTGACGGCGGCGCGGACAACGGCAGGTTCCGCTACGGCGGCGGCCGTCTGCAAAGACGCAGGAGCGGGCTCTGCATTGGATACCGGCGCCGGAGGCGGCTGGGCCTCGCGCGCGCGGTCCGCCTCGATCTTGGCGGCCTGCTGTTCCGGGGTCTCAAAGGTGACAAAGCCGGGCCGGCCCGTGCCCTCCATCTGCAGGCGCATCCCGAGCCCCATCAAGGCGGCGACGCTGGCAATGCCAAGTAGGGGGGTGGCAAAGAGAATTCTGCGCCACAGAGAAACGGGGCGGCGGAGCAGCAGGATCGCCAAAAGACCGGTCAAGCCGGCAATCAACCACGGCAGCATCACTCCATTATGCGCTTGCGAATATGGCGTGGAAATTGCAACGGAAGCAAAATAGGAGAATCTGCCAGTAAGATAGGAGTCTCATGTCCATCGCGATTGCACCCGAACTCGAAGCTCAAGTCCAAGCGTCCCGCGAGGCGCTCGACGCCCACGTCCGAGAAATTGTGGAATGGCATTTCAATCCCGAAACCGGATGTCCGTTCTGGCTCAATTGGGCGGCCGAAGCCGGTTGGGATCCTCGCAAGGAAATTAAGTGCTACGCCGACCTGGACAAGTTCGGCAACTTTGAGGACGATTGGCTTCGCGGAGGGCCCGTTCGCCGGTGGGTGCCGAAGGCGTATGCCGACAAGCCGGTCTACGTGTTCGAAACTGGCGGGTCCACCGGGGTGCCGAAGTCCCGCGTGCAGATCAACGACTTCCGGATCGATTATGAGATGTTCTCCACCACGTTGCCCGACGAGCACTTCCCCAAAGGTTCGGACTGGCTGATGCTGGGCCCCAGCGGACCACGCCGGCTGCGACTGGCCGTTGAGCATCTGGCCCAACACCGGGGCGGTATTTCCTTTTGTGTGGACCTGGACCCGCGTTGGGTGATCAAGCTGATCAAGCGGGGGGAGATACGCGAAGCGGAGCTCTACAAGCAGCACTGCATCGACCAGGCGTTGACAATTCTGAAAGCGAATGAGGTGAAGTGCATGTTCACGACGCCGAAGTTGCTGGAAGCCTTGTGCGAGAAGATCGACCTGGCGAAATACGGAATGAAGGGTGTGTTCTGCGGCGGGACCGAGATGACGCCGCAGTTTCACCGGTTCGCCGTGGAGGAGTTGTTGGGACCGGATGTTTACTTCGCCCCGACCTACGGCAACACCCTGATGGGGCTTGCGACGCATCGCGCCCCTGCCAAGGAGGACAACTGGGCGATCATCTACTATCCGCCGGCACCACGCGCCGTACTCGAGGTGGTGAATCCGGACAACCCTACCGAACTCGTGCCGTACGGCGCCACGGGCCGCGTCCGGTTGACAACGCTGACCAGGGAAACCTTCATTCCGCGATTCCTGGAGCGCGATGAGTGTGAGCGTGAAGCGCCATGCGCCCAGTATCCGTGGGACGGCGTGCGCAACGTCCGGCCGTTCTCACGGTTCCAGAAGTCGGTGGTGGAGGGGGTGTACTAGCTATGATTCAGATTCCGATTCTGCGGCGGGGCAAGCCGTATCAATCAATGGATGTCTCGGAGGTTTTCCACTACCGGACGCGAGAGAAGCTGGCCGAAATCAGCCAGGCGAACATCGGCCTGATCCGCCGGGACCTCCTGCGCCAGGAGGAGATGCACGCAGCACTTCAAGGCTTTTCGACGCGAGACCTGATCGCGATGGCCAAGAAGGCAGCCAAGTACTTCGCCGAAGACGAACTTCCGCTCGGCAATACAATGCAGTCGCCCGACGACATTGTGAAGCAGATCAGCGCCACGACGGGCTCCCCGAACGTCATGGTGCGGCGGAATATGGAGAAGGTCCGTGGCGTGCTGGACTCGATGGAAACCGTGTTGGCCGGGCTGACACGACTGCCGGACCTCGGCATGCTGGATCGCGGGTACGGCGACATCGGCGGTCGGGCATTGAGCTTCTTCCCCCGCGGGCACTCGCTGGGCGTGATCCTGCCGTCAAACTCCCCTGGCGTGCATTCGCTGTGGGCGCCGGCAATCGCCTTCAAGACACCACTCATTCTGAAGCCCGGCAGTTCCGAACCCTGGACGCCGTACCGGATTGTGCAGGCATATATCAAGGCCGGGATTCCGCCGGAAGCATTCGGATACTATCCCACCAGCCATGGCGGGGGTGGCGAAATCCTTCGATCCTCCGGACGCGGGATGCTGTTCGGCGACGTGGCCGCGGCCAAGGCCTGGAGCGGAGACCCCCGGATCGAGATCCACGGGCCGGGCTATTCCAAGATTGTTCTGGCCGACGAGGGCGCCAGGAATTGGGAGAAGTACATCGACCTGATGGCCGATTCCATCGCGCAGAACTCCGGCCGCTCCTGCGTCAATTGCTCCAGCATCTGGACCACCGCCAACGGCAGGGAGATCGCAGAAGCGCTGGCCGAGCGGTTCGCAAGAATCGCGCCGCGCGCCGAGGAGGATCCGGAGGCGGCGGTGGCGCCGTTCGCCTCACCCGACATCGCGCGACGGATCTCCGCCATGATCGATGCGGAGATGGAAGGCGTCGAGGACTTGGTCGAGAAGAAGCGCGGGACGCCGAGAGTGGCCGAAAAGGATGGCTGCACCTATCTGTTGCCGTCCATTGTGCAATGCGGTAAGGAGCACGCGCTATCCAACCGCGAGTTCCTGTTCCCCTACGCGAGCGTCGTGCAGGTGGATGCAGCGGAACTGCCCCACTGCCTGGGCCCGACCCTGGTTTGTACGGCGATCACTTCTGACAAGGCTCTGCAGCAACGCCTGCTCACTTCACCGCATATCGGCCGCCTGAACTTCGGGCCGATCTCCACGATGAAGATCAGTTGGGATCAGCCGCATGAAGGAAACCTGTTCGATCATCTCTATGCCCGGCGCGCTTTCCAGAGTGTGCTGGAATCCGTCGCCTGATGCGCATTCTTCACGTCACAGCGGGAGCCGCCAACATGTATTGCGGCTCCTGCATGCGTGACAATGCTCTGGCAGCGGAGCTGAAGCGGCAGGGGCACGACGTGGTCCTGATGCCCGTCTACACGCCGACGCTGACGGACGAAGAAAATGTCTCCGATAGCCGTGTGTTCTTTGGCGGCATCAGCGTGTACCTGCAACAGAAGTCATCGATCTTCCGCTACACCCCGTCGATCGTGGACCGGTTGCTGTTCGACAACAACTGGGCCCTGCGGCGCGCGTCGCAGAACTCGATCGGCGTGACTCCACAATTTCTGGGCGAGATGACGGTGGATATGCTGAAGGGCGAGCGGGGTCCCATCGCCAAGGAGTTTCGCAAGCTTCGAAACTGGCTGCGAACGGAGCCTCCATTCGACGTCATCAGTTTGCCCTTCACCTTACTGATCGGCATGGCAGAGTCCCTCCGCCGGGCGGCGCCGAAGGCGAAGATTGTGTGTACGCTGCAGGGCGAGGATCTATTCCTGGAGGGTCTTCCGGAGAACTTCAGAAGAGAATCGAAGCGGCTCATCCGGGAGGCGATTCCACAAGTCGACACGTTTATTGCCGTCAGCGGATACTACGCTGCTTTCATGAGTGGCTACCTGGAGATTCCGCGAGAGAAGATTCGCGTCGTACCGATTGGCATTTCGCTGGAGGGCTTCTCTCCAGCGGCGAAGACCGGAAATGACGCGGTGAAGGTCGGCTACTTCGCGCGGATTGATCCGGCCAAGGGCTTTCACTACTTGTGCGAGGCGTACCGGCTCCTGCGAAAGCGCGCGGACCTCCCCCCGTTGCGTCTGGAAGCGGCCGGCTACATGCTGCCCGAACACCGGGAGTACTTCGCGCGAGAGAAGGCATTGATG
>CAZWDD010000420.1:0-4334 GCA_964632345.1 uncultured Solibacteraceae bacterium | reverse complement strand
GGCGCTCGACAGCGGCAATAAGTACTTTGAGAAGGGTCAGTATAAGCAGGCCCGGCTGATGTATCTGAATGCGGTGAAGGCGGATCAGCGGTTCGGGGAGGCTTATTACAAGCTAGCGTTGACGAACATTCGCCTGGGGGCGTTCGGAGATGCGGTGGGGAATCTGCATAGAGCGATCGAACTGCAGCCGGAGAATCTGGACGCGCACGGCAAGCTGGCCGATATTTATCTGAATGCGTATTCGGCGAATCCGACGAAGAATAAGTCGCTGCTGAATGACATCCGGGACCTGGCCGGGCGGATGGAGAAGCGGAATAAGGATTCCTATGAGTCGCAACGGCTGAACGGGTTTCTGGCGCTGGCCGACAACAAGCCGGCGGAAGCGTTGGCCTTGTTTCGTGCGGCGGAGAAGCAGAAGCCAGATGATGGCGTACTGCAGTTGACCATTGCCAAGACCATGTTGACGTTGAAGCAGAGCGAGGAGGCCGTGGCGTACCTGAATGGGGCGGTGGAAAAGAATCCATCGTTTGGCGCGGCGTACGACCTGCTTTATGGGATTGCGATGATTCAGAAGTCGCCGGCGGAAGCGGAGAAGGTGGTGCTGCGGCGGCTGAAGAGCAATCCGAAGGATCCGTTGGTCCGGATCCGGCTGGCCGCCCACTATTTTGTGGAACGGAACCCTGGTGAGATGGAGAAGGTTCTGGCGGAGACACTGGCCCGGAAGCAGGACTTCCCGAATGCGTACCAGGATGTCGGGGATTTCTACTACCGAATCCGGGACTATGACCGGGCGGCGGCGACGTATCAGGAGGGCCGGAAGCACGACAGCGGCCGGGCGAGGATGTTCGACAAGCGGCTGATCGAAGTGCGTGTGGCGCAGAATCGAGCCGAAGAGGCCCTGGCGCTTTGCGAGACGATCCTGGCGGAAGACAAGAACGATCACGAGGCGATCGCGATGCGCGCGTCCTTACGGCTATACGCGGGGAAGGCGGAGCATGTGGACTCGGCGATCACAGAGCTGCAGTCCGTGGTGGCGAAGATGCCGGAGAACTTCGTGCTTCGGTATAACCTGGGGCGGGCGTTGATGACGAAGGGCGACACAGACGGAGCCCGGGTGCAGTTCACCGATGCCCTGCGGCGGCGCCCGGACTACATGCCGGCGCGGATTGCGCTGGCGCAGGTGCTGGTGGTGCGGCGGGAGTACGGAGCAGCGATGACGGCGGCGAATGAGATCCTGCAGACCGACCCGGACAATCAATATGCGCGGCTGATCCTGTCGAACGCGCTGCTGGCGCAAGGGAAGTTTGCGGACTCGAAGGTGGTGCTGCAGCAGACGTTGAAGTTGAATCCGAATCAGCGCGACGCCAAGTTCCAACTTGGGATGGTGCACTTCCGGGAAGGAAAGCTGAAGGAGGCCGAGACCGAGTTCCAGCAGTTGTACGCGATGAGCCCGCCGGATCTGCGAGGGCTGGCGGGGTTGTCAGAGGTGTACATGGCGCAGAAGCAGGAAGCGCGCGCGATGCAGCTACTCGACGAAGCAATGGCGAAGTATCCGAATACCACCGTTCTGCAGGTGAACTGGGCGAATATGGCCGTCCGGTCCGGAAAAGTGGATGACGGGATTGCGATGTTCCGCAAGATATTGGAGCGGGATCCGCGGAATTTCGACATTCATATGCGTTTAGGCGAGTCGTTCCGCCGGAAGGGGGACGTGGGGCAGGCAATAGAGGCGTGGAAGAAGGCAGCCGAAATCCGGCCGAATGTGGTTCAACCGCTGCTGTTCCGCGCTGTGGCGCTGGCGCAGGTGAACCGGACGTCGGAGGCCGCGCCGCTGTATGAGCAGATTCTGCGGACGGAGCCGGACAATCTGCAGGCGCTGAATAACTATTCCTTCTACCTTGCCGAACAAGGGACGAATCTTGACCTGGCGCTGACGTATGCGCAAAAGGCGCGGTCCAAGGAACCAGGCGATCCGATGGTGGCCGATACACTCGGGTACGTATATCTGAAGAAAAATCTGCCGGAGAATGCGGCGTCGATTTTCACGGAGTTGACGGCGAAGTATCCGAAAGTGGCATTGTTCCACATCCGGCTGGCAACGGCGTATCTGCAGGCAGGGGAGAAAGAGAAGGCGAAGCGTCAGTTGGACGACGCCCGCAAGGCGAATCCCTCACCGGCCGACCAGCAGGAGATTCAGAAGCTAGCCGGGCGGCTGGGCTAAACTCTTACGTAAAAGCTATGCGGTTGCTCACGGTTGGAACAGTCTTCGTGTGTCTGGTGACGGGAGGCGCGTTTGCGCAGGCCCCTGTGGAATGGAAGCGAACGCTGCGGGCGGGACGGTACGCGATACCGGCAGTGGATGCGGGACGGACGTATGGAGTTTTGGTGGCGGTGGATGCCCCGTCGAAGCTGCGATCCCCAGCGGTGGTACGGATCCGGACGGCGGGCCGTGTTGCGGCCGAAAAACCGCTTCACGCGGGGGATGGGGATCTCTACACGCTCGTGCGCGGTGGCCCCGGCGCGGATGTCGAGTTGGGGGCAGGCGCGACGGTGCAGGTGGTGGATCTGGGCGTTGGGGCGAATGTGGAAGCCGAGCCGAATAATACCTGGCAGACGGCGAATCCGCTGGCGCTGGGTGCGACGGTTTGGGGGTCGGGCGATGAGGCCCCGTACATTCCGGCGGTGACGACGAAAAAGATTGAGTCCAACCCCCACGAAGACTGGTACCGGTTTGCGTGGAAGGGCGGCAGGCCGCAATTGGTGTATTTCAGTCTGGAACTGCTGGACCGCGACAACATTCCGGTGGACGTGAGCGTGCATCGAGAGGTGGGCGGCAAACTGGCCGAATACAGCGAAGGCGAGGATCCGGTGACGATTCCGCACGAGGTGCAGGCGCTGCCAGGCAACAAGTTCACGACGCGCGTATTGCGCGAGGCGGGAACCTATTTCATCCGGGTAAAACTGACGCACCCTTTCTACCGGCTGCAGACGCGGGTCTATGATGTGCCGCCGTACGCCGAGCCGCAGAAGGCGGTGCAGGCAGCGGTTGATTATCTGATCGGTTCGGGCGACTCATGGCACGCCAACACGCCTCGCCGCGGCGGCCTGTACGATCGCGTGGCGAGCAATCATCAGGAGACGACGCTTTGTGTAGCGTGCCACGCGACCCACTTTACCCAGCGCGGCCAGTTGTACGCCATGCGGGAGGGCTATG
The DNA here is from genome assembly GCA_964632345.1 of uncultured Solibacteraceae bacterium. GTDB lineage: Bacteria > Acidobacteriota > Terriglobia > Bryobacterales > Bryobacteraceae. The sequence continues at coordinate 1,120 of CAZWDD010000420.1, read as the reverse complement.
CGGTGCACTACCCTCATCAGCTGTCCTTTCTCGCCGAGAGGTTCTACAGTAACCCGCGCCCGTTCTACGGATTTGAGGCGGAGGGAGCGGTGTGGTCGCGCGTGATTTCGGCGTCGGCCAATGTGCTGGGCCGGATGTCGCACCTTCTCAAGATTTATGAAAACGACTTGACCGGCGACGCCCGGCCGGACTACCACAAGGGTGTCACCGGATACCTGAACCTCTACTACAAGGACCGGATGAAGATCCCCGGTGACGAGACCAACGGGAATACTCCGCTGGTGAGCACCTACGAAGTGGCCTGGTATGCATGGGAGACGACGAAAGATCCGGCGATCGCGGCGTTGATAGCGCAGGACCATGAGATCAAGAATCCGATCGACTTGTGCTACCAGACGCTGGCGCTGGCGGCGATCGACAAGGAGGCGTACGGAGAGAAGATTCGCCGGAACGCCGAACGGATACTGAGCTTGCAGCGGGCCGATGGGCAGTGGTCGGCGCGGTTCGATGAGAAGTCGTTCCCGGTGGAGTTTCAGACCGGGCATGCGCTGTGGGCGCTACACGCGGCTGGGATTCCGCGAGAAAACCCACAGGTGGCCAAGGGGTTGCAGTACCTGCTGAGCCGGCAGCAGGAGTTCGGCGGATGGCTGGATCCGCTGCAGAGCTATGAGAACTTCCGGACCCCGTTCCGGGAGACGCAGATGGCGGTGTTGGCGTTGAGCGCCTACTATCCAGTGCAGCGGAGCGGGCCGAAGTGGGGGCGCCAGCCGGAGGGGCCGATCCGGACAGTTGAGGATCTGAATGGCATCTGGAATGTGCCCGCTCCGGAGCGGATGCGGGAGATTGAGGCGTTGACGTCGGCCGCGGACCCGCTGTTACGGGCGCAGGCGCTGGAGACGCTCGGCCGGTTGGGGCGGGTCGAGTCGATGCCGTTGCTGGCGGCGCGGTTGAACGATCCGAGCAAGTTGGTGATGCGGGCGGCGGCGTGGGCGATGCGGCAGGTGTATAGCCGGCGTCCGGATGCGCCGGCGGCGCCGCTGGTGAAGGCGCTCGATTCTCCGCGCGAGCGGGAGCGGTGGGCGGCGACGCGCGTGTTTACGACACATTTCGCGGCACTGGC
>CAZWDD010000419.1:0-4410 GCA_964632345.1 uncultured Solibacteraceae bacterium | reverse complement strand
TGCTTTTCGTTCCGGTTCCAGTTCGCCTTCCAATCGATGTTGTTGCGGTTGAACTTGCCGACAGCATTCACGAAATGATTGTTGCCGATCGAACGGTTGGAGTTGATGATCTGGCCGCCTTCGTTATTCGGCTGAGGAACCAACTGCAGCAGGCGCAACGCCTGCGGGCTGAACCGAGCCGAGGGGACCCGGTTGCCGGGGAACGGCGTACGGCCCGTCCCGTTCTGCGCGCCGGTCATCGGGTCGAAAATCGTCCCCTGGCCGTTGGGCGCAATGAAGTTGGAAAAATCACCCGCGCGCATCGCGGCATTAGGCACTGTGAAGAAGCTGGAGCCGCCGGAATCCTGCCGGGTGAGTTCGACGTGACCGAAATAGAAAAGCTTGTTCTTGATGATCGCGCCGCCAACTTTACCGCCGAAGATGCTCAACTTGTAGAGCGGCATCTGGGTCGTGGGCGGCATGAAGTACGGCCGGGCTTTCAGGCCATCGTTCTCGTGATACAGCCAACCGGCACCGTGAACATCATTGGTGCCGCTGGCCGAGACAACCGTCATGGCCGCGCCACCCGCCATGCCCTGCTCCGCGTCGAACGAGGAGGTAGTCACGCTGACGTTCTCAACGGTTTCCGACGGCGCTACATAGGCTACGTGATGCGGCAGCCAGATGTTGACGTTCGTCGCACCGTCCAGACGGGTGACGTTGTTGTTCGTCGCCGTGCCGTTCACGAACGTCCGGAGCGCGCGCCCCGGCGTATCGGTGGACGAATTCTGGAACGAAGCCGGCGTCGTACCCGGGACCAGGTTCAACAGCGCCTGGTAGTTGCGGTACTGATTGAGCGGCAGCTCCTGCACCGTCTTGGCGTTGATTTCCGACTTCGTTTCCGAACGGTCGGTCTGCAGCTGCACGGCCGAAGCTTCAACCGTAACCTGATCGGACACCGCGCCGATCTCCAGCTTGGCATCGATACGGACCGTGTTGTTCGCCGTGACAACGACGTTGTCTCGCGTTAGCGTCTTGAATCCGTTCGCGGTCACCTTCAACGTGTAGGTGCCCAGCGGAATACTGGGAACCGAATAGTTGCCGGAAACATCTGTGGTCGCCTCACGGGTGAAGCCTGTGGCCTTCTCCGTGACCGTCACCTTCGTATTCGGAACAACGGCCCCGGACGCGTCTTCGACGGTACCCAGGATCGTGCCATACAACACCTGCGCGGCAGCCGGAATCGAGTAGATCCCGAGCATCGCACTAAAAACCAGCAGGGCAAGACGCCCGCGCCAGTGCGAAGTCTGAGCAAAGCTCATGTACAACCCCCTTCGGAAAATGAAAAACCTCTGCTTATCAGTTAATACCCCCCCGTGAGTGGATGTCAAATCTGCCCGCTTAGCCGGCTGGCCCGGCAACCCCGGTGGTAGACTCTCCTAAACACCTTTATGCGGCAGGAAGTGACACGTTTGCTGAGCGAATGGCGGGAAGGAAACCGGGCTGCGCTTGACGCGTTGCTTCCGTTGGTCTACGAAGAGTTGCGGCGTTTGGCCGAGGGTTACATCTCCCGCGAACGCTCCGGACATACCCTGCAACCCACCGCGCTCGTCCACGAGGCGTACGTCCGCATGATCGGCCAGGACGTTCCGAACTTCCAGAATCGCGCCCACTTCTTCGGCGTCGCCGCGCATCTGATGCGGCAGGTTCTGGTTGACTCGGCCCGCAAGTTCCGCGCCGGCAAACGCGGGGGCGGCAACAAGGTATCGCTCGACGGTATGGGGATTGACATTGGCGATCCCGCCGCCGCGAACTCCCCTTTCCTCGCCCTCGACGATGCACTCCAGGAACTCGAGAAACTCGACCCTCGCAAAGGCAGGATTCTCGAGATGAAGTACTTCGGCGGCCTTACATTGGAAGAGATCGTCGAAGCCATCGGGGTTTCCAAGGCAACCGTCAGCCGCGACCTTCGCGCGGCTGAAGCCTGGATCCGCGTCCAACTCGCGCCGGAAGAAAAATGACTCCGGAACGCTTCGCTCGCGTCGACTCGCTGTTCAACGCTGCTCTGGACCTTTCGCCCGCCGAACGGACCATGTTTCTGGCGCGGGAGTGCGGAGACGACGCGGGCCTGTTGGCCTCCGTGCGCGCCATGCTGGAGGCGGACGCTGATCCCGGCGCCACCATCGACAGCGCCATGGCCGCCGGCGCTGTGGCCTGGGCGTTGGCGGCGGAGGAGCAGGCGATCGGCCAGCGGCTCGGCCAGTATCGCCTGACCGGATTCCTCGGCCGGGGCGGTATGGGCGCTGTCTACCGCGCGGTTCGCGATGACTCGGCTTTTGAAAAGGAAGTTGCCATCAAGCTCCTTCGCACCGGCCTGGACTCCCGGAATGTTCTCCGCCGGTTCCAGCAGGAGCGCCAGATCCTCGCCCGTCTGGAGCATCCGCACATCGCCCGCCTCCTCGATGGCGGCACCAGCATGCACGGCATTCCCTTTCTTGTGATGGAGTTCGTCGAGGACGGCGTTCCGGTCACGCAGCATTGCCGGGAACGCGCCCTCGACCTCGACTCGCGGCTGCTGCTTTTCCTCGACATCTGCGCGGCAGTCGGCTACGCCCATCAGAATTTGGTCGTCCACCGAGACCTTAAACCGGGCAATATCCTTGTCGACAAAGCCGGCTCTGTCAAACTGCTGGATTTCGGCATCGCGCGCGTGCTCTCCGACACCGGTGAGCAGACCGTCACCGTCGCCGGTGCGCAGATGCTGACGCCGGATTACGCCAGTCCGGAGCAGGCCCGCGGCGAACCGGTCACCACCGCTACGGATGTCTATTCCCTCGGTATCATCCTCTATGAAATCCTGACGGGCCGTAAGGCGCAGGCCATCGAGGAGACGTCTCTGGCCGGCATCGCCCGCGCCGTTTGCGAAACCACTCCTATCCGGCCCAGCCAGGCGGCCGAGGCCGCCGGCCCGGTCCACGGCCGCGATCTCCGCGGGGATCTCGACAATATCATTTTGAAGGCGCTCCATAAGGAGCGCGAGCGACGCTACGCCTCCGTCGAACAGTTCGCCGAAGATATTCGAGCCCACCTCCAGGGGCACCCCGTCAAGGCCCGTCCCGACTCCTTTGGCTATCGGGCCTCCAAGTTTCTCCGCCGCAACCGCATCCCGGTCTCTCTCGGCGCCGCCGCCAGCGTCCTATTGACTGCCAGCATGTTCCTTCTCTGGCGCCAGGCCGAGGCAACGCAGCGGCGCTTTGATCAGGTCCGCCACTTATCCAACGCCTTCCTGTTCGACTTTCACGACGCCATCTCCAGCCTGCCAGGCGCCACCAAGGCCCGCCAGTTGGTCGTCGAAAAGGGCCTGCAGTATCTGGAGCCACTGGCACAGGACGCGGCCCGTGACCCGCAGTTGGCGCGCGAGGTCGGCATCGGCTATGAACGCGTCGCCGACGTCCAGGGCAATCCGTTTGACAGCAATATCGGCGACACCAAGGGGGCGCTCGCGAGTTACCGCAAGAGCATCCAATTACTCGAGCGCGCCTGGCACGACGAGCATGAGAAGCCGGAGGGCCTTCGCGATCTCCAACGCGCGGTGTTCAAACTTGGCGCGCTGCAGCGGCAATCGATCGACACCAAGGGCGCAATCGAATCCTTCCAGCGCGCCATTCTGCTCGGCGATCAACTGCTCAAGGCCATGCCGGGCGACGTGGATGCCATGCGCCAACTGGCGCGCGCCAACGACCAGATGGGCCGCATGGCCGCCTCGATCGGGCTCGACGAAGCCCTGCGGCATACCCGCCGCGCGGTCGAAATCCGGGAAGAGTTGAACTTCATGGGCGTCGGCGATCGCAGGGCCCTGGCAGAACTTGCCTCCAGTTACGCCACGCTTGGGTTGGTGCTGGGCCGCAGGGGCGACACCAGCGAGTCGCTGGACGCTTATCGAAAGAGCCTCTCCATGCAGGAGCGAATCGCCGCGCTCCATCCCTCCGATGTCGGAGCGCAGCGCACCGTGATGCTGGCCATGAGTCACATCGGCGACACGCTCGGCAACAGCCATATGCTGAACCTGGGCCGGTACGCGGAGGGCGCGGCCATGTACGCAAAGGTGGTGGAGAAGGCGCGCTGGTTGGTCTCAGTTGACCCCGAGGACAAGAAAGCGAAACTGGACTTGGCCTTTGCCTTGCTCCGTTACGGCAACACGTTGCGCGCCTCCGGCCGCTACAAACAGGCATGGGAAGCGATGGAAGAGTCGCGCCTCCTGTTGAACCGGCGGATTCAACAGGACCCGGCCAATTCGCTCCTCAAGCAGAACCGCGCGTTCCTACACTTTCAGTTTGCGGAGCTCCACGCCAATGAAGGGCGGCACGCACTTGGGCTCTCCCGCAACCAGGAGGCGATGCGTGACGATGCCGTGGTATCCTCGTTGACAAG
>CAZWDD010000418.1:2010-4444 GCA_964632345.1 uncultured Solibacteraceae bacterium | reverse complement strand
GGATGGCATGGGGGCAAGGGGAAGGGCGGTTTTCGGGGGTGGATGGTTGGCGGGAAGTGGTTTGGTTTGTTGGGGTTGAGAGGTGGATAGGGAAATTTGGGAGGGGTGTGAATGGCGGAGGGGCCGGGCGATGCGGGGTTTCCCTTCTTTCGCCAGCCTCCCGGCGACGCTGCGAACACGCTAGCATGAAGGTGCGAGGTCGTTATGGCGCTTGACTGGTCTCAATGTACGGCGGTAGAGAGTGACCCTGGCAAACTGAGCGGTGCCTGGGTTTTCAAAGATACTCGCATGCCCGTCTCGCTGGTTTTCGAGAATCTCGAACTGGGGGCGAGCATTGAGGAGATCATGGAGTGGCATCATCTGACGCGCGAGCAGATCATTGCTGTCCTGGAGTTCGCCGGGACGTGAGGAGATGGAAACCGCCATCATCGGGAGGGAACGATTGCGTAACGATGAGTTACTCGCGGCAGCGGAAGATGAGGGGTTTGAGGTCTTCATAACTTCCGACAAAAACCTGCGTTGTCAGCAGAATTTTTCCGGCAGAGCGATTGCGCTCGTCATTCTTGGGCAAGGCCAATGGCCCGCGATTCGCCCCTATGTGGGGCGCGTTCGCGATGCCGTGAATGCCGCACAGGCGGGTGGTTTCGTGGAGGTGGACATACCGTTCCCTTTCCCGAAGGGACACCGAATGAGGTAATCGTGGCCCGCTGGGGACTGGGGACAAATACCTAACGATTCTCTAATGGCCCTCGACCTCGCCGTCGGAATAGCATAGAATTTGTCCGAATTTACAATATCGGTGTAGAGCCCACACTGGGACGGCACCAAACATCTCGATCATGGGTGCCCTGGTAAGTGCGAAAGCGAAAACTACAGGCCGTACTCGCTCTTGAGCTGGCGCAGGTCGCTCTGGAATTGCGACGCCATTTTTGTTGTGTAGATTCGCAGAATCTTCCCCTCGTTCTGCATCCTGACGAGTCCACGAAGGTCGTTGAGCCGGCGCATCCATGTGATGCCGTCGGTGATGAGGATGAATGCGACGTCCGGGCGTTTTGCGGCGATGATGGTCTTCACATCACCGAGCACGTCGGTCATTTTGGAACCGGTGGCGCCATATCCTTTTGCCTCGATGATGATCACCGGCTTGTGGCGGTTGGGAATGGCGAAGTCGCACTTCGCCGGTTCGGCGCCAGCGACTCCCGTAAATTGGCAACGCGGTTCATAGTCATTCCCGAAGACTTCCTTGATGAGTGCTTCCGCAAAGTCTTCGAGGCCGCGGCCACGTTTCTGCCCTTTGATGGCCTTGCCGCGGCCACTTCGGAGCCGTTCGACAAGGATGTCGCTCCAGGTGGGCTTGAAGTTGGCAGCGGCGGTTATTGCAGCAGGGAGGTCGAGCTTTGCGAGGGCAGCGAGAAAGGCGGCACGGTCCTCCTGGAATCGTTTGACGCCACACCCGCCCGGCAGGACGGCACTGAGCCGGTCCTGGAATTCGTCTTTTGAGATGCCGAGAAACAAGTAAGCAGCCGTGAAGGCGGCGGCGAAGTTCTTATCGAACAACGCGCCGACATCGTTGGCGTCGTAGTCCGTCTTGATCGGGATGCTCTGGATGAGGGCGATGACTCTGGCGGCGTGCTCATCCTGCCATGGAGCTTCGAGGGTGGTGAGCGAGCCAGCGATGTCTTCGAGTTTCTGTTCGACGATCTGCATCGTTCCCGGTCGTTATCTCCCGATGATGAGGTACTCGTGCACGGCTGCGCGCTCGACGCCGCCGTGTGTCCCGAAATGATACCGGTGCGGTTTCTCGTATGCGGTAACGCTGGATTTGTACTTACCGAGGAGCCGCTCGAGTTCCGCACGATCCGGGAATCCGTTGCTGCTGTAGGAGAGGACAATGATGCTGTTCCGGAACGTGTGGAACAGTCTGTCGAAAGCATCGATTGCTGTCTTTCGGTAGCTGAACGGGGTGTATGGTTTTTCGATCTTCTTGACGCGCGTGCCTTCCATGATGCGCACGCCCTGCCAGTAGCAGGAGAGGCCCTCCAGGAAGTGGTACCGCTTCATGTAGCAGTTATCGTCGGACCGTGGCACATAGGGCGGGTCGAGGTAGACGAGATCGATGCCTTCGGGTTTGCAGTTGAATACATCGACTCGCTTGACGGTGTGTTGGCGGCCGTTGTCGAATACGACGCTGTTAAATGCTTCGACTTGCTCCAGGAAATGCTCTTCCATGCTGAGCCGAAGGTCGCGCCGGCCGTCGTCGTATCGGGATAGGTTGCCGGAAACGGTGAACACGCCGCGAGGTTGTTTCTTGAGGCACGACCGGATGAGCGCTGCTTTCGCGATTGCCTGCTGATGGGGGTGGGGCAGGAGTTCGAGATTGGCGGAGACGCGGTCGAGGAATCTCAGGTCATCGTTGGTGTAAAAGATGCCGTTG
>CAZWDD010000418.1:0-2000 GCA_964632345.1 uncultured Solibacteraceae bacterium | reverse complement strand
GAAGGTTTCTTCAATGAAACGGGGGCCTTTGGGCCGTGGCGTGAGGAGGGTTTTGACAGCAGCGCCGTCGAGCCGGTGCTCGCTATTGGCGATGGTTGCCGAGGCAAGAACGGTGGGGAAGTTGAGGAAGTCCGAGGCAATGACTTGCTTCCCCATCGTCTTGAGGAGGTAGGAGACGCAGCCACTGCCGACGAAAGGGTCTGCTACCGTGTCGAAGGGAATCCTGCGGAGGACGCCATGGATCCAGGGAAGAAGCCGGCGCTTGGACCCCATGTATCGGAGTTCCGGATACGCGGCGACGCGTTCCGGAAGTGGTACATCGGCGAAGCTCTCGCGGCTGTACACCACTTCCAGTCGCGGTTGTTCGTTCGATATGGCTTTGGGGAGTGATGACATGGCACTTCGCGATTCCATCCCCGTAACCGCTTGGGGCGGAAGTCGCGTTGTTGAGCCTCTGACTGGTTGTAGCACAAACAGTCGTAGCTGTTCAGGACGCTTCTGCTCGGACATCTGCTCGGACATCGCCGTTGCCCCTTGCTCCTTGAGACTCCTTATCGGCCACAGGTATTTCCGGGGCGCAGTTTTTCAGCGAAGCATGCCAAATGGGTTGGTGCGGATGCATTCCGCCCGTCGCGACGGTGCATGTTAGGCTGGTTAACGCCGTCGGCGCACCGGCGGGCGGGGAGCTCCTTTTTTTCATGTCACAAGAACCGAATCTGCAACAGAAGCGCGCGTGGTGGAGGACCGAGGACTGGGTGGTGGTGTGGGTGGGATTGCTCGCCCTGGGTGCGATTTTGATGGGGTATAAGCCGGTCTCGCTGTCGTTCAAATGGGACGAGGCGGGGAAGATTCCGGGGCTGTTTTCGGGGCGGTTGGTGGAGTTGGCTGCCGTCGGCGCGGTGCTATCGGCGATTGGCGTCTGGCTGGGCGGCGGACGGGTGGCACGGTTTCTCGTCGGGTTTCCGGTGGTCTTTGCGCTGGGGGTGGTGGCGCATCTGCTGGCCGGGAATGCGACGGCGAGCGCGTGGGGCATTGAGTTTGTCATCTTCGCGCTGGGGGTGGGGCTGTTGGTCTCCAACACCGCCGGGACGCCGGAGTGGCTGCAGGCCGCCGTACGGACCGAGTTCTACATCAAGACCGGCATCATCCTGATGGGCGCCACCATCATCTTCTCCGAGATTCTGCAGGCCGGGGCGCTGGGAATTCTGCAGTCCGTGCTGGTGGTGATGGTGGTGTGGTACTTCAGCTACTGGCTGGCGAAGAAGTTGCGGCTGGACGATGAGTTCGCGGCGATGCTTTCAACGGCGGTCTCCATCTGCGGCGTTTCGGCCGCAATTGCGGCGTGCGGGGCGATCCAGGGCGACCGGCGGAAGCTGAGCTACGTGACGTCGATTGTGCTGATTGTGGCGGTGCCGATGATTGTGATTCAGCCGTGGCTGATCCGGACGTTCGGGATTCCCGATGCCGTGGCGGGCGCATGGCTGGGCGGGACGCTGGACACGACGGGATCGGTGGTGGCGGCCGGCGAGCTGATCAGCGAGACGGCGATGAAGGTGGGGACGATTGTGAAGTTTTCGCAGAACGTGCTGATCGGGCTGGCGGCGTTTCTGCTGTCGGTGTGGTGGAGCGCGAAGTCGTCCCAATCGGCGAGCGCGGCGGTGATCTGGGAGCGGTTTCCGAAGTTCGTGCTGGGGTTCATTGGCGCGTCGATGGTGTTTTCCTTCGTGCTGGACGGGAGCATGGCGGCCAAGGCGAAGCCGGCGATTACGAGCCTGCGGAACATGTGGTTCGCGATGGCGTTTGTTTCCATCGGGCTGGAGACGAAGTTCACGGACCTGCTGAAGACGGAAGAGGGGCGGCCGTTCTGGAGCTTCCTGGGGGCGCAGGCGTTCAATGCCGCCTGGACGCTGCTGCTGGCGTGGCTGATCTTCGGCGGGGTGCTGTTCGAAGTTCCGAAGTTCTAAAGACATCAAACACGAGACACAGTGAGAGAATGTTGG
>CAZWDD010000417.1:0-4448 GCA_964632345.1 uncultured Solibacteraceae bacterium | reverse complement strand
CAACGTCTTCTTCCAATCAAAAATCTATTGACGAACGGTAGGGAGTCCCCCCCCGTAGCCGCGATCGATCTCCCGTCGGGGGTCCCCGGGGACAGCCCGCAAAGACGAAGGGGAGGAAGCTTCTGCTTCCTCCCCTTTCCGGCCAGTCGCGGAGACCGCGTCGGCTTTAGTGACCCAGCACTTCGCTCTGGAAGAGCGTGCGGCCGCCCGGCAGAGCGCTATCCAGCACCAGGGCAAGATAGGCTTCCGAGACACGGTTCGCACCCACATCGCTGATGAAAGCGAAGCCGTGAGCGTACTGGAACTCGCACTGCGCAATCATGTAACCCTGGAAGCCCGGGGTTGCACCGATTCCATAGTTACCGCCAGTCGACAGAACCGCCGTCAGCTGTTTGCCGGCCGGAATAGAGGCCGAAGTTTGCGGCGCCGGAGCCGCTCCGCCTCCAGCCGTTTCGCCGTAGTAGTTCAGCTTGCAAGGGCCGCTCTGCGGCGCCGTACCGAACGGATCCACGGAGGTATTGCTGATCGCGATACCCGAGTCGAAGCCAGCCTGGTTCGTGACAAACACGAACAGGAGGTTGGAGGTGCACGGGTTCACTGTGAACAGGTTCTGGTCCGAGCTGATTCCCACAAAGCGGGGCAGAGCGGCAGTGCTGTTCGAAGTGGTCACGGTGCTCAGCGGAGCAAACGAGCCTGCCACCGTCGCCGTACCGAGCGCCGGGCGGTCGCCGCTGGCCGCGTAGGCCACCGTTACCCCGAATTCAAACGTCTCCGTCACGTTGGGTGAGGAGCTGGTAATCTCCCACACCGCCATTCCGGAACCGCCATTAAGGACTACCGGAGCGCTCCCACCGTTTGTTGCGGCACGGGCGGAGAAAGCGCCTCCACCGGTCGCATCCGTGTTCACGAGCTGCGCAGCACCCGTCCCGGGAGCTGTGTTGGCAACCGTCACGAACAAGGTCATCCCGGCAGGGACATTCGAGAACCGGGCATGCAGGCGGGTTCCATGATCGGCCAGACCCGCGCGATCAAGCCCATTCAGGTTGCTGCCAGCCGCTAAATTCGGCTGCGGATTGAAGAAGCCGGATTCGGTATTGTAGAGCGCTCCCGGAATGTTCTGAGCAACGCCCGCCTGGCGAACCTTGAAGGAGCTTGCGAAGCCTTCCGAGAACTTGAGTGTCGAACCGGAAGCATCGGTGAAAGCCTTCGTGTTGTCCGCTGCAGCGGCAGGATTCCAGGACACACAACGCAGATACGACGTCTTCGCATTGGTGACGGAGAAGGTCATGCCCGGCTGAATGAATGCTACCGTCTGCTGAGGATTGTTGATCGGAATCGACAAACCACCGGTCACCGAAATGAACATCTGGATCGGTGTGGGAATCAGCGTGCTGGAGACACCTAGCTGGTTGGCATTCACCCGAACGTTGGTGATTCGAATCGTGCGCGTCGCATTGCTGCCCGGAGGATCGATCGGGACACCAAGCCACACGATGGAATTGGATCCGCTCTGCTGGCCTTGGAAGACGTTCGGCACGCCGGCACTCGTGTAGGAGACACCGGTTCCGCCAACCCCAGTGATTCCGCAGCCGCTTGAGGCGGAGCAATAGGTCTGGCTGGCCGGAGCGGCATCGTCGATAATGAGAACGGATTCGCTGAAGGCGCCGCTGAGAAGCCGGCTGGTGACGTTCGTGTTTACAAAGATCTGCACGTTCGCCTGAGGTACCGGAGCGCCCGCCGCGGTGGGCGTACCACCCGTGCAGTTCAAAACCATATCACCGACCAGTTCGGACAATCCTTCTGCCCGGACGATCGGCGGCACGCCAGCGTTGCTGGCGCACGAAAAAGCGGCGACCTGCTGAGCGTTGGCGGTACCCGCTGCGCCGAAAGCGAGCGCAGCTACTGCCAAAGCAGGAAACCATTTACGGAAATCTGTCATTTCCTTCTCCTTGAACGAACTGAAATACGATTGTGAAAGTTCAAACCCAAAAGTGTGCCCTAGTTTGCTCACCCATCGTGGCCGGTCTGACGGTTCGCCAGGTTAGTAAGACGATAGGCTCTGCAAAACGGGCGGCAGACAACTGTATTGTTAATTTTGTGGGTCCTGGGGGATGCCACTCCAGGTAAGTCTAGCGGGGTGCTCGCAAATGAGCATGTAGGAGTTCTATTGAATCAGGGCTGCGTAATTTCTTACACGGCTCCGGCCCTTTGGCGTCGATTCGCTTGCGGTAGAAATTCCAGGAAACAAGCGCCATCAGGAATAGTTGGTTGGTGTTTTCCCAACTCCAATCTGGTCCTGTCTCGGCTTCAGTTCGGTTCAACGCATTAGCGCCCAGCAACAGAGGAGAATCCTTCCGCGCCAAAGACAGGGCAGCCCCCCGCCCCGAGATCAAAGCTCCCCGCCCCCATTCGGATTCGTATACTCAAATTTGGAACGTTAGCACTCGACGGAAGCAATTCATTTCGTGAAGCACAGTTGATTAGCAGCGGGCGCTGGGGGAGCGTGGAGGTATGCCGTTAAGACAAACGTTCACGGAAAACAAAACAGGGCTTTACCAGTTACGGTAAAGCCCTATCATGCCCCTTGGAGAAACGATTGGATTCAACAACCGGAGTGATATTCTCAGGCTACTACGATCGGCGGGAATGGCTATCAGGAAGTTCACCTAATTAGCCCCACTGAAAGTCGCAAGGACGTTTCGCATTCGTAGCGGCCGCTTCTTGCTAAGCCGGCGTCGACAGGGTGGGCCAGACCGGTCTATCGGTGTCCACTCCGGCGGTAGAGGTTGCCTGCCAGGTACTGATGAGATATTCCGCCATTCCAAATTCGCTTGCGGATAGTCGCTCGCCCAGATGATCGCGCAAAATGACGGACCGCTGATTTCCATTTCCAGCAGCTAGGTCGTACCACATGTAGGCAACCGCCAGATTGACTTCCACCCCCAGTCCGGTTTCGCTCATGATCCCGGCGGCCGCTTGCGCCTCCGCGTGGCCTCGCTTCGCCGCGTACTCAATCCAGTAAAAGCCGGTCTCCTGATTGGGAGCGCCACCCAAGCGCACCAGCGCTATCCCAAGCGAAAAGGCCGCCGAGACGCTGCCCCCGCTGGCGAGCTGCAGGAGCGGTTGAAGGACGGGTGGTATTCGGGTGCGTTGGATCATCGGGCCCTCCACGTCAGGTGTGGTCGACGGCACTGCCGATGCGGACCATCTGCAGCGCGTGCCGGCAACAGCCCTAAACAATTGGCGTTTGCTCAGCTGTCCGGCTCACCATGGAAGGATAAGCGTGCGCCTGAGGTTTGACCAGTGGGTGAAGTATGGAAGAAGGTCCTCATTGTTTCTTACTCGCCATCTATCCGTTGGACGACTCGTCGGGACCATCCCACTGCTCGCTGCTCCGCCCTTTCCCGCAAGTTCTTCAGAAAATTTCGCCCAGCACGCGCGCCTTCGTCGCATCCCGCTCTGCCTCCGCGGTTTTTCCGCTAGCTCGCAGCGCCGCTGAGCGGTTGCGGAATGCGTTCGCGTACTCCGGGTCCAAGGCAATTGCCTGCGTCAAGTCACGAATCGCCCCTTGGTAGTCCCCCAAACGTAGTCGCGCGTAGCCCCGCGAGTTCCACGCAAGTGCGTATTGCGGACGGAGATCGATTGCCACTGTAAACGCGGCAATCGCCCCCCGGAAGTCGCCCGCCGCATTCAACCGCCGTCCCTCCCGGTATAGCTCCATTGCCCCCGCCAAGCTTCTCTTCGCAAGCGGGCGCGGGGGCTCTTTCCTCGTCTGATCCGCAACGCTTGGTTGTCCACCTGCCACCCCACCCTTCGCCCCATCCGTCTGCGGAGTCCCGTCCACTCTGGCGCTTCCGCCCACATCCAGCCTCGCTGCCGTGGGCCTTGATCTCGGCGCTTCGGGCGCTGTCACAATCGTCTCCGCCGGTTTCGTGGCTACGGGCACGGGCGTGGGTTCCGGCCCCGGCTTCCGAGTCTCGGCCGCAGCCTTCACTTCCGGTTCCGCCTTCTGTTTGGCCGCTTCCATCTCCTGGAGTCGCCGGCTCACCTCCCGCAGCCGGCCTGATGCCCTCGGCCAACCGGCGCTCGCCTTCACCGCGATCGTGAAGTACTCCTTCGCCGCCCCCCAGTCCTCCTCCGCCTCTGCAATCAACCCCTTCCCGTACGCAATCCGCCACCCGGGCGCACCCACGTCCTCCGCCGCGGCCAGGGCCATCTTCGCCTCTGCATACTCCCCCAGCAGAAACAGCACCGACGCATACACCTCTCGCAGTCCCGCATGGTCCCCATGCAGCCGGATTTGCTCCCGCAGGTACCGCTTGGCATATGGAAGGTTCCCCTCCTCAATCGCAATTCGCCCCCGCAACGCCGCGGCGTCCGGATTCGGCCGTGGAGTCGAAAGCAACGGATCCAGGTACTGCTGCGCCTTCCCCAACTGGCGCTCGTCA
>CAZWDD010000416.1:0-4461 GCA_964632345.1 uncultured Solibacteraceae bacterium | reverse complement strand
ACTTCCTCGGCGAGTTCGCCATGAGCGAAGGCCAGGGCGGCGGCGAGTTCTACACCCCGGCCAGCATCGTCCAGCTACTCGCGCAGGTGATTGAACCCTACCACGGGCGAATTCTTGACCCCGCTTGCGGCTCGGGCGGCATGTTCGTGCAATCGGCGCGCTTCGTGGCCGAGCATCACAAGAACCCCGCTGCCGAGTTGTCCATCTGCGGCGTCGAAAAGACGGATGAGACCGGCCGCCTGGCGCGTCTGAACCTCGCCGTGCACGGACTGGAGGGCGATATCCGGCACGGTGGCAATGTGAACAGCTACTACGACGACCCGCACTCGGCCACCGGCCAGTTCGACTTCGTACTCGCCAATCCGCCCTTCAACGTCAACGCGGTGGATAAGGAGCGGATCAAGGATATGGTCGGTGCCGGCCGCCGCTTCCCCTTCGGCCTGCCGCGCACCGATAACGCCAACTACCTGTGGATTCAGCTCTTTTACTCGGCGCTGAACGCCAAGGGACGCGCCGGTTTCGTCATGGCCAATTCAGCCTCCGATGCCCGGTCCTCGGAGCAAGAACTGAGGCAGAAGCTGATCGAGGCGCGCGCAGTGGATGCGATGGTCGCCGTTGGCCCGAACATGTTCTATACCGTCACGCTGCCTTGCACACTGTGGTTCTTCGACCGGGGCAAGGCCCAGACGAAACGTGCCGACACCGTGCTGTTTATCGACGCCCGCCACGTCTACCGGCAGGTGGACCGCGCGCACCGCGACTGGACGCCTGCGCAGATCGGGTTCATCGCGAACCTCGTGCGCCTGTACCGCGGGGAAGCGCCGGACCTGACCGTGGGTGGCGAGGAAACAGCAGCCAAGCTTGCGGAAATCTTCGGCAAGAAGCCCACCTATACTGACGTGCCGGGCCTCTGCAAGGCGGCGACGCTGAAGGAGATTGAGGCGCAGGGCTGGTCACTCAACCCCGGGCGCTATGTCGGTGTCGCACCGGGTGAGGAGGTCAGCGACGAGGACTTCAAGACGCTACTGGGCGCCATGAACGAAGAACTCGAAACGCTGAACGCTCAGGCGCGGGAGTTGGAACAGACGATTGCCGCGAATGTGGCGGGAATCTTGGGGGCGTGAGGATGGCTAGCGATTGGCCCACGGTAAAACTTGGAGACGTAATCGACTTGTTCGATTCGCAGCGCGTACCGCTAAACAGTAGGCAACGGCAGGAGCGCCAAGGCAGATACCCCTACTACGGCGCACAAGGTATCATTGACTACATCGACGACTACATCTTCGATGGGCGATTCATCCTCGTCGCCGAAGATGGGGAAAACCTAAATAGCAAGAAGCTGCCTCTTGCTCTCTTCGCGAATGGCAAGTTCTGGGTAAATAATCACGCCCACATTCTGCGAGGCAAAACAGACATCGCTGACGATGCCTTTCTACTCGCATGCTTGAACAATGCAGACATTAAACCTTTTGTAACAGGTGCGGCACAACCAAAGTTGTCGCAGGGGAATCTGCGGCTTATTGAAATCTCACTCCCCCCCTCCCCATCCAGCGCCGCATCGCGGGCATTCTATCGGCCTACGACGATCTGATCGAGAACAGCCAGCGGCGCATCAAGATCCTGGAGTCGATGGCCCGCGCCCTCTACCGCGAGTGGTTCGTCCACTTCCGCTTCCCCGGCCACGAATCCGTCCCCCGGGTGCCGTCGGCATTGGGCGAGATCCCGCAGGGGTGGGCGGTGAGGAAGCTAGGGGAGATTGCCGAGGACATACGCCGCAATGTGCCGAAGGGCGAGCTCGAGCAACCGAAGCCATACGTCGGCCTCGAACACATCCCGCGCCGATCACTCGCCCTCGACGCTTGGGATGTCGCGACCGAACTCGGATCAAACAAACTGGAGTTCAAGAAAGGCGAAGTCCTGTTCGGGAAGATTCGGCCCTACTTCCATAAGGTCAGCGTCGCCCCATTCGATGGCCTGTGCTCCGCCGATACCATCGTCATCCGCGCCCGTCGACCGGAGCATTACGCCGTCGTGGTCGCGTGCGTCTCCAGCGATGCATTCGTTGCCGAGGCCAGCGCGACGGCCAACGGCGCGAAGATGCCCCGTGCAAATTGGGACGTGCTGGAGAAATTCCCAGTCGTGATTCCGATAGGGAGCGTCGCCAAGCAATTCTCCGAGCTATTCGCCGACAGCATCACTCATCAACAGACGCTCATCTTTCAGATCCAAAACCTCCGCCGCACCCGCGACCTGCTGCTGCCGCGGCTCCTTTCCGGCCAGATCGACGTGGCAGCGAACAAATGACAGCGGGAAGAAATCTGGGAAGACTGGACAGCGTTCTAGCGCCACGCCCCACTACCTTGAACCCGCTGCCAGCGGTTCCAGTTCCTGGCCCCCAGAGCACATGAACAAGCGGACCGCTCAGTTTAGCGACATGAATGCAAGGGAACCCAACAAGGAAGCGATGAAAACGATCAAAGTCAAAACCGTCGACGACTTCGTCCACGAAACAAGAAGCTTACTAAGATACAAATGGGCCTTTCGTGGTCATGCCGATGCAAACTGGCTGCTCGAATCGACTCTGTCGCGGTTTTACAGAACGTATAGCGTCGATATTCGACAGGAATGGCAAGCGTCGCGTGAAGCGCAAGCAGTTCGAAAGTTTCAGCGATCGGCCCACCACTTCTTGACTCATCTTCCGAAAGACGACGACACCCTTGATTGGTTGGCAGTCATGCGTCACTATGGAGCGCCGACCAGACTCATCGATTTCACATATAGCCCGATCACGGCTCTGTTCTTTGCATTCGGAGATCAGTTCCGAAACATGGACAAGGAACCGGTGGTGCATGCCGTCCACATTCCGTCGGTACTTACAACTACACTCGCCACTCTTGAGAGTAAGCAGTCGAATCAGGCAAAGATGTTGGTTCGTATCGGCCGTGGCGAATTCAGGATTGGAGCGGACCAATCCGACAAGCACTACCTCGGCTTTTTCGAGGGACGTTGGCAGACTCCGCGACAGACGGCTCAACAAGGCCTCTTTATGGTGACCAGCCGCCTGGACACGAAAGTGGATGAAGTTCTTGCTGGAGTCTCAGGTACGCCCCCCACAAAGACAGAACAGCCGTGGCTTCGTTTTCAATTCCCCAAAGGACGTCGGATGCACAAGAGCATCACGAAATATCTACTTGACTTGGACCAGACCAACGCCAGGTTCTACCCGGGAATTGAAGGCTTGGCGCAATCGTTGTGCATGAGGCTTCACGAGCCGAAGTCTGCGGTCGAGCGCAGATGGGCAGAGGAGTAAGGTGTCCCACGCCTACACCGAAGACCAACTCGTCGAGCAGCCCGCCATCGGGCTTTTGGCGTCGATGGGCTGGCAAACGGTGTCGGCGTTGGAAGAGACCTTCGGACCGGACGGCACGCTCGGCCGTGAAACGAAAGGCGAGGTCGTCCTTGTCGAGCGGCTACGGGCGGCGCTCACGAACTTCAACCGCGGACTGCCAGCAGAGGCGATCCAGACGGCCATTGACGACCTGACTCGCGATCGCTCGGCGATGAGCCTGGAGGCGGCAAACCGCGAGGTTTACCGGCTGCTCAAGGATGGCATTCCGGTATCGGTTCCCGACCGCGAGCACGGCGGCCAGAAGACGGAGCGCCTTCGCGTGGCGGACTGGGAGCATCCGGAGAACAATGACTTTCTGCTGGTGAGCCAGTTCAGTGTGGTCGGCAGCCTCTACACCTGCCGGCCGGATCTGGTGGGGTTCGTCAATGGACTCCCCTGGGTGGTGATCGAGCTCAAGAAGCCCGGTGTGCCGGCGCGGGCGGCATTCGACGAGAACCTCACCCACTACAAGGGGCAGATCCCGCAGCTGTTCTGGTACAACGCCCTGCTGATCGCCAGTAACGGCACGGAGAGCCGAGTGGGTTCGCTCACCGCTGACTGGGAACGGTTTTTCGAGTGGAAGCGAATCGAACGCGAGGACGAGCCGCGCCGCGTGTCGCTGGAGGTGATGCTGCGCGGGACCTGCGACCCCATCCGCCTGCTCGACCTGGCGGAGAACTTCACGCTGTTTTCCGAGCACAAAGCCGGGCTGGTGAAGGTGCTGGGCCAGAACCACCAGTTCTTGGGCGTGAACAACGCGATTCGCTCCATGCTGGAAGCCCGCAAGCTCGGCCACGGGCGCGGCGGCGTGTTCTGGCAGACGCAGGGCAGCGGCAAGAGTTTCTCGATGGTCTTCTTCGCGCAGAAAGTGCTGCGCAAGCTGGCCGGCAACTGGACCTTCGTGGTAGTTACCGATCGCGTCGAACTGGACGAACAGATCGCCAAGACCTTCAAGACCGTGGGCGCGGTGAGCGAGGCCGAGGGCGACCAGTGCCACGCCTCCAGCGGCGCGCACCTGCGCGAGCTGCTGCGCGGCAACCACAGCTACGTGTTCACACTGGTGCACAAGTTCC
>CAZWDD010000415.1:0-4490 GCA_964632345.1 uncultured Solibacteraceae bacterium | reverse complement strand
CGGCATCGGCAACGCGGAAGGAGTTGAGGGTAGCCGTGAGGCAGATGGGCGTTTCGATCTCGCCAAGTTCATTGACCTGGGTGCTGCCGATCAGTTTGCCGAACGCGTTGCCGACGTGGACGGCGCCTGGCACCTTGCGGCGGAAGAGGTTGCCGGAGTGGGGGAGAATGGCAGTGACACCGGTGCGGATGCGGTCGCCGCGGACGAGGGTGGCGTGGCCGACGCGGACGCCGGGGACGTCGGTGATGGCGTTGTGAGGGCCGGTGGGGAGGGGGCCGAAGCGGATGCCCTGATCGCGGAGTCGCATGGACTATTGTTGTCTCTGGCCGGGGCGGGTGGGGTAGGCGGCTTCGAGTTGCGCGTAGAGGCAGAGAACGGGGTGTCCGGACTGTTCAAAAGCCTCTAGCGTCCGGGAAAAGCCGTCGCCGTGCAGGGAGCGGGTACTTTCGACGAGCGCAGCGACCTGGGAGAACCACATGGCGGGATCGATATGCGGCGCTTGGGCCAGCAGGAAGCTGATGTATTGGGCGGTGGCTTTCTCGCGGGCCGCCCCGGCGGGAGTTACCATCACCACCCCCGCCCATAGCTGGCTTTGCCGGTAGAAAAATTCGATGGCGGATTCGTCGCCCGACTGTGTGCGCCCTTCAATGGACTGCATGAATTCGTCGAGATTCTGGCGCCATTCCGGGGTGTTCTTTTCCGCTACGGAGAGGGCCACGCCGCGGCCACCGAAGAGCAACTGGCGAAGGAGCGCGGCCTGGCGGCGGGTGGCGTCGTTTTCGGCAAAAGGGCCCATATCGGCGGCGACGGAATCGCCCGACGGCTTCCGCAGTTCCGCTTCGAGCGGTGGGAATGTGCGGTTGAAAAGGTCGAACGCTTCGTCGCGGGCGTCCGCCAGGCCGCCCGGTTCTCTGGACTCGGCGCAAGCCGGGGCGGCCATCCCGGTTCGCATCCAGGCGAGCCATCCTTCGTCGAGAGGGGCCGTGGAGAGTTCGCGGCTTGTCAGAATCTGGCGCAACTGTAGAAGCCCGCGCGGGGCGTCGAAAAGCGCGGCGTTATAGGTGCGGTCATCGGCCGGCAACTGGTCGAGGCGTGCGGCGAGGGCTGCGGCCATCGTTTCCAGGGATTCAGAACCGGAAGCCGTTTCCAGGATCAGGCCGATGGCCGGAGCGACTTCGACGTGCGACTGGATGGACTGCAGGATGGGCAGGGGATTGGCGCGGAGACGGGCGGCAGCGGCGTACCAGGCGGAAAAGTCGTCGACCAGCGGGTCGGCGCAGTTTGAGGCGCTCGGCGCGGGGCGGGGGATTCGGGCGAACTCCTCGACGGCCGTGGCCGGGGCGACGCGGCGAAGCTGTTCGATGGCGCGGAGCGAAAGGGTGAGCCTGTCGAGGCCCTGGCTGTAGGCAGCGTGCCAGAGCGAGGCGCGGCTGTCGGAACCACGCAGGCCGGGGGCGAGCCGCCGAGGTGCGGGGTGACGGGCGGAGGAGGCCAACCGCAGGGCTTCGGTGGCGGCATCCAGACGCCATTCCTTTCCCGGGATGGCGTTTGCCTCGATCAGATGCAGAATGCAGTGCGCGCCGAACTCGGCCGGGACGGCACGGCACTGCTCCAAAAGAGCAAACGTTCGTGGGGCTGCCGCACGGCGTTCGGCCGCCGTCCCGGCGTCCGACGCGAAGGCCGTCAGCGAGAAGAGGACAAGCAGCAATGCGGCATTTCGCACCCTTCCAGAGTACCGCGTGGGGTTTTTCGGTGACCCGTATAGTACTAAACGGACCAAGAGTCTAATCCGATTCCTCCTATACTAATGAGGTGCATATGTATTACCGTACCCTGACTGTTGGACTTCTATCCCTTCTACAGACCGCGTTGATGGCCGCCCCGGAGCGGCAGAAGTTCGCGATTTATCTGGGAGGTGCGGGCGCCGATCGGGCGCATTCGATTGCAGTGGACGCCGAGGGCAATTCGTATGTGGCCGTGGAGTCTGGCCGGAGTGGGAACCGTCCGGGGTCGCTTGTCGCGAAAATGAACGCCGATGGCAGCGAAGTGCTGTGGACGGTGGCGCTTGCGGGGAACGCGGCGCGGAGTCTGGCTCTGGATGGACGCGGCGGCGTCTGGGTGGCCGGGGAACGGTATCTGACGCGGTTACGGGCCGAGGACGGGCGGCTGGACCGCCGTGTGGAGACCGGGTCGGTGAACGCGCTCGCGGTGGACGCCGCTGGTGGGGTTTACGCCGCCGGTAACGGGCGGTTGACCAAATTCGTGAATTTTGAGCCGGCCTACTCGCTGGAGATTCCCGGCTCGATCCGGGCGGTGGCTGTAGATGCGACCGGCTCGGCGTACATCGTCTACGGAAACGTGGTCAGCCGGGTAAGTGGGGATGGTACGGCGATCGACTACACCTTTGACCTGGGGTGGGCGGCCAATGCGATTGCCGTTGACGGCGCCGGCGGCTCCTACGTCACCGGGGCCGGCGCGCACGTGGCGCGCGTAACGCCCGCCGGCGATGCAATGTCGTTCTCTGTTGTGTTGTCGGGCGTGTTGGAGCAGGAAGGCCGCGGCATTGCACTGGATGGAATGGGTGGCGTGTATGTGGCGGGCTGGACCACCTCGTCGGACTTTGCGCAGGCGCGCGGGTGGCACGGGGACTCCGACGGGTTTCTGGCGAAGCTGACGACCGGCGGAGATGTGGTTTCGGTGGAGTTTGCCGGTACTGCGGCGCGTGATGCGCTGGAGGCGATGGCGGTTACGCTGAGCGGCGATGTTCTGGTGGCCGGAATGACGGAGGGAAGCGGCCTGGGCTCCGGCAGGTTGGCCCAACTGCAGGGCGGCACGGATGCCGTGGTGTTAAAGTACGGCGGCTCGGCGCAACGCACCACCACGGGGACGACCACCACGCTGGCGACAGCGCCGGTGAATGTCGCCTCGCTGGGGCAGGCGGTCACGTTGACGGCGACAGTGTCGCCGGCCGGCGCGACGGGCCGCGTCACCTTCTATGACGGGACGAACGTGGTGGGGATCGGCACGCTGAGCGGCACGACCGCCAGCACCAGCACCGTGCTGCTTCCCGCCGGGACGCGCAGCCTGCGCGCCTACTACGGCGGAGATGTGAACTTCAGCGCCAGCCTGTCCTCGGCCGTTGCATTTACCGTGAATGTGCTCCCGGTTTCCGGCTTCACAACGGCGGGCGGCGCAGTGGTGGCGACGGGAGACAACCCGGTGTCGACAGCGGTCGCAGATTTCAACAAGGACGGCCGGCCGGACCTTGCCATCGCCAACTATCTTTCCAATACCGTCTCGGTACTGCTGGGGAACGGCTCGGGCGGGTTCACGGCGGCCGGCTCTCCGCTGGCAACAGGGACGGGACCGATCAGTGTGGTCGCCGGCGATTTCAATGGAGACGGCAATGCCGACATCGCCGTGGCGGCACTGAATGTAAACAGTGTCTACGTCTTCCTCGGCAATGGCTCGTCCGGGTTTTCGGCGGCGCCGGGTTCCCCGTTCAGCGTCGGCGGGTTCGGGCCGCTCTCGCTCGCGGCGGCCGATTTCAACCGGGATGGAAGGATTGACCTGGTTACCGCCAATAATGCCGACAACACGATCTCGGTTCTACTCGGGAACGGCACGGGTGGCTTTGCGCCGGCAGGCGGGAGCCCCATCGCGGCGGCGGGGGGACCTGCCGCCGTGGTTAGCGGCGATTGGAATGGCGACGGAAATCCGGATTTCGCCGTTGCCAACTTCAGCAGCAATAACGTTTCCGTCTTCCTCGGGAATGGGACAGGGGTCTTCTCCGCCGGCGGCACGATTTCCGTTGCTGCCGCGCCTTTGGCCATCACTTCTGGCGACTTCAACGCCGACGGCAATGCGGACCTGGCAGTTTCGAGCTTCTCCGGACCGAGCGTCGCGGTCCTTCTTGGAAATGGGGCCGGCGCCTTCTCGCAGGCATCCGGCAGCCCGATTCCCGTCACCGGCAATCCCCGCAATCTGGCCGTGATCGACTTCAATGCGGATGGCAAGTTGGATCTGGCCTTCACGAACCCCGGCGCCAACGTCGTGAACATCTATCAGGGAAGCGGCACGGGCACGTTCAGCCAGGCTGCCGGCAGCCCGGTGGCCGTTGGGGACACCCCCTCAGCCCTTGTGGCCGGAGATTTCACCGGTGACGGACGGACGGATCTGATTGTCCTGAACACTTTGAACGATAACGTGCAGGTAATCCGCGGGCTTGACGCCGTTCTGCCGCAGGTCACCTCCGTCAACCAGCCCTCCGGTACCAACACGGAGACGATGGTGGCGCGTTTTGACCATCCCGAAGGATTCGCCAGCTTCAGCATCGTCAACATCCTGATCATGCTGGAGGTGGTCCGCCCGCTTCAGTCGCGGGAGCTGGAATCCATCGCTGCCGCCCGCGAGGCCCATGCCCAGGCTGGCGAGATCCCGATGATCACCGATCAGACGACGGGTCAGCCGGTGCCGGCGCTGCCGGGCAT
>CAZWDD010000414.1:0-4539 GCA_964632345.1 uncultured Solibacteraceae bacterium | reverse complement strand
GACCAGATCGCAGCCTTCACACCGGCCGAATCCGGCGTCGCATGGCTCTCCGTCGATGGCACGTTACATCACCGCTCGGCGTCCGGCCGCTCGATTGTCATACCGCTTATTCAGGACCGATCCGGATTCCCCACTTCGACCATTCTTCGCGGTTCGGTCTCCTTGGTCACGCTGAACAGGGAGGAGGTCGCGGTTGTGGAACGCTACAACGGGCGCGTTCACGTTGCCAATGTAACTACCGGCCGAACCCGCCATAGCGTTCTGCAGGCGGACAGCCTGACTCAGGCGACCGCGACGTATGCGGAAATGGAGGAGCGAGCCAAGCGGGAACTGCGGCCGGCAACAACCTTCACAAGAGCAACCCCAGCCTTATCGACAACAGCGGACCCACAGGGCAACCTGTATACGTTGATCTCCCCGCTCAACGCTCGAACCGGAGCGACGGTCATCCAGACCGACTCTGACGGCCGCCTCCAGCGAACCCTTCGGTTACCGGTGAACCTCTTTTCTTCGGAACGCTTCGGCCCATCCTATCTCCGCCACACAGGCAGCGAGTTGTATTTGATCAGTCACGACGGAAAGGTAGCCGCTTACTCACTCCGTGAGAAATAATGCGCCGCTACCTGGGCCCCTCCAATTCAACCGTCCGGCGGGACCGACACTCCGCAAGTTGGACTCTGCTATTCTGGTGGGCCAATTAGAAAAGGAAAGCCCCCCTCATGACAAGTCAATACACTTCGCCGCTCTTTACTGATGTCTGGACGTTTTGGGTGGCAGTCCTTCTGAATATGTTCTTCGGCCTTTCCCGGTATTCCGTGGTTGGTTGGTGTATCGGACGGCTAATCAGGAGAAGTGCGCAGGAGATCTGTGATCTGCCGGAAATCAAGAGCCTCGGCGTTGATGTCAACGCCGAGGAGACGGCACTGGATCTCTTTAGTCGCACGATGTTGGGGGCTACTATTGGCGTACTGGAGCGCGTACTCTACATTTATGCATTGACTGTGAGTGTCGCTCCGCTATTGGCTGGAGTAATTACTCTGAAAGCATTTTCCGCTTGGGTCCAGCGCGAGAACGCGACGCCGGCAGACAGGTCAGACCAATCGTCCAAGGACGCGCTGCCGCCGAGTGCGCACCAGGAGTTTCACCATTCTGCTCTACGTTATCTTCCTCAAAGGATTCGAGACCTGAGCAGATGGTATGCATATACGATCGGGAACCTGGTTTCCCTAAGCTTTGCTATCGCCCTTTTCAGCTAGGGCGGGTGACGGCGCCTTTTGCCGCGACGTACCTTTCGCTTGCTCCTTAACCTTAACCTCAGCCCAGTAATCGCGCCGACAATCATCGCTGTCGCGCTCCAGGCCGCCAGGATTCCCCACCTCCCCTCACCCCCCGACCGCCTGCGCCAGCCAGGCCGCCCCACCTGGAGTTGACGCGGCGAACCCGCTATGCCAATATTGGCATAGCGAAGTGAAAACGCTCATTTGGCTAGGCGACTCTTTGGCAAACCTCAAGGCATTCCCGGCGGCGGTTCAGGACGATATGGGATTCGCGCTGTACGTCGCCCAGGCAGGGGAAACGCATCACAACGCTAAACCGTTGCACGGGCTCGGTTCCGGCGTAATGGAGATCGCGGCGAGCGATCGGAGCGGCACCTTCCGGGCCGTCTATACGGTCGCCTTCGCGGATTCGATCTACGTCCTGCACGCGTTCCAGAAGAAATCCAAATCGGGAATCGCAACGCCTAAAGCCGAGATCGATCTCGTCAGGCGCCGTTTGAAACAATTGAGAACTGAGGTCAGGAATGCGACAAGCGAAGCCTCTCGATAGGCAGATCAGCAGCGGAAACGTCTTCGCGGATCTTGGATCGGCTGATGCCGGAGAACATCTGGTCAAAGCAAGCCTGGTATTGAAGATCAGCCGGATCATCGAACAGAAGGGCCTCACTCAGACTGCGGCGGCAAACGCGATGGGGATCGACCAGCCCAAGGTTTCCGCGATGCTCGCCGGGCAATTCCGCGGATACTCGGTCGAGCGCCTCATGCGGTTTCTGGTGGCTCTGGGCCAAGATGTTGAAATCGTGGTGAAGCCGAGCAAGCGGGCCACGGCTGAGCTTCGTGTGGCGTAGGCAGATTCACTGCAGGCCGCGCGGCCACGGCGCCTTCGCAATTGGATGAGAATTACCGCAACGGGACGTCCGCCTGCCGTAGCCGTGTGAAGCGGGTTCGGCCATCGACCGTTCGAATGGAAGGGCACGAACCCCACACGGCGCGAAGCGTCCGCCCGAGACCTGTTTATCCCCCCACCGCCTGCCACAGCAGCGCCGCCCCAATCCCCATCAACCCCAAATGCACATACACCGGGAACCGCCCCGCCGGCACCCGCGCATGTATCGCCCGCCCCACCACCACCGCCACCAATACCCCCGGCAGCGACGCCACATAATGCTGCGTCACCGCCTCCGTCCAAAGCCCCGCCACCCAGTACCCGCCCATCCCCGCCACTCCCGCCGGCAGAAAATACGCCTGCAGCGTCGCCCGGAACTCCTCCGGCCGCCACCCCCGCAGCGACCCGTAAACCACCAGCGGCGGCCCGTTCATCCCATACGCCCCGCCCAGCACCCCCGCCTGCAACCCGAACACCCACGCCCACCGGTCGTCGGGCAGCGTGTGGGTCAACCGCCCTCGCAGCACATGCAGCGAAAACCCCATCAGCAGCACCGCCAGCAGGCCCTTCACCACGCTCTCCGGCATCGTCCGCAGCAGCCACAGCCCCACCGGAATCCCGAACAGCGTCGAACCCAGCAGCCGCCCCGCGCCCCCGAACTGCACCTGCCGCCAGTCCCGCAACAGAATCAACCCCGCGACCGTGATCGAAACCAGCACCGCCAGCGGCGCCGCCTGCTCCACCGGCATCACCAGCGCCAGCAGCGGCACCGCCACCAGCGCCTCGCCGAACCCCAGGCTCGCCCGCACCATCGTGCCCAGAAACACAATTCCCACCGTCGCCGCTGTCGTCGCGTCAACCATCCTGCACCCCTCGTAGCCTATCACCCCAACCATCCCCCCAAAGCACGCAATGATATACTCCGGGATTCCGGGCCGCGATTCGCTCCGCCCGGTCCCACCGGCATCTTTGCCCGCTGTTCCGCATAATTGAGGTCAGAATGTTTAGTAAGTATTTTGCCTTGCTCGCCCTCTCCGGCGCCCTCTCCCTACAAGCTCAAGTAACTCCCCTCCGCGACGGCTGGGCCGGCAGCACCCTCAACCAACAGGCCTCCCGCGCCTCCGCCCCCGCCGCCAAGTCCGGCGCCCGCCAGATAGCCGTCTTCAGCGGCGATACCATCATCCCCCAGTTCGTTGACGGCGACGGATGGAAAACCACCGTCACCCTCGTCAATCTCGAGAGCCGCGCCGTCACCGCCCGTGTCTTCTTCTTCCAGGACGACGGGACGGACCTCCTCGTCGACGTTGTCGGCCTCGGCGTTGTCAGAGGCGTCGAACTCGCCTTCCAAAGCGCCGGCAGCCTCACCTTCGAAACCACCGGCACCGCCCGCTCCCTCGCCAGCGGCTGGGCCCGCCTCGATAAATCCACCGGCGATACCATCGCCGGCATGGCCATCTTCCGCCAGCGCGTCGACGGCCGGCCCGATCAGGAGGCCGTCGTCCCCATCGTCAACCAGTTCTCCACCCAGTTCGTTCTCCTCTATGACAACACGGCCTTCACCACCGCCGTCGCCCTCGCCAACCCCTCCGGCCGCGCCGTCTCCTTCCCCGTCAACATCCGCAATGAGGAGGGCGCCATCGTCGATCGCCAGACCCTCTCCCTCCCCGCCTTCGGCCACACCGCCTTCACCACCCCCGACACCTGGCGCGCCACCGCCGGACGCCGCGGCTCCATCGAGTTCAATACCGCCGGCGTCGGCATCGGCGCCCTCGGCCTCCGCTTCGGCCAGTCCGCCTTCACCTCCTTCCACGCCCTCGAAAACGTCAAGTGGGTCCAGAATCCCTGACCCGCCGCTTGACACATCCATATAATGAGTTTGGGAACAGGGTGATCCCTCCGGCACTTCGCCGGAGTGGTGCCGGCCGCCTCCCGAAAACCACCAAAATCGACTGCAAAAATTCGCAGGACCGTCCCAGAAGTTGTTGAAAAAAGGGATCAACTTTGCGCTATAAAGGGACGGTCCGACATTGCCCCGCCCCCTCCTGCCACCCCTCTCAGGTGCCTGTGGGACAATAGCGGAGATGTCTGATCTCCGCCTCCTTACCCTCGACCCCGCCCACTTCCACGCCGCCCTCGTCCAGAAGGAAATGTACGCCGGCGTCTCCCCCTCCGCCGCCATCTACGCCCCCCTCTCCCAGGATCTCGTCGATCACCTCGCCCGCGTCGCCCGCTTCAACTCCCGCCCCGCCAACCCCACCACCTGGCAGCTCGACATCCACACCGGTCCCGATTTCCTCGACCGCCTCCTCGCCGAGCCCCCCGGCAACGTCGTCATCCTCTCCGGCCGCAACGACGTCAAAATCGACCGCATTCTCC
>CAZWDD010000413.1:0-4545 GCA_964632345.1 uncultured Solibacteraceae bacterium | reverse complement strand
AAGCGGCAGCGGAACCGGGCGCGGCGCGAGCGTCAGCGAGCGGCGCGGGGCCCGGGCACGGCCGCCTCCGCCGAGCGCCTGGTGCGGCTGCCGACCCGCTGCTTCGTCTGCTACGCGCACTGGGAGGACGTGTGGCGCTGCCCCCCGATCGTGCCGCGCGCGCCGCCGGACTTCGGCCTCGGGCCGGCCAAGCTTCGCCTCGGCGTGTCGGCCCGGCCGCTGAAGCACCACCCGCGGATGATCCGGCTCTGGCGCAAGGTCCTCTCCCGGCGCCCGGACATGCAGCTGGTGGTCAAGGACGACGTGGCCGGCAAGGTGCGTCTGGCCGAGCTGTACGCCGACTTCCCGCCGGACCAGGTGGACCTCGCGCCGGCGCCCAGCTTCCACCCGGCCTTCATGGAGGGCTTCAACGAGCTGGACCTGATGCTGGACCCGCAGCCGTACTCGGGCACCACCATGACCTGCGCCGGGCTGTACATGGGCGTGCCCGCGCTGAGCGTCTACGACCCGCGGGGCAGGCACGTGAGCAACGTCTCCGCCGCCATCCTGCGGCACACGGACCGGGAGCTGGCCGCGCTGCAGGCCGAGGGCGAGCTGACTGCCGGCGAGCCCCTCTCCCTGGAGGCGTTCATCGTGCCCTCGCTGGAAGCCTACGCCGACCGGATGGCCGCGCTGGGCCGCGAGGAGCTGGAGACGTGGCGGCGCGCGCGGCCGCTGGTCGCCCGGGCCTTCCGCCGGGCCATGGACGCGCGCAAGTTCATGGCCGAGTTCCAGGACGCGCTGAGCGGGATCGCCTCGGGAGAGTTGTGAGCGGTCCCTAGCTGCATCTACGGCTCGGACGCCCTTCATTCCCTAGCTGCGCGGCCGCTTGACCGAGACCGTGACCAGCGGCGCCTTCTTGCGGGGCCGGCTGCGGCGCGTGAGGGTGCGGGGCGGGCGCGCGAGGTCGGCCGGGGTCGCGCCCGTGGCAGCGAGGTCCCGCATGGCGGCCTCGGCCTGCCTCGCGCGCTGGATGCCGTCGGGGAGCGCCACCAGCACCAGCGCATCTGCGGGTGGCCGAGGATCTGCATCGCGAGGCCCGCGGCGAAGGGCTGCTCCGGGTCAAGGCCCAGCTCGGCCAGCGCCCGGCCGGAGGCCCACACCAGGCCCTCGCGGAGCACCGCCTTGTTGGTCGTGCGCGAGGGCCCGCGGGCGGAGGCAGCGTTTCCGGCGGCCGCGGCGGCGTCCCCTGCTTGCTCGCCGCCGGCCCCCTCGGCCGCCGCAGCCGGCGCCGCGCGGGCGATGACGATCTGCGTGTCCTCCCTGCCGCGCACGCCGACGACCACCTCCGGCCTCGGCATGGCCTCCAGCTCGCGCGCGACGTCGGCCTCGAGGCTCTCCAGGCTGTGCTGGAACGTGGCCACGCGCTGGCGGTACATGGTCCGGAAGGCCGTGCGGTTCGTCTCCTGGCGGAGCAGCCGGTCGATCGCCTCCTTGGCCTCGCCGCGCAGCGCTCCGGCCTCGATCACGCGCGAACCGACGGGGGCCGCTCCGCGGCCCGAGCCCGGCGGCTTGGGGGAGATGGCGATGTCGTCCACGCGGCGGGCATGCTGCGAGGCGATCTGCTTCTCAATCAGGCGGGCGACGCCTTCGGCGAGCGTCGTGGCGGTTGCGGAAGCTGCTGCCATCGGGCGCTTTCCAATAGCGTTCGCGACGACACCGTTACTACGCCGTCGCATTCCGGCTGTTGAAGCACGGGTGATAGCACAGGTCCAGAGGAGGAGGGTTACTTACCGGCGTGGTGAACGAAAACAAATTCCACGCGGTGCCACCCGACCGCTGCCCAGCGACAACCCTGCCGTCTGGCAAAAGCGTCCCACCAGCAGGGATTCCGACGAATGGAACAGATTGTGTGACGATGCTATTGTTCCGGTAGTCAAAGAGGCATACTGCACTGGACGTTGTTCCAGGCAATAGTAACATGCGTCCATCGGAAAGGACGACACCTGCGCCTCCAGTGTAGATTCCCGCTGGGCTCGTCGGATCCTTGTAGGTGAGAATGCTGTCTGTGCGATAGTCATACGTCCTGAGTGGGAACGCTGAGGCATCATACGGACTGATTAAAACCCTGCCGTCCGGCAAAACACCTTTAGCATTGCCAGTTCCGCGATTTGCTAAACTCAATTCAACCGGAGTTTCGTTTACTCCAAATACAATAATGTTGAACGCGCGCTGTCGTTCCGACATGAACACCTTCCCGTTGTGTAGAAGAACAGGCGTTTCGTAATATAGCTGAGATGAGAATGTCAAGAGGGTAGTGAATGCACTCGTCGATGGATTGAAGCGGGCGAGGTTGCTTGCATTATAGGGTGCAAGAATGACTTGGCCTTCGGCATCAAGAGTTCCGCCACAGAAAGCTGTTGAACTGGTCGTGACGCCATGCGGTGCTGTACTAAATGTCTCCGTGCGATAGTCAAAGATGCCGTAATTAGCGCCCGATGGCACACAGAAGACTCTTCCGTCAGGCAACAGAACGCCTCCAATAAAGTCAGCTGATGGGCCGGAGATTGTACGGAGGCTATCCGTACGGTAGTCGTAGAGAACCGCCGAGGTTGAAGCGAATTGTGGAATTCCCAGGACGAGTCCGTTCGGCAAGAGAACCGTCCCGCGTACGGACGCGTTCGCGAACCCAGCAAGGGACGTCCACGTCAAGGTCCGCGTGCTGGGTGTGTTCTCCGTCTGCCACCTGGCCCACCAGCTGACGTTCGGGTCGTTGTAGCCGTCCTGCAAACCGTCGGTCCACCGCGCGCTGGTGGCGTACTGCATCCACTGCTCAAAGCGCTGAGCCACGCGGAACGAGTCCAGCGAGAACCGCAGCGCCGGCACCATGTCCAGCAGGCCGCTGTCCGCGTTGCCGCCGAGCGCCTCCGCCGCCACGTTGGAGCCGACGTTCAGCGTGCCGGGAAGTCCGAACGTGCTGCTGAAGCCGACCGCGTGCTTGGAGCCGGCGTCCAACCGGCCGGCGATCACCGCATTGCGCGGTAACAGAGCGAGCGCGGTAACTTCGTTGTCCACGTTCGTGCTGTAGGTGACCCAGTCGGAGCCGTTCCAGAACCGGAAGAGTGTACCGGAGGCACCTCCGACGTAGACCGTGCCCGAGGTCGGGTCTTCCACGACAGCATTGGAGTTGGTCGTGGAGGCCGTCGTGCCCACTCGCGCCGTGAACCCGCTCGCGCCGTCCCAGAACACCGTCCGCGCGGCATTCGTCACATCCAGCCCGCCGATGGACGTGAAGGACCCGGCCAGCCAAACACGCGAGCTGTTCACCACGTTGATCGCCCGGACGATGTTATTGGGCTCCAGAGCCTTGGCAAAAGGCGCGCTGACCGTGTTTGTATCGTAATCAAAATAGATGATGCGGTCCGGCAGAGGAGACGACGATGTGAACGCACCTCCGAAAAGCACACGTCGCGAATTGCGGGGCAGGAATGCACACGCGTTCGCGGCATCGTTCCGAGATAGCGTGCGCCACACTTGCGTAGACCGTCGCCAAACTGCGAACGTATTTGTCGCTGACGCCACCGCAACCGCGATATCACCGTCGTCGTTCGTGGCCAATCCGTTGACTGTGCTTGATGTCGTGAATCCGGAAATCGCGACCCACGTAGTCCCATTCCATTCCGAGATCGCATCGGAGCCCATCTTGTGCGCGATGATCGTGTCCGATGGAGTGACAGCCACTGCGAATATGTCCGCTGATGCACCGCTGCCCAGAGCCTCCCACACACCGTCCGTCCTGCGCCGGGCGATGCGGGATGCGGCAATGCCACCCACGTTCGAGAACGCTCCCACGATGATGATCCGTCCCTGGGAGTCAACCGCCATGGCCCGCACCGCTCCATTCGGCGCCTGGCTCGGCGCGTACATTCTCTCGTAGCGTCCCAGCTGGCTGGTTCCGCCGGTGTAGCGCGTGAGCCGCCTGATGTTCGTGTTCCCCGCGGCAGCCGTGAACGTCCCGCCCACCGCCACGTCGTAGCTGCGGCCAAAGTCGCCGGGGCCGGTCTCGCCGGCGAAGCCCGTCGCGCCCGCATTGCCCGCGGGCCCCGTGACGCCGGTGGGGCCTCTCGCGCCTGTGGCCCCGGTGGGCCCCGTGGGGCCTTGGGGGCCGGTGGGGCCGGTCAGCCCCGTGGCGCTGACGAAGCCCTGCGGGCCGGTCGGGCCAGTCAGGCCGGTGGGTCCGGTCGGGCCCTGCGGGCCCTGATCGCCGACCGCGCCGGTGGGCCCCGTGGGCCCCTGCGGGCCGACAGCGCCGCTCGTCCCCGTCGCGCCGGTCGCGCCGGTGGGACCCTTCGGCCCCGTGGGGCCCGTGAATCCGGCGATGCCTGTCGGTCCGGTCGCGCCGTTCAAGCCGGTGGGTCCCGTCGGCCCCCTGGGTCCCTGCGGGCCTGGCAGGCCTTGCGCACCGGTGGCTCCCGTCGGCCCCTGGAAGCCCTGCACGCCCTGCGCGCCGGTCGGGCCGGACGGTCCCGTGGGGCCCTGGGCGCCGACGGCGCTGGTGGGGCCCGT
>CAZWDD010000412.1:0-4549 GCA_964632345.1 uncultured Solibacteraceae bacterium | reverse complement strand
GCGCCCACACTTCCATTTCGCCGAAGCGCTGGCCGCCGAACTGCGCCTTGCCGCCCAGCGGCTGCTGCGTGATCAGCGAGTACGGTCCGATCGAGCGCGCGTGGATCTTATCATCCACCAGGTGCGACAGCTTCAGCATGTAAATGCAACCCACCGTCACCGGCTGCTCGAACTTGTTGCCCGTCATGCCGTCGATCAGCGCCACCTTGCCCGACGACGGCAAGCCCGCCTCGGCCAGCTGCGCCTTAATGTCGCCTTCATGCGCGCCGTCAAACACGGGCGTCGCAAAGTGCCGGTCGAGCTTCATGCCCGCCCAGCCCAGATGCGTCTCCAGAATCTGTCCGACGTTCATACGGCTCGGCACGCCCAGCGGATTCAGAATGATCTCCACCGGCTGCCCGTCGGGCAGGTATGGCAGGTCTTCTTCCGGAACGATCCGCGAGATCACGCCCTTATTCCCGTGACGGCCGGCCATCTTGTCGCCGACGCTCAGCTTGCGCTTCATCGCCACGTAGCACTTCACCGTCTTGATCACGCCCGGCGGCAGTTCGTCGCCCTTCTTCAGCTTGGCGATCTTCTCTTCGGTGATCTTCTCCAGCACCGCGATCTGGCGCGACGTCATCTCCTCGATTTCGTCGATCAGCTCGTTCAGGTGCGGATCCCGGTCCTTCAGCCGCATGCGCTTCAGGTCGCGCGAGCGCATCTTCTCCAGAATATCCCGCGTCAGCGGCGTGTCCTTGGCAACCAGCTTCCGGTTCGTCTTCTCGTCGTGCAGGTCGGCCAGCACCACCTGGCCCTCCAGCAGCTTCGCCAGCCGCTTGGCCCGCTCGTCGCCCAGAATCCGCTTTTCGTCGTCCAGGTTCCGGTGCAGCCGCGCGATGTTCTCTTCCAGAATCTGCTTGCTCCGCTCGTCGAGCTCCGTGCCCTTCCGCGAGAAGATCTTACAGTCCACCACCACGCCTTCAATACCAGGCGGGCAGTAGAAGCTGGCGTCCTTCACGTCTCCGGCCTTCTCGCCGAAGATCGCCCGTAGCAGCTTCTCTTCCGGCGTCAACTGCGTTTCGCCCTTCGGCGTCACCTTGCCGATCAAAATGTCGCCCGGCTTCACCGTCGCCCCGATTCGGATCACGCCCGATTCGTCCAGGTTGCGCAGTGCGCTCTCCGGAACGTTCGGAATGTCCCGCGTGATCTCCTCCGGCCCCAGCTTCGTGTCGCGCGCCTCGACTTCAAACTCCTCGATGTGCACCGAAGTGTAGTAGTCTTCCTTCACCAGCTTCTCGCTGATAATGATCGCGTCTTCGAAGTTGTAGCCGCGCCACGGCATGAATGCCACCAGCACGTTCCGCCCCAGCGCCAGTTCTCCCTGGTCCGTGCACGGCCCATCGGCCAGCACGTCGCCCTTCTTCACCCGCTGGCCGACCTTCACAATCGGCTTCTGCGTGATGCAGGTGTTCTGGTTGGACCGCTTGAACTTCGTCAGCGTGTAGATGTCAGCGCCCACTTCGCGCGACATCTGCCCTTCATGCGCACCCGAACCGTCCACACGGACAATGATCCGCTCGGAGTCAACCGAGTCCACCACACCCGCGCGCCGGCAGATCACCACCGCGCCCGAGTCCCGCGCCGTGACCTTTTCCATGCCGGTCCCGACATACGGCGCCTCGGCCCGCAGCAGCGGCACCGCCTGCCGTTGCATGTTCGATCCCATCAGCGCGCGGTTGGCGTCGTCGTTCTCAAGGAACGGAATCAACGACGCGGCCACCGACACCAGCTGCTTCGGACTCACGTCCATGTACTGGATCTCTTCCCGCTGCGTCAGCGAGAAGTTCCCCGCCTGCCGCGCGTTCACCAGCGCGTCCACGATCCCGCCCTTCTCGTTCAGCGTGATATTGGCCTGCGCAATGACGTACTTGTCTTCTTCCCACGCCGACAGGTAGTCGCTATGCGCCTCCACCTCGGCCGGCTGCTTGCTCTTCCCGAGCGCCGCCATGGCCTTGTCGAACTCCTCGCGCAGGATCACCTGGCCCACTTTGTAGTTGGTATCGCCCGGATTCAGCACCCGGACCTCATCCACCACATGGCCGTCCACCACGCGCCGGTACGGACTCTCGATGAAGCCGAATTCGTTGATTCGCGCAAAGCACGACAGCGACGAGATCAGACCGATGTTCGGACCTTCCGGCGTTTCAATCGGGCAGATGCGTCCATAGTGCGTTGTGTGCACGTCGCGGACTTCAAAGCCCGCCCGCTCCCGCGACAGACCACCCGGTCCAAGCGCCGACAGGCGCCGCTTGTGCGTGATTTCCG
Organism: uncultured Solibacteraceae bacterium; assembly: GCA_964632345.1. Taxonomy (GTDB): domain Bacteria; phylum Acidobacteriota; class Terriglobia; order Bryobacterales; family Bryobacteraceae. Next base: position 2,242 of record CAZWDD010000412.1, on the reverse strand, counting down.
ATAGCGGGTTCGTCTGGTCCATGAACTGCGACAGCTGCGAAGAGCCGAAGAACTCCCGGATCGCCGCCATCACCGGCTTGGCGTTCACCAGGTCGTGCGGCATCGCCGTCGAGATCTCCTGGCTCACCGACATCTTTTCCTTGATCGCCCGTTCCATCCGGACCAGGCCGATGCGGAACTGGTTCTCCAACAGTTCGCCCACCGCGCGCACGCGCCGGTTGCCCAGGTGGTCGATGTCGTCCACCGCGCCCAGGCCGCGCCGCAGCCGGAACAGGTACAGAATCGTATCGACGAAGTCCTTCTCATCCAGCGTCCGCTTATCGAGCGGCGTCGCATCGGCCTTGTCGTACAGCTTGATGTTGAACTTCATCCGGCCCACGCGCGAGAAATCGTACTTGCGCGGGTCGAAGAACATGCCCTGGAACAACTGCGTCGCCGTGTCGCGCGTCGGCGGGTCGCCCGGCCGCAGCTTCCGGTAGATTTCAAGCAACGCTTCATCCTGCGTCTTTACGCTGTCTTTATCGAGCGTCTTCGAAAGCACATTGCCCGCTTCGTCCCGCTCCGGGAAGAACACGTCCACATGCTCGATGCCGGCATCGAAGAACCGCCCCAGCGCCGCCGGCGTCACTTCCCGGTTCGCTTCCAGCAGGATTTCGCCCGTCTCCATGTCAATGACATCGGCGATCGCCGCCGCGCCTTCCAAGTCGTTGGCCGCAATCTCAAACTGCTCCACCTTGTGCTTGTGGATCTCGTTCAGCAGCCGCGAGGTGACCTTCTTGCCCGAAGCAACCACCACTTCCCCGCTCTTGCCCTGGATCGCCATCGTCAACTTCATATCGCGCAGCGCCCCGCGCCCCGCGCCACCGGCCTGCGCCACGTTCCAAAGGATCTTGTTGTCCTTCGTCAGCGAGATCCGCGTCAGCGTATCGGTGTAGAAGGTGCGCAGAATCTGCTCGTCCGTCTTCAAACCCATCGCCCGCAGGAACACCGTGCCGTAGAACTTCCGCTTCCGGTCGATCCGGACATACAGCAGATTCTTGGCGTCGTACTCAAACTCCACCCACGAACCGCGATACGGAATGATCTTGCCCAGGAAGTAGCCCTGCGCCGCCACCTTCTCAAAAAACACGCCCGGCGATCGGTGCAACTGGCTCACAATCACACGCTCGGTCCCGTTGATGATGAACGTTCCATTTTGCGTCATCAGCGGCACTTCGCCGAAGAACACTTCCTGTTCCTTGATGTCCCGCACGGTCTTCGATCCCGTATCCGGGTCTTTGTCGTAGACCGTCAACCGGATCGTCACCTTCAGCGGCGCCGCGTAGGTCATCCCGCGTTCTTCGCACTCCGGTACGTCGTACTTCAACTGCAGGCCCACCGGGTCACCGCAGCGGTTGCAGAATGTCACCACGTTCTTGTTGAACGTGCCGCACTTGCCGCAGAGAATATCGCCGGGGTGGAACGGATCGGTCTTGATCATCGCCCCACACTGCCGGCAGGTCGAACGCAGATTGTGCAGCCCCTTCAGATTGCCGCACTTGCACTCCCAGTAGCCGATCGAATAGTCGACAAAGTCCAACTGCGCCAGTCCCCGGAAATCCGTGATCGGGAACACGCTCGTGAACACCGATTGCAATCCGGCGTCGTCGCGCTCCTGCGGCAGCATGTCCATCTGCAGAAACCGCTCGTAGCTCTGCTTCTGGACCTCGATCAAATTGGGGATCGGAACGGAGGTCTGGATTTTCGAAAAATCAAGGCGTTCACGAATTGAACTGTCGGCGGCGTTGCTCATGTTCCACTCCTAGGTTGAACGGCGCGCGCGGCGAAGGCCGCGGCTGGGTACGGAGGCCAAGGCGAAGACCTTGGGGTCAGGTTGCGGCCAGGGGAGAAACCGCGGTAGAAACCCCTTGGAAACGTTTGGTAGGACGGCATCAGGACATCGGCCCTGTCCGCGCCGGATGAACTCCGGACTCGGATGGCCTCTGAACGGACGGGGGCCGGGATACATCCCGGAGGACGAAAGGATTTCGAATCGCAGCGTGCAAGGGGCAGTGCAGACGGATCGGCGGAGAGGCAGGGAGGCAGGCAGACACCTCTCCGTGCGCCAGCGTTGGACTGACTGGAGAATTGCGAATAAGAAGGGTCACTGGGCAGGTTGCCGGTCCGGATCCGGGTAATCCCAATCGTAACAAAAGGTTAACGCCTCGTCAAACACCGACCAATTGTCTTGTAAACAAGCCAA
>CAZWDD010000411.1:0-4564 GCA_964632345.1 uncultured Solibacteraceae bacterium | reverse complement strand
ACGCCCTCGAACGCCTCCGCGGCCTCTACCTCGGTATTGCCAAAATCCCCCAGTTCATGGGCATCTGCTACACCCAGTTGACCGACGTCGAACAGGAAATCAACGGCCTCCTCACCTACGACCGCAAGCCTAAGTTCGACCCCAAAGTCATCCGCGAAATCAATAACCTCCTGCAGTAACTGGACCCGATGCGGAACCCGGCGATCTTCCTTCTCCTTCTCGCTGTCTCCCTCGGCGCCCAAACCTCTTTCTCTGGCGTCATTACCGACTCGGCCGGCCGCCCCCTCGATCATGTCGCGGTCGGACCGGCTTCTTCCCCAGAGTTCGGCGCGCGGCTCGCCTGGGTCCAGGGCCCCGGCGACGGAACCTTTCGCGGCCACACCTTTTCCCCTCGCCTCGTCTTTCGCCGCCGCTCGATGGAGACGGTCGTCGTCACCCCGGCTGAGAATCTCCGCATTCGCATGCGCCCGGCCCCACCCGCACCCTTCCCTCGCTGCCTTACCGGCTGGGAACCCGCCGGTTCGCTCTTTGGATTTCCGGCCGCCCCCGAATCCCCTCTTACTCTCGATGTCGATTACGGCGCCAAGGCCTACTCCATCAATCTTGGCGGAGCCCGCCACACGATCCGTCACGGCTTCGGCGTCTTATGGAGTGAAGGCTGGCCTTTTCCGGAGTGGGTCCAAAGCGCCATCCACTACGACGAAAAAACGTTTCTCTCCAACGGCGTCCAGATCACCACCGCCCGCGGCCTTCTCCCAGGTGGCGTTATCTGGCGCTTCGTCGGCCGATTTGGTGAGACCGCGGAATACTTGACCACCGACCCGGAAGCAGCCGCGAAACTCGACGCCATCCTCGACAGCCTCTGTCTGTACTTCAAGGGCACCCCCTCCCAGCCTCCCCGGTAATCATGCCCCCGATCCGCTCCCGCAAAGCCCGCGCCGCCCGCCGCCGCAAGCGCCGCATGGATCTGGCCGATAACGACCTCACCCCCACCCAATGGGCCGCCATCCAACACGCCTGGGGCAACGGCTGCGCCTACTGCGGCGTCGCCGGCATTCCCCTCCATCGCGACTGCGTCCTCGCCCTCTCCCGCGGCGGCCGCTATACCCGCGATAACGTCGTCCCCGCCTGCGCCTCCTGCAACACCAGCAAGTGCAACGAAGAGGTCACCGCCTGGCTCCGCCGCAAACGCCTCCCGGAAGGCGCCTTCCTCCTCCGCTACTCCCAGATCAAATCCGCCCTCAAGGAAACAGAAACAGCGTAACCGCCTCCTCCCGCCCCCCGATCGCGCGATAGAACTCCAACGCATGCGTGTCTTCGTTCTCCGCCGGCACGAACGCCGTCCCGATCCCCTCCGCCGCCGCTCCCTCCACCATCGTCCGCACCAGCGCCCGCCCGATCCCCCGCCGCCGTTCCCGCTCCCCCACCGCCAGGTCATAAAGGAACAGCTCGCTCTCCTCCCCCCGCGTCATCGGCAACACAAGCCCCGTGAACCACCCCACCACCCGGTCCCCCTCAATCGCCGCCAGCACCCGGAAATCCTCCAGTCCCAACAGCCGCCCCAGATAGGCATCCGACAGCTCCCGGTACTCGTCCTCAAACACCTCCGCAAACAGCCGGAACACCCCCCGCGCCGCCGCTTCGTCTCCAACCCCTAACCTCCGGATCGTGAAACCGCTCATGTCCTCATTATCCTCCCCGCAATGCCGCCTCCACCCTCAGTCATCGCGAGGCTGGTGAGCCTACGGCTGTCATTGTGCCAATCGCGCTCTCGAGGGAAATCGCTTCAGAACGCGAAACAGCGTACCTATTGAAATCCACGGCCATGCGCCAGCACCTGCTCCGAGCGCTGTCACAGAGTGAAGGGATTCCGCTCGATAATGCCGTGGCAAACCTCGGCCTGTGAGATCTGTCGAGTTCGCACCTGATGCCTTCGCCGTCTGGACCGTGAACCCAGTCCCGACTTGCAGGACAAGCGAATCGTTCCGGCCTCCAGTTCCCGCGAGTAACCGCCCCCCTCACCCCTTCCCCGCGAACCACTCCTCCAGCCAGTCAATCGCGAACGCCACCAGTTCCGGCCCCTCCAGCAGCGCCGCGTTCGCACCCCCCACCTTCCCCGCCGCCCCGCGCCCGGACGCCAGATAGCTCCGCCCAATCTGTTCAAACACATCCATCGGCAGCTCCGCATTCACCGGCTCCGCCGTGTCGAACTCCTCGAAATCCACCCACTCCGGCCCCGCCGCCCCCGGCATCAGCCGCCGGTACCGCACCACCCGCTTCCCCGGAATCCGCGCCCGGTGCTCCGCATAGTGCAGCAGCGTGATCGTGTCCAGCGGCGCCCCCAGCATCAGCACCTTCCCGTCCGCCTCCACCACCCGTTCAAACGGCGTCCCCTCGCCGTATCCGTATTGAAAAGGATGCGGCGCCACAATCCACTCCGCCCGCCGCCCCAGCGCCGCCACGCCCGCATCCGGATGGTCGCTCCGCACCGTCCCCGGCCAATTCCGGATCGTCTCATGCAGCACGCCGTGGTCCCGCGCCGCCGGCGCCGTCGCTTTGTCGAACACCGGAATCTCGTCATCGTCGTCTTCGTAGAACGGCTCGAAGTCGACATACGCCACCAGCGTCCCCTCCGGTCCCAATACGTCCACCAGCGCCTGCACCACCGTATTCGCCCCGCCTATCACCCGCCCCATCTGCCGCAGCCCCGCATGAACCATCACCACACTGCCGGCCGTCACCCCCAGCCGCCGCAGGTCTCCACACAACGACGAACGCGTAATGCCGCTCATACGCCCCATTTTACCCGGCGCCCGCCCGGCCCTCTTCCGCTACAATGAGGGCGATGAGTTTGGATGACTACAAGGTGGTGCTATACCGCAACGAGCCCAGCGGATGGGTGGCCGAAGTGCCTTCCATTCCTGGTTGCCACGCGCTGATGCCCACGCGCGAGGCTGCGCTCGCCGAACTTGTCGCCGTTTTCCAGTTGATTTCGGAAGAGTACGCGGAGCGAAACCAGATGCTTCCCGCCGACACAACTGAAATCGTCCATGCCTAGTGCACGGGCAGAGGAGTTCCGCCGCGTGGCCGCCAAGCTTGGGTTTCGCAGAACCCGGCAGACCGGAAGTCACGAACGTTGGCAACATCCCGACGGGCGAGCAACCACGATTCCCATTCACGGCGGGCAGCAGATCGGGCCGCCACTGTTCCACCGCATCCTCAATCAGTTGGGCATCGACGCCCAGACCTTCAATCGCCTCCGCTAGCCCTCACTTCACCACCTTCGCCACCATCTCCGCCGTCTCAATCCCGCTCAACGCCGCCCCCCCGCACGTCTGCGTCCACCGCGGCGCGCACGCCTCCCCGGCAAAAAACACCCGGTCCGCCAGCGGCCGCCGCAGCCCCTCCCGCGCCCCCGCGCTCCCCGGGATCGCAGCCGCATACGCCCCCAGCGCCCACGGATCGCTCGCCCACTTCGTGAACGAACCCTTCACAAAATACTTATCCACCTCCGCCCCGAACATCGACCGCAACGCATTCCGCCCGAACTCCACCGCCTCCTCCTCCCCCGCCGCCGACAGCTCCCACGCAAAGTCGCCTCCCACAAACCCCACCAGCAGCGGCAACTGGAACGGCCAGCACAGGAAATACACGTCCCGCTTCCCGATGTTCTCCCGCAGCACATCGTTGAAGGCCTTGTATACGAACTCCGGCTTGGAAAACTGCAGCGGAATCTTCGCCAGCAGCCCCATCGGCAGCCCCACAATCGCGTCTTCCTTCCATGACGGCAGCACCGGGTCAAACCGGATCTTCTCCGCCGCCAGAACCCCCGTCGAACTCGTCACAATGCACGCCTTCGCCGTCAGCGTCCCCTGGTCCGTGTCCACCTGCACACCCCGCCCGCCGTACCGGATCCGCCGCGCCGGCGTCTCGAGCCGCACCGGGATGTCCCGGCCGAACTGCGCCACCAGCGCCCCATACCCCTCTTTCACCAGAAAGTTCGGCGGCACGTCCGTCCCGATCGTCAGGTAGTCTTTCGCCGACAACTCGTCCAGGTCCACCGCCGACGACATCGGCCCGTGAAACGTCGCCACCGCCTCGTCAATCTGGTCCCGCTTCCGCATCGCCGCCGACGCCGCCACGTCTTTCTTCTTTCCCAGCTTGGCGATCTTTTCATCGAGCCCCATCTCGATCCGCGCCGACAGCTTCCGTATCTCGGCCGACGCCTCCCGGTTCCGGAAATACAGCCCTTCCAGCGTCGTGTCGTGTTCCTGTAGCGTGTACCCCCACTGCCGCGCCAGCGGCGTGTAGGGATTGTCATCGGCCTTGTGCAGCCACGCGCACCCGCGGTCAAACGGAAACCCGAACGTCGACGTGTCCGTGTACGCCCGCCCCCCAATCCGCCCCCGCGCCTCAATCACAACGACGGTCTTTCCTAACTCCCCCAACCGCTTGGCCGCCTGCAACCCCGCCGACCCAGCCCCGATCACAACAACATCCCCCTCCCCCCCCCCCCCCGGCGCCCCCCACGCCACCCCCCCCCCCCCCCCACCCCCCGAACCCA
>CAZWDD010000410.1:0-4579 GCA_964632345.1 uncultured Solibacteraceae bacterium | reverse complement strand
ACCAGAAGAGGACGGACACCGTGAAATAGGTCGAGACAGCGAAGACGTCCCACAAGAGCGGGCTGCGGAAGTTCTGCCACATGCTGAGGAACTCGTTCGGCATGGGGAAGAGCCAGTAGGCGCGCCAGGGGCGGCCGACGTGAACGGCGGGGTAGATGCCGGCGCAGGCCACGGCGAACAGCGTCATCGCTTCGGCGAAGCGGTTGATCGAGGTCCGCCACTTCTGCCGGAACAGGAACAGGATGGCCGAGATGAGGGTACCGGCGTGGCCGATACCGATCCAGAACACGAAGTTCGTAATGTCCCAGCCCCAGCCGACGGGTGCGTTGTTGCCCCAGACGCCGACGCCGGTCGCAACCAGGTACGCGAGCATGAGGCCAAGGATGCCGGTGATGCTGGTGGTGATCGCAAGCGCGATGTACCAGTTGCGGTGAGTTTTGACTTCCGAAATGATGCTGACCGCTTCGGTCACGTCATGATACGACGGGTGACCGGTGGTCAGGGACGGCGTCAGCCGCTCCTTCATTTCCTGTGCGTGGGAGAGTTCCGCCATTACGCCAGCTCCGGATTGGGATTGCGCAGCTTCGCAAGGTACGTCGTGCGCGGCTTCACGTTGAGTTCATGGAGCAGCGTGTAGTTGCGGTGGTCTTTCTTCAGCTGCGCCACTTTGGATTCGGGATCGTTGATATTGCCGAAGGTGATGGCGTCGGCGGGGCAGGTCTGCTGGCAGGCGGTGAGGATCTCACCGACCTTGTAGGGACCTTCCACGCCAGTGGCGCGCCCTTCGGCCTTGGCCTTGATCTTGGCTTCCTGGATGCGCTGCACGCAGTAGTTGCACTTTTCCATGACGCCGCGCATACGGACGGAGACGTCGGGATTGTGCACCATCTTGGTGATCTCTTCCAGGTCCTTATGGAAGTTGAGGTAGTTGAACCGGCGCACCTTGTACGGGCAGTTGTTGGCGCAGTACCGGGTGCCGACGCAGCGGTTGTAGGCCATGTCGTTCAGGCCTTCGGGGCTGTGAACGGTGGCCGCGACCGGGCAGACGGATTCGCAGGGAGCGTTTTCGCACTGCTGGCAGGCCATCGGCTGATAGACCGCCTGCGGATCCTCTTCGTCGCCGGTAAAGTAGCGGTCGAGACGGATCCAGTGCATTTCGCGGCCCATGGCCACCTGCTGCTTGCCGACAACGGGGATGTTGTTTTCGCTCTGGCAGGCGAGTAGGCAGGCGTTGCAACCGATGCAGGAGTTGAGGTCGATCGCCATCCCCCACTGGTTGCCCTTCGAGTAGTCATGCTCCTCGAAGAGCGAGAAGAGCTCAATGTGCTCTTCGTCGTGCTTGGCGAAGTGGCTGTCCTTGGCAAAGGCGGCCTCGGAGGCTTCCTTGACGATGGGGCGGCCTTCCTGGCTGTGATGTTCCTGCGTGGTGACGAGGAAGTAGGTACCAGGCGACTTGGAGACGTTGGCGGCGGCGGTGAAGCCGAGGCCGGCGGAGGTGCGGACAGCGTAGGCGTTGTAGCCGATGCCCTTGCCGACGCGGCCGATCTCGGTGCGGCCGTAGCCGACGGTGAGGGTGACGACGTCATCGGCGTGGCCGGGAAGAACGTAGACGGGCGCTTCGACCGTCTTGCCTCCTACTTCGACGTTGATCTTCTGGGCGTACATCCCGACGTTGTCGGGGATGACTTCGACCTGCAGTGCCTTGGCCGTCTTCGGGCTCATCAGCGCCACGTTGTCCCACACGATCTTCGTCATGGGCTCGGGCGCTTCGTGCAGCCAGGCGTTGTTGGTGAAGCGGCCGTCCCAGAAGTTGGCGCTGGGGAAGAAGGAGACTTCGATCTTCCCGCCGGTCTTGGGAGCGGCATTGACGGCGGCCTCGACGCGGGTCTTGTCCGCTCCGGGCTTGACGAGCGCGGGGCCAGTGCCGGCGACGATGCCGTCGTGAAGGGCTTTGCGCCAGGCGGCGTCGGAGAGTTTGGCCTGCGCCTTCACGAGGTCGTGTGCCTTGCCCCATGTGCCGGTGACGAGGAAGCTGACCACTTCGAGGGCCGACTTGGTGGCAAACAGCGGTGAGATGAGCGGCTGGACGATGGAAACGGTGCCATCCAGATTGGCCACATCGCCCCACGATTCCAGGTAGTGGGACTCGGGGAGGTGCCACTTGGCGGCGGCGGCGGTTTCGTTGCGCTCCGCACCAAGGTGGATGGAGTTGGCGGCCTTCTTGATCGCTTCGCCGAAGCCGAGATCGGCCGGCGCGTCATATACAGGGTTACCGCCGAGAATCAGCAACGCCTTGACGGCGCCGCCGTTGAGTTCGGCCGCCAGGTCCTTGAGCGCGGCGACCGGGCGGCGATCTTCCTTTGTATAGACGACGGTTTCGCCGGCGTTGCCGAGAGCCTGATTGATCAATGCGACAACGGCGTGGACGACGGCCGGCTGGCGGGGACCGGCCAGCACGATGCTCTTGCCCTTGTTGGCGGAGAGGTCCTTGGCGACGGCCTTGATCCACTTATCCTGCTGGCCGAGCACTTTCAGGCCGGCGATGGCGCCGAGCTCGCGGGCAAGGTCGAAAACGAAGTTCTGCACATCGCTCGGCTTGATGCGAAGGCGGTTATCGGCCATCGCGCCGGTGAGCGTGAAATTGCTCTCGACGGCGTAGAGGCGATTCATGCCACCCGGAGCGTGATCGGCCGGAGCGGCTGCGTGCTCGGCAGCAGCCGGAGCAGCGTGATCGGAGGACCCGTGCGCGCCGCCAGCCGGAGCCGCATGGTGCGCGGCCGGCTTGCGGCGGGCCGAAAAGTCCTTCACCCATGCCAGCGAGCGGTTATCGATCTGCAGGAAGTCCGAATCGAGCGCCAGAACGACATTGGCCTTCTTGAAGTCGTAGTGCGGGCGGAGCGAATCATTGAAAGCGATCTGCGAACCTTCCAAAATCGCGTCGTCGCTGAGGGCCTCGTACTCCACCCACTTCGCTTTCGGCAACTTGGCGGCGAGCTGGCCGCGGAGGCCGGAGAGCGTCGGGGAGTTCACATACTGGCTGAGGATCCGGACGCCCTCTCCGTCGGCCGGCAGCGTGGCCGCGGCCTTGCTGAAGGCTTCCCAGGTCGAGGCCTTGCCGCCTTCCAGCACTTCCGTCGAACGGTCCGGATCGTACAGGTTCAGCACCGAAGCCTGCGCTAGCGAAGTGGCCGCGCCGCGACTGGCCGGATGGCTGTTGTTGCCTTCAATCTTGATGGGCCGGCCGTCGAAAGACTCAACCACTAGGCCATAGGCGCGGCCGTTGAGCGGCATCGCGGTGGCGAAGTGCTGCGAGTTCCCGTGGACAACGCCTTCCACTGATTTCGCATATGGCAGGATCTTCTCCACTGGGCGGCGACAGGCGGTCAGCCCGGCGAGGCCCATGGAGGCGGCCATCAACTGCAGAAAGTTGCGCCGCGATTTTCCGTCCAGCACGTCGGTGGCGCCTTCGGGAAACTCCTGCGCAACCCACTTCTGGAACTTCGGCGTATTCGAAAGCTCTTCCAGACTGCGCCAGAACTTCTTGCCGGTCTGGTTTCCAATTCCCTGTATCTGAATCATCGGTGGCACCCTGAGCAGTTCACCGGCGGGTTGATCCTCTTATGAGCGATGATCTCCCGGCCGATTTCCGCCGGATCGCGTTCCGGCTTCCAATCCAATTTCGTCACCAATTCAGCGGGGCGGAGGTTTGCCGCCGGGTTGCGGTGGCAGTCGAGGCACCACGTCATGGTCAGCGGTTCCACCTGCTTCACCTCCACCATCTGGTCCACACGGCCGTGGCAGGTGACGCAACTGACGCCGGAATTGACGTGAGCGCTGTGGTTGAAGAATACGTAGTCGGGCAGGCGGTGGATCTTCACCCACGGAATCGGCTCGCCCGTTTCATAGCTCTTGCGAACCGGTTCGAGCACCACGCTCTGCGCCTTCACCTTGCTGTGGCAGTTCATGCAGGTTTGCGTTGCCGGCACGGCGGCGTAGGAGCTCTTGTCCACCGTGTTGTGGCAGTACAAGCAGTCCATGCCGAGGTTGCCGGCATGCAACTTGTGACTGTAGGCGACCGGCTGTTCGGGCTGATAGCCGGGTTCAATCCGCTCTGGGTGATGCAAGAACAGCATCCCCCCGGCCGTGGCCGCTGCCCCGATGCCGACGAGGAGCAAAGCCCCGCGAATCATCAGGTCAATCTTCTTTGGAAATATCTGTCCCATTGCCTAGACTACGGCTCCTCTCCAGCGGCAAGCGGCGCGGGCCGCTCGCGGCAGGGCTGTTTGGCAAATCATGATAGCTTGGATTTGGAAGTGGACGTTGTACAACCCGCTCTCCCCACTGCAGGTTTTCATATCAGTTCTAGCACACGAGCAGAAATTCTGCAAACAAGAGAAAAATTCTTGTTTAACGAGAATTCCGGCCGCCTCCTATGAAGTTTCCCGTTCCCGAAGCTCGTCATCCTGGATACCTCGGCAAACGTTTTGGCGACCTGAAGGTCCGCCTGAAGCTGATCGTTCTGCACAACCTGTTTTTTCTCGTGTTAACTAGCTCCGTGTATTTTACAGTCTTCCCCCTG
>CAZWDD010000409.1:3273-4613 GCA_964632345.1 uncultured Solibacteraceae bacterium | reverse complement strand
TCCATCGCCCAGCCGGGGGGAATCTCCGGCTGCCGGTTGTGATAGGCCTTGAAGATGCGATTCGCGGCGACGGTGGTGGTGGCCATGTCGAGCAGCCAGCTGGAGTCTTCCGGGCCGGGCACCGACATGCAGATGGGGTTCGTCCCGAGCCGCGGCTCTTTGGCCTGGTAGGGCGGCACGATGGGGGACGCGTTGCAGAAGGCGAACCCGATCAACCCTTCGGCTGAGATACGACGGCCCCAGTAGGCGGCGGCGCCGAAGTGGTTGGCGTCGCGTGCCACCACAAACGCAATTCCCTGCTCCCGGGCCATGCGGATGGCATGGCCGCAGCAGATATCCGAGGTGACGGCGCCGAGGCCGTTGGCGGCGTTGTAGAGCATGGTGGCGCCGGACTCCCGCACGGGCGCGCCGTCCTGCGAGCCATCGATGTTCCCGGAGGCAAGCTGCTCGATGTAGTAAGGGAGCAACTGCATGCCGTGGGAGTCGACGCCGCGCAGGTTGCCGAAGATGAGATTCGAGGCCACCAGCGCCGCCCGGTGCGGTGCGACTCCGGCGCTTTCGAGCAACTCGCGAGCAAAGGCTTCGAGGGCGCGATACTCGACTACGGTATATCCGTCAGCCATGCCGGGCCGCCAACTCGGCGCCGATGGCCAGCAAGAGTGACTGTTCTTCGGCGGTGAAGGTCCGCTCGGAGCGGTTGGCGATGCCGAGCGCGCCCGCGGCACTGCCGTCCCGCATCATCGGCACGACGATGGCGCCTTCCAACCCGGTCAACTTCGCGCCGGGCAGCACATCGCCGCTGGTGTCGGTCTGGATGTTGCAGGCAGTGACCGGAATGGCGCGTTCCACGGCCAAACCGGCCATGCCTTTGCCGACCGGGACCGTTCGCACCGTCTGCAGAACGAACTCCGGAATGCCGGCGCTGGCCGCCTTTAAATGGAGGACGCCATCGGCCGCCAACAGATGAACGGTACCGCTATCGGCATGGAAGTGCCGCAGCACGGCCGCCAGGGCGGCATCGAGGGTTTCAGCACCAAGGATGGAGTCCGGTATCGCCGCCATCACTGCGCCTTCTTCGGCGCCGCCGGGAAGAGGAGGCGCTGCACTTCGGCCTTGTCGAGATCCGACTTGGTAATCACGCGGGCGCTCAGGTCGATGCGCTTCGGCGGGGTTTGGCCGTTCAATTTGTCGACCAGCGTCTTCACCGCATCGTGTCCCATGCGGAACGGGTCCTGCACAACCATGGCGGAGATGACGCCCGCTTTCAGGTCCTCCACCATGCCGTCACTGGAATCGAATGCGACCAGCCGAACTTTGCCGGCCAGTCCGCGCGACTTCAA
>CAZWDD010000409.1:0-3173 GCA_964632345.1 uncultured Solibacteraceae bacterium | reverse complement strand
GCGAGGAAGCTCATGTAGTTCTCCGAGTCGAGCCCCGAGTCAAAAACCGTCAGCGGAATGCCGGCCTGCGCGGCGCGATCGACGGCGCCGACAAGCGCCTTGCGTTCGGTGGCGGCCAGCGCAATCCCGTCCACACGGCGGGAAATGAAGCTGTCGAGGATCTGAATCTGTCGCGGATACTCGGTCTCCGACGCCGGGCCGTTCCACTCCACCTGCACGCCATACTCTTCACCGGCGGCCAGGGCGCCGGCCTGGACGCTCAACCAGAAGAGATGAGACGTGGCTTTCGGTACCACTGCAATCACCTTCTTCGAACTTTTCTGACAACCGACCATCGCCAGACAAGCCAACAGGATCAGCCCTGCGCGCCTCATTGCGCGCACCAGCCACCGTCGATCAGAATATCGGTGCCCGTGATGAAGCCGGCGTCTTCCGAGCAGATGTAGCGCGCGAGTTTTCCGATTTCGTCCACGTTGCCCCAACGGCCGACGGGAATACTGGCCACGAACTTGGCGTTGGCTTCCGGGTTGTTGATCAGCGGCAGGTTCATCTCCGTGGCGAAGGGTCCGGGGCTGATGCCGACGACGGTGATGCCATCGGTGGCCAGTTCCAGCGCCAGCGCACGGGTGAAGCCAAGCAGCGCCGCTTTGGAGGAGGAATACGCGGTGCGGCCCGGCAGCGAGACGTGGCTCATGATCGAGGTCATGTTGATGATCCGGCCGTAGCCTTTGCCCTTCATGTGCGGCACGAAGGCGCGGCACAGCAGGAAGACGCTAGTGACGTTGGTGTCGTTCACGCGGCGCCATTCCTCGAGCGTGAACTCATGGACGGGTTTGCGGATATTGATACCGGCGTTGTTGATGAGAATGTCCACGCCGCCGAAACGGGCGAGCACATCCGTTTCCAACTGCGCCACGGCGGCTTCATCGGTAACGTCGGTTTTGAAGCAGGCGGCTTCCGATCCGGCGGCTTCGATCTGCCGGGCGACCTCTTCCATGGCCTGCTCATCGCGGGCGGCGAGGGCAATGCGGACACCTTCGGCGGCGAGCGCCAGAGCCATGGCTTTACCGAGGCCGCGACTGCCTCCCGTAATGACGGCAGTCTTGCCTTTCAGGAATTCACTCATAATTTTTTGGGGTTCTGCGAGATTGACGGACAGCGTTGAGGATGGCGTCGGCGGCCTGACGCGGCCGGTCGACATTCTCCAGGGTAATACTTCCGGACTCGCCCACGGCTTCGACGCGCAAATTTCCCACGCCCGCCAAACGCTGGCCGGCGGTCTGCTCGACGCGCACGTCGCGGATTTTATCGAGGATCACATTGCGCTGGGCCTTGGCGACGAGCCCCTCTTCGAGGCGCAACACATCTGCCTCCAGGATAAGGCGGCGCGAGTTCGTCATCAGGTAGCGAACCGAGACAGCAACGTCGATGCCGATGGGTATGGCGAGCAGCGCCCACAGCCAGACGGGTTCAAATTCGCGCCAGACGATGAAGACCACGATGCCGGCAAGCAGCAGCGCACTGAGGATGTACCAGACAAGAACTCCCTTGATGCTGGGGCGCAGGACGAGTGCGGACATAGTTTGAATGGAAGCCTTTTCGGACGGGATTACGCGTATTGTACAGCAGGCGTACCGTTATGATGATGTTTGGAGGCATGATGCAATCCCGATTAATGAAGATGGGCGTGGCCCTGGTTTTGACAGCGCCCCTGACGCTCGCCGACTTCCGCTATGAACAGACTTCGCGGATGACGGGCGGCGCCATGATGGGCATGATGAAGATGGCCGCCAAGTTCGGCAAGAGCGCGCTGAACCCCATGGAATCGACGGTTGCCGTGAAGGGCAACCAGTTGGTGACGAACAACGCCGGCAAGTCGGCGACGATCTATGACCTCGACAAGGAGACGGTCACCGAAGTCAACTTCGAGAAGCGCGAGTATTCGGTGACGACCTTCGCCGAGATGCGCGCCTACATGGAAAAGGCGATGGCAAAGACGGGCCAGACCGACGCCAAAATGGACGTGGAAGTGAAGGAGACCGGCCGGACGGAGACCGTGGCCGGGATGAAGGCGTCCGAGTTCCTAATGACCATGACGGTGGAGGCCAACAACCCGCAGACCGGCAAGCCGGCGCAGATGCGCATGGAGATGAGCAACTGGGTGGCCCCTAAGATTTCGGGGTACAACGAGATCGCTGATTTCTACAAGCGGATGAGCGAGAAGGCCGACCTGAGTGCGATGTACAGCGGCATGCAGCAGGGCGGGATGGGCAAAGGCATGGCGGTGGCGATGAAAAAGATGGCCACGATGGACGGCATTCCGGTGCTGCAGATCGTCCGCATGATCCCGACGGACCCGGAGCAGATCAAGCAGATGGAGCAGATGCAACAGGCAGGGCAGGCGCAGGGCGACGTGCAGATGCCGAATGCCGGGCAGGCCGCCGAGCAGGCGGCTGGACAGGCAGCGGCGGGCGCGGTGGCCGGGCGGCTGGGACGGATCGGCGGACTGGGCGGACTGGGCGGAGGCGGCTTCGGCGGCCTACGACGCAAGAAGAAGGAAGAACCGCCCCCCCCGCCGGCTCCGGAGGCCGCGGCAGCCGCGCCGCAGCCGGCGGGGGTGCAGGGCTCGTTCAGCTCCGAGGCATCGCTGATGGAGATGACGATTGAATCCCGCAACCACTCGAACTCGGCCGTCGATGGGGCGATGTTCGCCGTTCCCGGCGGGTTCAAGCAGGTGAAGAGCGCAATGCAGAAGTAACGCCGGCTTGCGTTGGAACAGGGAAGGGCCGCGGCGGAAACCGCGGCCCTTCCGCTTTTTACACCGTCACTTTGCTGAGCACTGGCTGGCCGGGGAAGACGCCTTCCACTAGTTTTTCGTTCTCCACGACAAGCGTGCCGTTGACGAGCACGTGGGTGATGCCGACGGAGTATTGCGCCGGGTTATCGTAGGTGGCCTTGTCCTGAACGCGGGCCGGATCGAAGATGGCGATATCGGCGAACGAGTTCACGGCGATGCGGCCGCGGCGTTTCATCTCCGGCACGAACTTCTCCAGTCGCTGGGCGGGAAGCAGGCTCATCTTGCGGATCGCACCGGCGAGGGTCAGCACCTTTCGGTCGCGCACATAATGCGAGAGGACGCGCGCGTAGCTTCCCGCGGCGCGTGGGTGGCCCTT
>CAZWDD010000408.1:0-4697 GCA_964632345.1 uncultured Solibacteraceae bacterium | reverse complement strand
GCCGGCGGCGTCGCGCGCGGTAACCTGAAGGATAGAGGTGCCGGGCGGGAAGCTGATATTGGGGATGGTCCACTGCGAGGTTCCCTGCGCCAGCCCGCTGGTCCCGCAGGAGCAAGTCCAGCGGACTTCCCGCACGCCGTTACTGTCCGAAGCCGTGCCGCGAAGCGCGATGGAGTAGCCGGACGTCATCAGGAAAGTGGTGTTCGGCGAGGTGATGGTGAGGCGGGGCGGAGTGGTGTCGGCACCGGAAGGTGGCGCGTCTTCCAATGGAGTGTAAGTAACGGCCAGCGACAGTAAGCGGGCGGCGCCGCCCGCATCGACGACGCTCACCTGAATCGAGTTGAGTCCCGCGCGGAGCGGCACTGACGGTGCTTCCCATTGATGGGCGCCTGGAGCGCCCACACGGACTTGGGCCGCGCCGCTCACGCCGGCTCCGGTACGCCATTCGACGGCCGGTACCCCGTTGGCACCGGAGACGGTGCCGCGCAGCAAAATTTCAGGGGAGTGGGTCTGCGTGCCGGGCGCGGGCGAGGTGAGGTGGATAGACAGTTCGGGTTGCGGCGGGGCCGGCGGCACGGGAGAGTCGGGAACGGGCGGTGGCTCCGGCGCGGGCGGGTCGGGTTCGGAAGGACCTGCGGGCGGGGTGGCCGGCGGCGCCTCGGTGCGCCGGATGATGAGGAGAGTTGCGGTGGCGGTGCGGCTGGCAGCGTCAACAAGCGACAGGGTGATCCGGTTTTCTCCCGGAGAGAGAGGCATGGAGAGCACCTGCCAGCGATCGTTCGCTACGACGCCAATCCCGGCACCGCCGCGATCGCTGGTCCATCGCACCGACGCGGGGGCCACGGCGCCACCCGCGGCGCCTTCCGCGTCGATGGAAGAGCCGGCCGTCGTGAAGGTAGCCGCCGGCGTTTCGACGTTGAACACCAGCGGGACCAAAGGGACCGATGTATCGGCCTCCGGTTCGGCATAGAGCATGCGGATGGCGCCGATATCCTCGTCGGTCAACGCGGTGACGCGGCGATAGTAGGGGTACATCACCGCTCCGGGAACATCGGAGTGGCCTAATCCGAGCGCATGTCCCAGCTCGTGCAGCGCGACGCTGAAGATGTCCACATCGGTTCCGACACTCCAGGTCTCGTCCTCATCGAAGTGCAGGTCGCCGGCGATGGGCTCCGGATTGGGCGGCGCGGGATAGAAGGTGTGGGCCAGGACGCGGCCTGGACCATCAAAGGGGTAGGAATCGCCATGCGCGCCGGCGCCGAAGAGAATATTGATGTTTCTGGCGCCGCCGGGCGCGTCCTTGCGGACGAAACGGAGACGCGCAACGCGAGACCAGGCATCAAACGCCCGCGTGATCTCAGCCTGCGCATTCTCGGTGGCCACCTTCCTCGTGATCGCCTGGAAGCTATAGGTGAGGTCGGCCCCGTTACGGCCCGGTCCATCCCAACCCTCGCCCACCAGACGGGTCAACTGACCGACCTGGCCGGCCTCGGTGGCCCCGCCCAGGCAGCCGATCAACGGCCCCCCGCCGGAGAGCTCTTCGCTGGCTGGAAACACATAGGCGACCTCGTCCCACTCGGCCAGTTGCGCAACCTGTTCCAGCCGTCCCCGCACCAGCAGATGTTCCGGCGCCAGGTCCGGATGAAACCGCAAGTCAAGCCCAAGATCCCGAATCAGCGCGCGGCGGTCGGCGGACGGTACATCGCTATGGAACTCCACAAGATAGTCGGACCGCTGCCCGGAAAACCGGGCGCGGACGCCGTCACGCCCAATCGCGCGACTCAGTTTGTCCTCCGGTTGCAGGGCGTCAAAGGCGCGTACGCCGAGCCCCCGGAAGTCCGGCGCCCCGCGCAGGGAGACCATGACGCCGTCCGGCGGAAGGTAGGCCACCACATGGATTCCCCGCCCCGCCAGACGATCCGCGTCCCCCGGACCCGGCGGCCTCATCATTTGCAGAACCAGGTGGCTGCGGTCCACCGACCGGCTCCGGGCGCTGCTCGGACGGTTCTGCAATCCGCCTTCCCGGCTGCGCAGCAGCTGTTCGGCAGGCGCGGGCAAGGCCACAATCGCAGCTACGATCAGCAGTGAAGCTCTTACAGATCGTTGACAGCCCATACTGAGCTTATCGGAGACGGCTGAGAAGAATCCGGCAAAAATCCCACCTCCTAATTGAGGTTTTGTCTTGTATGGTTCTTCTCCTTACGGGAATAATCCTGGGACTTTCCGCGGCCGCGCAGCCGCCGGCGTTCCGCGTTCAGACGCTGGCCGGGTCGAACTTCGCCGGGGATGGCGGACCGGCGGTGAAGGCACTCCTCCTGCAGCCCGAGGGACTGGCGGCGGCGCCCGACGGCACCATCTACATCGCCGACGCGGCCGGGCACCGGGTCCGGGAAGTGGCGCCGGATGGGAGTATCCGGACGGTGGCAGGCAACGGTTCGCCGGGCTTTTCCGGCGATGGAGGTCCCGGGGTAAAGGCCGCGTTGCACAGCCCCTACGGCCTGGCGCTCGACCGCCAAGGGAACCTCTATATCGCCGATCTGGGCAACGCCCGCATCCGCGTCCTGGCGCCGGACGGCAACATCCGTACCGTCGCGGGCGGGGGGGGAATTCCAGCGTCGAGTTCCTCGGAGGGTAGCGCGGCAACGGCACTGCAACTGCGGACCCCGCGCAACGTGCTGGCGGATCCGAATGGCGGATTCTACTTCTCCGATTTCGATGCTCACCGCGTCTACTACGTCGACCGGCAGGGGGTGCTGACCGTATTCGCGGGAACGGGCACGCCCGGCTACGGCGCCGACAATATACCAGCTGTCCGCTCCGCGTTGCGCAACCCGGCCGGACTGACCTTTGAGCCACTGGGCGGCGTGATCATCGTCGAAAGCGGCTCCCAACGGATGCGCCGTGTGGCTCGTGGCATGGTGACCAACTACCTGGCCGATGCGCTGCGGAACCATCCTTTGTTCTCCCCGACCGGCGCCGCCTTCGACGCAGCGGGTAATCTGTACATCGCCGACGCGCGCGCCACCGGCGCGCTGAAGCGGAGCCCGCAGGGCGAGATCACGACGCTCCCGATTTCCGGACGGGCCGTGGCCGCCGACCCACGCGGGGGCGCTCTCTACACCGGTAGCGGCTCTGTGCATCGCGTGACGGCGACCAATACTGCCGTGCTGGTGGCGGGTACGGCGTCACTCGATGCACTGCTCGGAGATGGCGGAAATGCGGAGTCGGCGCGCATCCCGTCGCCGGCCTCAGTGGCCTATGACCGGGAGGGCAACCTGTACATCGCCGACGAGGCCGCGCACCGCATCCGGCGGGTGACTCCGGCCGGGTTGATTTCGACCGTGGCCGGCAATGGCGAACCCGCCTTCGCCGGGGACCGCGGGCCAGCGGTGCGCGCATCCTTGCAGTCCCCGCGCGGTGTCGCCATGGATGCCGAGGGATTCCTCTACATCGCCGACTCTGGCAACCACTGCATTCGCGTGGTCGCGCCGACAGGCACCGTGACAACGCTGGCCGGCAACGGGTTCCCCGGATTCCGAGGAGACGGCGGTCCGGCCGCGGCGGCGCAGTGGAATTCGCCATCGGCCATTGCGATTCACCCGGGCGGTGACCTATTCGTTGCCGACACGGGAAACCACCGCGTACGCCGCATTTCGCGCGGCGGGATCGTTACGACGTTCGCCGGCACCGGCATCGCAGGGATGGCCGCCGATGCCGGCCCGGCAACGCTGGCGCAATTGAACGAACCGCGCGGACTGGCATTTGATGGAGCCGGGAATCTGTATATCGCCGACACCGGAAACAACCGCATCCGCCGGGTGGACGCAACCGGCTTCCTCGGCACCGTGGAGGCGCCGGAACTACTGGCGCCGCAGGCCGTGGTATCCACCATTGACGGGTCGCTGCTGGTGGCCGATACGGGGAAACACCGCATCGTTCACCTCGATGGCGGCGCCGCCACCATTGCGGCCGGTACAGGCGAGCCGGGCTTTGGCGGAGACGGGGGATATGGAACTGACGCCCAGTTTCAATTCCCGGTGGCGCTAGCCATCGATGGCAATGGCAATATCGCCATCGCCGATCGCGGCAACGGACGCATCCGCCTGCTGCGGCCCGAAGCCGCGCTGATCTCGGTACTCCAGGGCGAAGCGGGCGTCGCGCACGCGGCCACCGGGACCGCCGGCCGCGTGGCACCGGGCATGCTGGCAACTCTGCATGGCGAGGCGTTCGGACCGGCCGAGCCCGCTTCGGCGTCGACGGCCGCGCCAGGCTGGCCCGTGCTGTTAGGAGAAGTGGAGGTGCACGTGAACGGGACGCCGGCGGGGCTTCTCTACGTCTCAGGGCGTCAGATTAACCTGCAGGTTCCGCCGGCTGCGGCCGGACCGGAGGCGCGGATTGAGATCTTCCATCGCCGGCTATCCCGGGCCGTCGCCAAGGCAGAACTGGTGCCCACCGTGCCGGGGCTGTTCCCGCAAGTCGTCCATCCGGACGCGTCGCTCAACAGCGCCACCAACCCCATCGCCCGCGGCGGCGTCGTGCTGCTGTTCGCCACGGGTGTCGAAGCGGTTGCGCCGGCGGCCATCTCAGTTGGCGTCGGCAGCCAGGAAGCGCAGATCCTCTGGGCCGGCCCTGCGCCCGGCCTCCCCGGACTGACACAGATCAACATCCAGGTCCCGGGCGGCTTCTTCCCGGCCGGA
>CAZWDD010000407.1:0-4705 GCA_964632345.1 uncultured Solibacteraceae bacterium | reverse complement strand
CCGAGGAAGCGGGGCTGGGGGTCTGCCGCGGTGGCGGTGGCGAGGTTGTTCTGAGGGGCGAAGCCGCCGAGGGTCTGCATGGTGCCGGCGGCGGGTTGGGGGGTGTTGGAGTAGGCGACAACGACGACGAAGGCGACGGATTCGGCGGCGCCGATGTCGGTTTCGAGGACCTCCCAGGAGACTTCGCCGGAAGGGGGAACAAGGCGGAGGCCGCCATCGATGCCGTTATCGGGGGCCAGCGGGGTGAAGGGGGCGCCGGGGGAGGCGGTGAGGCGGGCCTTGGTGGTGGGAGCGCCGACGGAACTGAGGGTGGAGCCGGTGGTGAATTCGCGGGTGCCGACGTAGACGCGGGCGCCAGCGGGAATGTTTGTGAAGTTGGCGCGTAGGATGGTGCCGCTGTCGGCGACACCCATGCGGTTCCAGCCGTTGAGAGCGGGGAGAGCGGGGTTGGCGAAGCCGGACTCGGTGGAGTAGGCGAGGGCGGGGTTGTCCTGGGGGGTGAAGGCCTGGGGCTCTGTGGTGGAGGTGCCGGCGTTGCGGCGCTTGAAGGAGCTGGGGAAGCCTTCGGTGAACTTGACGAGCATGGTGCGGCCGCCGGGGGAGGAGTAGGCGGAGGCGGACTGGGAGGTGGCGAGGTCGATGTTATAGGAGTTGCAGGCGGTGAGGGAGATGGGTCCGGAGAGCGGGGCATCGGCGGGTCCGCGGATCTCATAGGAGACGCCTGCGAGGACGGTGCCGAGGGTCTGCTGGGGGTTGGTGAGGGCGCTGTTGACCTGGGCGCCGGAGATAGAGATAAAGGCCAGGGCGGTGCCGCCGGAAGAGGGGATGCTGGTGGCGTTCATGCGGATGTTGCGGATGCGGAGGATGCGGTCGGCGTTGGGGCCGGGCGGGTTAACGGGGATATTGACCCAGGAGAGGGAATTGAAGGAGTCGTAGCGGGCCTGGAACAGGTTATCGGTGTTGTTGCAGGGGGAGGTGAGGCAGGGGCGTTGGTCGGCGGGGGTGGGGTTGTCGACGATGAGGACGGCCTCGGTGGTGGGGGGAGTGGCGCCGGAGGCCGGGACGAGAATACGGCTGGAGACGGGAGCGTTGAAAAAGGCGCTGATGGAGACGGTGGGGAAGGCGCCGGAGGTGACGGGAGTGCCGCCGCGGCAGGTGAGGATGAGATCCCCGGCAAGTTCGGCGGTGCCGGTGGAGCGCATGGAAGTGGGGGCGGGGACGGAGGCCGTGCAGGCCATCGGGGATTGCGCGAGGGCGGCCGGAAGGGTGAGGAATCCGGCGAAAAGGGTGCAAAGAACGGGTATACGGGGCATGAATCCTCCTGGGCGCGCCAAGGGGACGGGCGCGGCTACCCACACTATACCAGAACATTTTGTAATGAAAATGTTTTGGATTACTGGGCGAGGCGGAGGACTTCGGAGGCGACGCGGGCAAAGGCGGAGTTCAATTCATTGGAGTTGGCTGCGTAAACGTAAAGGCCTTCCTGGCGGGTGTTGTCGAAGATGGGGGAGGCTGGGTCGTTGGCCATGCGGCGGAGGAGGACGGCGTCAACGCCGCCATTGCCATCGAGGCCGATGGTGTAGGTGACGATGTTGTAGGTAAGGTTGTTGCGGGCGGCGGTGGCGGCGTTATCGGCCAGATTGGTGGCGGCGCGGCTGAGATTGACGGGCATATCGATGCGGCGCTGATTGGGATAGCGGGCGTGGCTGGAGGAGAAGTTGGTGAGGGACTTGAAGCCGGAGGTGTTGAGGCCGTTGATGTCGGTGGCAGGTATAAAGGCGAAGTCCTGGCGAATGCGGGCCCAGTTGGAGGCGAAGGCGCAGCCGTTGCTCTCTGAAGAGGGGACCATGACGTTGCCTTCGGAGGAACTGGCGTTGAAGCGGGCCATGAGGCCGACGGTGTTGCCGGTGGAGTTGCTTTCGGGAGTGGTGGCGACGGCGACGCCGACCTTGCCGGCGAAGGTGCCCCAGAGGGAATTGGTGGAGGAGCGGCCGTTGTCATCGACGCAAGTGCTTTTGGGGACGGTGCACTGGGAGTTGGTGCCGCAGGAGAGGCCGGAGGCGCCGTAGCGGGTGTCGGAGTAAAGTTTGACGGGGAAGCGGGCTGTGAAGGCTGTGGGGACGCCATCGGTAAAGAAGACGATGAGGTTGAGAGCGAGGGGCTGGTTGATGGTGACGAGCTGCTGGTAGGCGGTGTAGTAGGCGTCAGCGGAGTTGGTGCCGCCGGTGCAGGAGATGGCGTTGATGGCGGTAGAGATCTCCGAGCCCGGGGTTTTGAAGTTGGTGGAGGGGGGATAGGCGAGGTAGGTGGAGGTGCTGTAGTTGACCATTCCGATGCGGTCACGGCCGTTGACGAACATGTTGACGAAGTCGATGGCGGCCGAGCGCATGGTGGTGCAGGGGGTGCCGGACATGGAACCGGAGCGGTCGAGGACGAGCATGAGATTGACGTCGCGGCGAGAGGCCCTGCCCACGGCGCCGGCGACGGCGGTGGAGCCGCCGAGGATGCGCATGAAGTAGAGGGGAGCGTTGGTGGAGGCGGTGGTGGTGGCGGTGAGGGTGTTGGCGTTGGACTGGGCAACGGTGATGAGGGAGGTAGTGCCGGTGGTGCCGAGGTAGCCGGTGGGGAAGTTGGCAGTGAAGAAGTTGCCGCCGCGGGCGATGGCGGCGGCGGACTGTTCGGCGAGAGTGATGCCGAGATTGAGGTTGCGAGCCGTGGCGAGGGAGGCGGCGTCGCAGGCGGCGGTGAGGCGGCCGCGGATGACGTAGAGGATGCCGGCATCGATGGCGAGGCCAACGGCAGGGATGATGAAGAGAAGCATGATGGCCGTCAGCATGACGGCGAGGCCACGCTCGCGGGCTTCGCGGCGGCGGGAGATGGGGCGCGGGCCGGGGGAGCTAGAAGATGTTTCTCTGGTAGACATAGGTGTTATCCCTGAAACCGGGGAGGTCGACTTCGGGCGTGCGGAACCAGGCCTCGGAGACGTAGGCGAACTCACCGGGGTTGAGCGGAAGGATAGCGGCAAAGCCGGAGACGCGGGCGGAGGAGTGCGTGAGGTAGTGAGACGCCAGCACGGTGCCGTTGGCCTGCAGGATGCTGGCGTCGGGATTGCCGAAGGTAGTGGTGTAGAGTGCGGCGTTGCCGACCGTCATGCGCTTGACGACGACGTCGTGACCGTTGTTGGCACAGGCGGCGAGGGAGAGGCCGCCGGCGGCGCACTGCGTGGGGCCGATGCGGGTGACCTGGGTCATGATGACGACGCCGTTGCCGCCGTTTTCGGTCATGCCCATGCCGTTGGCGATGCGGACGAGGATCGAGCGATTACCGGCGATGTTGAAGTCGACGAAGCGCATGAACATGGCGCCGGCATCACGGGAGATGACGCCGGCCTGGACGCTTTTGGTGAGCGTCATGCCGACCGAGAAGGTGGAAAGCAGTAGGACGAGGATAAAGCTGACGACGAGAGCAAACTCGACGAGCGCGTTGCCCCGTTGGTTGGACCGGGACTTGCGAGTTAACGGCATGGGGCTGAAACTCCTCCCGGCAGGCCTTCCATCCGGTCTGCGGCGTAGACATTGATATTGAAGGGGCCGGCGCCGCGCCAGAGCGGGGCCATCCAACTCCAGGAATAGCCCTCGATGCCAACCTCGACGACATTGCCGGGGGAGTTGCTGCCGGCGCCGATCAGCGGCGTGGTGAGATTGGAGGGGCTATAAAAGCGGATGACGATTTTGTTGTCGTGAGAAGGATCGGAGAGGAAGCCGCCGGCCGATGATTTCACGATGCTCTTGATGGAGGCATCCTGGCACATGGCGGGTTCCGTGCGGTAGGTGACCGCGTAGCGGACGCCTTCGCGAACGGCATTCTGCATGGTGGCGCGCATGAAGATGGCGACAGAAAAGTCGAAGAGGCCGAACAGGAGGGCGCATAAGGGCAGGAAGATGAGGGCGACTTCGACGAGTTGATTCCCCCGTTGTCTGGACCTTCTCCGAGCCGAGATGTGCGAACGGTGTAGCAAAGCGGGCGGGCCTCTTCCCTTTTTATTGTGGGAGGAGAGGGAGAGGGGACCAATCAGTGAAGCGCCCTAAGTTTGGGGGATAAACGATTTAGGTCTAAAGTTTTCCCTGGGTAGGGGGTGGTACTAAAGTCCGTCTCGAGCGGGGAACAGAGGCGTGAGGTCGAGGGAGAGGATCTGTTCGCGGTCCTGACGGCGGATGGTAAGGGGGAATGGGCCGGGGGAGCGGAGACGGATGAAGAGATGGGAAGGGGAGAGGGAAGGAGCGATTAGGAGGTCGCCTGGTTGGAGGCCGGCGCGGGCGGCGGCGCGGCCGGGCAGGACTTCGGAGACGCGGGGGAGTTGGAAATCGTCGCCATCCCAGGAGACGCGGAGTCCGGCGAGATCGGGGTGGAGGAGTTGGGGCGGAGTGGCTTGGGGGGCGAGGTGGAGGCGTTTGCCGGGGTAGTCGACGGCGAACCGGAAGTGGCGCCAGACGGGGCCGCCGATGAGGCCGCTTTCGTTGCCCTTGCCAGAGCGGCGGAGGCGGAGGGCGGCGATGGGGAGTTGAGCGGCGCCGAGACGGAGGGAGTGCATGGGGGTGAGGACGGGGGGGGAGGGACCGCCGATGCCGAGGCCGGGGTCATCGAGCTGGGGCGCGGATGGGGCCGGGAGGGAGTGGCGAGCGGCGAAAGGGGGAAGGAGGGTGAG
>CAZWDD010000406.1:0-4724 GCA_964632345.1 uncultured Solibacteraceae bacterium | reverse complement strand
AGGTCTACCGCGTCTACAAGCGGCGCGTGCCCATGTTGATTCCGCGCCCGCGGCTTTAGTCCTTTATCTCGAAGATCACTTCCACTTCCACCGCGGCGCCCGTCGGCAGGGACGCAAATCCCAGCGCGGACCGCGCGTGGTACCCGTCGCCCGTCTTCCCGAATACCTCATGCAGCAGGTCCGACGCCCCGTGGATCACCAGATGCTGATCCGTATACTCCAGCGTAGAGTTCACGCAGCCCAGCACCTTGATCACGCGCAGCCCGTTCAACGTCCCGTGCGCGTTCCACACCGAATTCAAGATCTTCGCGACGCATTCCCGCGCCGCCTGGTAGCCGTCTTCCGTTGAGACGTCGGCCCCCAGTTTTCCTTTCAGCGTGCTCACGTGGCCCGAACTCATCAGGAGGTTCCCTGTCCGGATGCACAGGTTCAGGTAGCCGGGCGTCTGTTTCTCAAAAGTGATGCCTAGATTGGTGGCGATTTCTTGCGGTGTCATCGGTTAAACGGCGAGTATACCATCGGCTATCATCTTGGTATGAACCCTGTCCGCTTCCTTCTCACCGCCTTTGCCGCCATCGCCCTCGCCTTCGCTGCCGACGTCGATGGCAAATGGACCGCCGAAATCGATACGAACGATGGCCCGGTCCGGTTGACCTTTCAACTCAAGACCAGCGGCGAAGCCCTCAGCGGCTCCGTCTCCAGCCACATGGGGGAATCGGAGATCCTGGAAGGAAAGGTCAACGGCGACGAAATGACTTTCGTTACCTTCCTCGAACGTGACGGCGCTCGTTACCGCGTCGCCCACAAGGCCAAGGTAAGCGGCAGTGAGATGAAGGTCACCACCTCGGTCGGGGAACGCGTGTTCGACTACGTCGCCAAAAAGGCTTCCTAGTTACCGCGGCAGTCGATCGAGAAACGCAACGGTCCGCGGCACAATCTGTTCCACGCCCGGACCGTTTAACGCATGACCCCGCCCGTCGAACCACACCGATTCTTGCCGCACCCCGGCCGCCTGCAGTGCGGCCACCAGCCGTTCAGCCTGCGTCGCGGCCACCGCCTGATCCTCCCGCCAATGGATCACCAGCACCGGCGGCGCGTCCGCCCGCACCTGCGCCACCGGGGACGCCACCGCCGGGTCCAGCCCGCCCAACAACTCGTCGAGTAGCGTCTGCGTCGTCTTGCCCGTCGTAGCCTGCAGCGTCTTTTCCGCATTCGGCGACATCCGCCAGTCGCGCAGGTCCGCCGGGCCGGAGATATCGATCACGGCGTTGACCCGTGACCGGTTGGCGAACCCCGCCAGCAGCGCCAGGTGCGCCCCCGCCGACGCGCCCAGCAGCGTCACCCGGCCCCCGTCCAGGTTCCAACGCCCGGCGTTCGCCCGCAGGTACGCCACTGCCGCGTCGATGTCCTCCATCTGCGCCGGGAACTTGTGCGCCGGCGCCAGCCGGTACTGGATCGATGCCGCCGCATACCCCAGCCGCGCAAACTCCGGCAGGTAGCGCCGGAACGATTCCTTGCTCCCCATCGACCAGCCCCCGCCGTGCAGGCACACAATCACCGGCGCCGGCCCCGCCGCCTTCTCCGGCAGCGCGATGTCCAGCGTCAATTGCACGCCTGCCACCGTCCAGTACGGCATCGCAAGATGGACGGCCGGCTCGGCCCCCAGCGCCATAACGGCAATAGCGAACAGTGCCGGCCGCATCCCGTTACGGCAGGAAGTTCTTCAGGTAGCGGCCGCTCTGCACCAGCGACGCCTTGCGCAACTCCACGTCCCCTTCATAGGCGCGGTCCTCCACCTCAATGCACACCCCGCCCTGGTAGCCCGTCTCCGTCAGCACGCTGAAGAACTTGCCCCACTCCACATCGCCCAGCCCCGGCAGCTTCGGCGTATGCCACAGGTTCGGATAGGCGAACACGCCGACCTCGTCCAGCTTCGCCCGGTCGATGCGCGCATCCTTGGCGTGCATGTGGAACAGCTTCGGCGCGAACTCGCGCATCGCCTTGCAGTAGTCCATGTGCTGCAGAATGAAGTGCGAAGGGTCGAAGTTCAGCCCGAAGTGGTCGCTCGGAATGTCGTTGAACGCCCGCCGCCAGATCGCCGGCGACGTCATCAGGTTCTTCCCGCCCGGCCACTCGTCTTTCGTGAACGACATCGGGCAGTTCTCAATCGCGATCTTCACATTGTGCTTCTCGGCAAACGCAATCAGCGGCTTCCACGTCTTCAGGAACCGCGGCCAGTTGTCGTCAATCGACAGCCGGTAGTCCCGGCCCGTGAACGTGTTCACCACGCCCACCCCCAGCAGGCTCGCCGCCTTGATCACATGCTGCAGGTGCTTCACGTACACGGCCGCCTCGTCCTTGTCCGGCGCCAGCGGGTTCGGGTAGTAGCCCAGCCCGCTGATCGCTACGCCATACTTCGCCGTCAATTCATGCACGCGCGCCGCATCGGCTTTCGTGAATCCCACCACGTCGATATGCGTCACGCCGGCGTAGCGCCGCTCCGCCTTGCCTTTCGGCCAGCACATCAGTTCGACGCAGGAAAAGCCGTTGGCCGCCGCAAAGGCGAGTACTTCTTCCAGGGTGAGGTCAGGCAGAATCGCGCTGACAAATCCGAGTGTAAGCATAGGGTCTGGAAACCACTATAGTACGCGCGCCGATTCGCCATACTGAAGTCATGAAGCTTCGCATCCACGCCGATAGCATCCGCCTCCGCCTCAAGCAAGGTGAGGTCAAGACCCTCGTCGAGGGCGGGGAAGTCACCGAGTCCTGTCCCACCGTCCCCGTCCCGCTCGTCTACGCCCTCCGTCCGGACCCCGCCGCCGCCGCACTCTCCGTAAGCCACGCCGGCGGCCGCCTCACCGTCCACCTCCCCGCCGCCTGGCTGCCCGGTTGGGATGCCGATGACCGCGTCGGCTTTTCCGGCAACGAAGAAGGGCTCGAAATCCTCGTCGAAAAGGATTGGAAATGCGCCCATCCGGCCAGCGAGAAGGACAACGCCGACTGCTTCGCCAATCCCGAACTCGACGCCTCCTGATCCCGGTTGCCCGCGCGCCCGCGGCGCGTTACGCTAACGAGTGACAATACAGTGCGTCGGGTGCGGGAGAGACCCTCGTCAATCGGGGGCGCCGAAGGAGCAACAGCCCCGGAAACTCTCAGGCAAAAGGACCGCCCCGCACGATTCCATATCTGGAAAGAGGCCCGCTCAACCGGGTCCGCCGAAGAGATAACTTTTTCAGGCAACCAAGACAGAGAGGGCGGAAAAGGACTATGCCCCGTGTCTGAAAACCTCTCTGCTGACTTCGCCTCCCGTCACATTGGCCCTTCCCCGGACGACGTCTCTTCGATGCTCGCCGCCGTCGGCGCCGCCTCTCTCGATGAGTTGATCGCGCAGACCGTCCCGGCCTCCATCCTCCACGGCCGCCCCCTCGACATGGGTCCCGCCATGAGCGAGGTCGAGGTGCTTGCCCACCTCCGCCGCATCGCCTCCAAAAATCAGGTCTTCACCAGCTTCATCGGCATGGGCTACTACGGCACCCACCTGCCCGGCGTCATCCTTCGCAATATCCTCGAAAACCCCGCCTGGTACACCGCCTACACGCCCTACCAGCCGGAGATCTCCCAGGGCAGGCTCGAAGCGCTGCTCAACTACCAGACGATGATCACCGACCTCACCGGTCTCGACGTCTCCAACGCCTCCCTGCTCGATGAAGCCACCGCCGCCGCCGAGGCCATGACCGTCGCCCGCCGCGTCGCCGCCCAGAAGGGCAATGTCTTCTTCGTTGACCACGACGTCCATCCCCAAACCCTCGCCGTCATCATCACCCGCGCCGAACCCCTCGGCCTCACCGTCGTTTCCGGTGATCCCTTCACCGCGGACCTCGCCGGTTGCTTCGGAGCGATCTTCCAATACCCCGGCTCCCACGGCGCCGTCCGCGACTTCCGCGAACCCATCGCCCGCCTCAAAGCGCAGGGCGGCGTGCCCGTCGTCGCCGCGGACCCCCTCGCCCTCACCATCCTCGCCTCCCCCGCCGACCTCGGCGCCGAAATCGCCGTCGGCTCCACCCAGCGCTTCGGCGTTCCCATGGGCTATGGTGGCCCCCACGCCGCTTACCTCGCCGTCAAGGACGAATATAAGCGCCACATGCCCGGCCGCCTCGTCGGCATCTCCATCGACGCCCGCGGCAACATCGCCTACCGCCTGGCCCTCCAGACCCGCGAACAGCATATCCGCCGCGAAAAGGCCACCTCGAACATCTGCACCGCACAGGTGTTGCTCGCCGTCATCGCGTCCATGTATGCCGTCTACCACGGCCCCGAAGGCCTCCGCGCCATTGCCGGCGCCGTTCGCCAGCGTACCGCCACTCTCGCCGCCGGCCTCCGCCGGCTGGGCTTCCGCCTCCGCCATGACACGTTCTTTGACACCCTCACCGTCGAAACCGGTGACCGCACCGCGGACATCGCCCAGCGCGCCCGCCAGTTGCGCATGAACTTCCGCGTCGAGGACGCTGCTCTTGGCATCTCCACCGACGAAACCACCACCCCCGAACTCATCGAGCAGATCTGGCGCGCCTTCAGCGACTCGCCTCCCCGCTTCGCCGATGTCGCCCCGGAACCCTCCATCCCCGCCGACCTCCTTCGACAGTCCGGCTTCCTCCGGCAGCCCGTCTTCCATCGCTATCGCAGCGAGACCGAGATGCTCCGCTACCTCCGCCGCCTCGCCGACC
>CAZWDD010000405.1:0-4761 GCA_964632345.1 uncultured Solibacteraceae bacterium | reverse complement strand
GCCCTGCCACTCGATATAGCCGTGGAACAGCGAATTCAGAATCGCCGTGCCGCGCGTCTCGGTCAACAACTCGCCGCGAATGCCGATCAACCCGCGCGACGGCACCAGGAACTCCAGCCGCACCCGGCCAGACCCGTGATTGATCATCTTCGCCATCTTGCCCTTGCGCGCCCCGATCCGCTCCATCACCACGCCAACAAAGTTCTCCGGGCAGTCCACCGTCAGCATCTCCAACGGCTCCTGCAGCACCCCATCTACCTTTCGCGTGATGATCTCCGGCCGGCCCACCATCATCTCGAACCCCTCACGCCGCATCATTTCGATCAGGATCGCCAACTGCAGTTCCCCGCGCCCCATCACCTTGAACGCCTCCGGGCTCCCGCCGTCTTCCACCCGGATCGACACGTTCGTCAGCAGTTCCTTGTCCAGCCGGTCGCGCAGGTTTCGCGACGTCACATACTGCCCCTCACGCCCCGAAAACGGCGAAGTGTTCACCGTGAACGTCATCGCAATCGTCGGCTCGTCGATCTGAATCACAGGCAGCGGCTTCGGGTCGTCCGCGCTCGAGACCGTCTCCCCGATCGTGATTCCCTCCACACCCGCAATCGCCAGCACCGACCCCGGCACCGCCAGCGTCTCCTCCACCCGCTTTAACCCGGAAAACGAATACATCTTCGTGATCCGCGTCTTCTGCACTTTTCCGTCCAGCTTGCAGATCGATACTTCGTCGCCCAGCTTCAACGTGCCGTTGAACACGCGTCCGATAGCCAGCCGTCCCAGGTAGTCCGAGTAATCCAGGTTCGCCACCAGCAACTGCAGCGGCGCCTCCGGATCTCCCTTCGGGGCCGGCACATGCTGCAGGATCGCTTCAAAAAGCGGCTCCAGCGTCTCGTTCGGATCTTCAATCGAAGTCTTCGCGATCCCCTTCTTCCCGTTCGTGTAGATCACCGGGAAATCCAGTTGATCCTCCGTCGCATCCAGGTCGATGAACAGGTCGTAAACCTCGTTCAATACCTCCTGCGGACGCGCATCGGCCCGGTCGATCTTGTTGATCACCACAATCGGCGACAGCTTCGCTTCCAGCGATTTCATCAGCACGTACCGCGTCTGCGGCAGCGGGCCTTCGCTCGCGTCCACCAGCAGCACCACGCCGTCAATCAGCTTCAGCGCCCGCTCCACCTCGCCGCCGAAATCGCTGTGTCCCGGCGTATCGACGATGTTGATCGTGTAGTCCTTGTAATGGACCCCCGTCGTCTTGGCCAGAATCGTGATGCCCCGCTCACGTTCCAACTCGTTGGAATCCATGACGCGGTCGGCCTGCGCTTCGTTGTCGCGATAAATTCCGCTCTGGCGGAACATCGCATCTACTAGAGTCGTTTTGCCGTGATCTACGTGCGCAATAATCGCTATATTGCGGATGAGGGAAGAGGGATTGCTGGTGCTCAAACTCTTCTATTGTCCCACGTTCCGCCCCCGGGCGCGGTGTTAAACTGGAAGAAATGGCTGAAACTGATCGTTTGCCGTCTGTTGTCATTGTCGGCAGACCGAATGTGGGTAAGTCCACTCTGTTCAATGCCATCACCGGAAGCCGCCGTTCCATCGTCGGCGATGAGCCTGGCATCACACGTGACCGCATCGGCGGCGTCGCCCAGCACGGCCGCAAACGCTTCGATCTCATCGATACCGGCGGCATCATCCCCGACGACAAGGACCTGATCCCCTCCCAGATCCTCCGCCAGGCCCGCTTCGCCCTCGACGCCGCAGCCCACATCATCTTCGTCATCGACGGCCGCACCGAAATCACCGCCGCCGACCGCGAACTCGCCCAGATGCTCCGCAAACTCGGCAAGCCCGTCGCGTTAGCTGTCAATAAAATCGATACCGCCAAGAACCAGCACCTCGTAGACGAGTTTCACGACCTCGGCATCGAGCCCGTCTTCGGCGTATCCGCCGAACATAAGGTTGGCCTCTACGAACTGCTCGACTACGTCACTGCGGATTTCCCCGAACTCGAACCGCCAACCGAAGAGGAGGAGGCCGCCCCAAAAGCCGCCCCGCCCATCAAGGTCTCCATCATCGGCCGGCCCAACGTAGGCAAATCGACCCTCATCAACGCCATCGTCGGCGAAGAACGCGCCATCGTCTCACCCATCGCCGGCACCACCCGCGATGCCGTAGACGAACTCGTCACCCACAAGGGCGACAACTACCTGTTCATGGATACCGCCGGCATCCGGCGCAAGGGCAAGACCCACCTGATGGCCGAAAAGCTCAGCGTCGTCATGGCTCGCCGCCACATCCGCATGGCCCATGTCGTCCTCCTCGTCATCGACGCCGTCGAAGGCCCCCTCGGCCAGGACGCCACCATCGCCGGCTACGCCCACGAAGAAGGCCGCGCCCTTATCGTCGTCGTCAATAAGTGGGACGCCGCCCCCGACAAGGACAAAAAGAAGTTCGAAGAGAACCTCCGCGACGAACTCAAGTTTCTCGAATACGCCCAGGTCGCCTTCCTCTCCGCCAAAACCGGCGCCGGCGTCGGCCAGCTCTTCGAGATGATCCGCAACGCCCACAAATGGGCCTCCCACCGCGTTGGCACCGGTGAGCTGAACCGCTTCTCCACCGGCCTCATCCTCGAACCCGACACCCGCATCAAATACATCACCCAGGCCTCCATCCGCCCTCCGACATTCATCGTCTTCCCCGACAAGAAACGCGAACTCCACTTCTCCGCCGAGCGTCAGTTAATCAACCGTCTCCGCGCCGCCTTCGGCTTCCAGGGCACGCCCCTCGTCGTCAAGGTGAAGTTCGCCGTCAATCCCTTTGAAGGCATGCGCCGCAATGAGCCTACCAAACGCCCGCCGCGCAATACAGGCCAGCAGTCGGTTAAGCGAAAGGCCTCCGGCGGCAAGGCCGCCGCGCGCAAGTCCAAAAGCTCCACCGTCCGCAATATGCAGAAGGGCAAAAAGTAGCGCGCGCTACCGCGCCGCCGCCTTCGCCTTCCCGTTCACCACCGCCGGCTGCAGCCCCGCCTTCGCCAGCGCCGCGTACACCACAAGCCCCACGAAGAAGCTGTAGACCACCGCAGGCTGATACGACGTCTGAATCCCGACGCCGAATCCCACCGCCCACGCAATATAGCCAGCCCAGTTGATCCCCTGCCGCGGCCCCGCCCACTCCTTCCCCGACAGGAAGTAGTCCGCCACCATCGCCCCGCAGATCGGCCCGAACGACGCCCCCACAATCGCGAATACCGCCGCCAGATTCGCCGCCACCCCCGTCACCGCCAGCACAATCGACAACGTCACGCCCGCCATCGTCGACGACATCCGCGGCACGCCCGGAATCATCGTCGAAAAGCTATTTCCCGCAATGAACGCGCAGAAACACGCCGGCACAATTGACGCCACTGCAAACAGGATGAACATCGCCGACGCCAGAAATCCGCCCTGCGCACCGATCACCGCGTCGTAGGAGTAACTCGTAATCGCCGGGTTCAAAGCCCGCGCTCCAGCCACAGATAAAATCGGCAGCCCGCCCGCAATCACAATCGCCAGCGCAATTCCCGTCAACCCGCCCATCCGCACATCCCCCTCGTTCCGGCTGTTCATCCCGAAGTCCACCCCCGCCGCTCCAGCCGTCGCAAAGAACCCGATCACCGTCTGCAGAATCGTCACAAACGCGCCCAGCGAGTCATCCACCGCCGGCCGGTGCGCGCTCATCCCTCCCATCGTCTGAAAGAACACGAACACGATCATCAACAGCGGAATCGCATTCAGAAACAGCGACGCCTTGGCAACATACTGAATCCCCTTCACGCCGATGTACGCCATGATGTAGCCCCACAGCACCGCCACCACGGCGAATGGCATGCTCCCCGGTTCGGCATTCACACCCGCCGCGCTCAAAATGAACTTCGTCGAATAAAACGTACCCACCGCAAACCATCCCAACTGCAGCAGCCCCATCAACAGCCCCGGCATCAGATACCCGCCCGCCGTGCCGAACGTCGAACTGCCCACCACATACAACGGAAGCCCCGTCTTCATTCCCAACATCCCGGGCACGTAGTAGAACAGCCCGTAGCTCAGCAGTCCCGCCAGCGCCAGCGCTAGCAGGCATACGCCCAGGCCCGCCTTCTCGATCGTCCCCTGCGCCAGTGTCTGGTAAAAGGCGATCCACAAAAACACGCCCGCGTAACTCGGCGCTGTGTTCACATACCACGGCGCACGGTTCGCCATCGGATTCGCCGCGGTCTTTTCTATGTAGGCAGGAAGCATGGCGTTGCAGTATATCGTGTCCCGCCACCAAAACAAATCGGCCCCGGTTGCCCCGGGGCCGACTGGCTATTCGCGTTCCCCGCTCCGGGGACTCGCGGTTACTTTTTCTTGGCGACTGCCTTCTTGGCGGGCGCGGCGGCCTTCTTCGCCGGTGCAGCGGCTTTCTTCGCCGGTGCAGCAGCCTTCTTGGCCGGTGCCGCAGCCTTCTTCGCCGGAGCAGCAGCCTTCTTCGCCGGTGCAGCAGCCTTCTTGGCCGGAGCAGCGGCTTTCTTCGCCGGTGCAGCAGCCTTCTTGGCCGGAGCGGCGGCTTTCTTTGCCGGCGCGGCAGCCTTCTTGGCGGTAGCGTATTTCATCGAGTGATTCTCCCTAACATCAAAAAATCGCGATCTCCTCGGAGATCGCAGCGTGTCCCATATATAAATTTGTTTGCGATGCAAGTCAAGAGAAAAGTGTGCACCCACATGCGCCAAACCCCTGTCAGCAG
>CAZWDD010000404.1:2190-4776 GCA_964632345.1 uncultured Solibacteraceae bacterium | reverse complement strand
TCTAATCCCCCTGCACGATCTTGCCGAACATCTGCCCGCCGTGCGTCTTCCCGCTCCAGGTCCCCGCGTACTGGTCCCGGTAGAGCAGCACCCGCGCCGTCCACGTCCCTACGCCCGGAATCGTCAGGTCCGTCAACGTGATCACCGGCGTGTCCCCGGCCCATTTCAGCGTCACCGGGATGGGCACCGGCAGGTCCTTGCCGTCATAGCGCAGCCGCGTCTGGAACAGCCACGTATCCCCGCTCACCTTCCGGATGCTTTCGATCTTGTACTTCTCCGGCCCGAACGTCCCCTCCTTGTTCGTCCGCGTCGAATGCCCCACCAGCGTCACGTTCCGCATCCGCTCCTGCAGCAGCCGTTCATATTCGGCCTGCTGCGTCACCGGATTCCCGCACGCCGCAAGTAAGATCAGGAGTAAGTAGACGACTAACTTCATTTCCTTCGGTTCTCCAGCCAGATGACGTTCTGCGAATTCTGCCCGGCCACCAGCACATCCAGGTCGCCGTCGTTGTCCATATCCACCAGCCGGATATCGTAGGCCGCGTTGCCGTACCAGATGTCGTGCCGCGTGAAGTTGCCCCGGCCGTCGTTTTCAAACCACG
Organism: uncultured Solibacteraceae bacterium; assembly: GCA_964632345.1. Taxonomy (GTDB): domain Bacteria; phylum Acidobacteriota; class Terriglobia; order Bryobacterales; family Bryobacteraceae. The sequence goes on along the minus strand of CAZWDD010000404.1, from coordinate 4,174 downwards.
CCACCACGTGCGAATCCTTCGCGCACGTCACGGCGTCGATGTCGCCGTCGCCATCGATGTCGCCGGTGGCAAGGTCGTGCGGCCCGCCCAGTTCGCTATCCACTTCGTGCGCCTTCCAGTCCGGCGCCTCAAACCACACCACGCCAAACCCGTGCCCGCGCGTGGCGAAGAAGTCCCGCTTCCCGTCGCCGTTCACGTCGAAGATCGCGATGTTGGTCGCCCCCGGCTGCTTGTCGGCGATCAGATGTTTCTTCCAGCCCTGCTGCCGCGGGTCGGCCGGCGCCTCCCACCAGGCGAACCAGTTGCCATCGGCGCCCACCTTCGCCCCGGCCGCGATGTCGGCCCGCCCGTCGCCGTTCACGTCCCCGATCCCCATGTAGTGGCTCAGTCCCGGTGAGTCCTTGTAGCTGAACACCGTCCGCGCCCACGGTCCCTTGCCTTTCTTGGGCGGCTTGAACCAGGCGATCGAGTTCGGAAACGTCCCCGTTGGCTGCCCGCTATTGCCCACCAGGTCCGGCTTCCCGTCGCCGTCGATGTCGCCGGCAATCAGCCCGTGCACGCCGTTCACGCCGCCCGCCTCGGTCGAGTCGATCACGTGATACTTCCACTTGTCGCGCAGCGGATTCTTCGGCCGCTCCAGCCAGTAGATCAGCCCCGGCGAATACTGCGCCCCGATCCAGTCCACGTCGCCATCGCCGTCCACGTCGAACGCCTCGCTATGGATCGCCCACGGCCCCTCGTGCAGCACGGTCGGCTTCCAGTCCGGCGCCGTATAGAGGATGGTCTTCTTGTTTGTCTGGTCGTTGACGATGATGTCCTTCCGCCCGTCGCCGGTGAAGTCGGCGGCAATCGCCGTATGGTTGGCGTAGCCGCGCGTTACTTCATGGAACCGCCACGCCGGCCGGGTCTGGTTCCAGTAGATCCGCACGTTGGCCGTCTTCCGCCCCACGGCCACGATGTCGGCCAGCCCGTCGCCGTTCAGGTCGGCCACCGCCAGGTCCTCGGCCGCCATGCCGCCGTCGTCGACCAGCGCCTTGCGCGCCCACTTCCCTTCCCGCGACCGTTGATAGACCGCCACGCCGAAGTTCCGGTCCCGCCAGCCCACGGCCAGTTCGTCGGCCCCGTCGCCGTCCATATCGCCGAAGCCCAGCGCGTGTGCCTGCGCCAGCCGCTCCTCGATGAACTGCCGCGGCCACAGGCTGCCGTCCCACTTCTTCGGCCCGCGCGGCGGCGGCGCCGCCTGCGGGTCCATCTTCGGCGCCGGCTCCTCGTAGATCACGACGCCGTTGCCGTGCCACGGCTCCACGGTGGCAATCGCGCGCTGCAGGCCGTTGACCATGCCCATCTTCACCTCGCCCGGCGCGCCCTCGCCCAACTGCCGGCGGCCCCAGCCGCCGCCGTTCTTCTTGATGAGGAACAGCCCTTCGCGCGCCGCGGCAATGATCTCATCGCCCTTCTCGCCATCAAAGTCGGTGACGATGAAGTTGTGGACGATATGCAGCGACTCGTCGGCCACCTCCTTCCGCCACGGTTGGCGCGCCGGATCGGCCGGCGGATACAGCACCAGGATCCGCGCCCCGGCGCCATCCCAGCCCGGCCCCTTCGTCCCGCGCCCGTGCAGCGGCACGACGATTAGCTCCTGCTGCCCGTCGCCATCCACGTCGCCGAAGCGGAGGCGGTGCAGCGTCGGCTCCTCGCCCAGCGGCACGACGTTGCCCTGCTGATCGGTCCACTGCAGCGAACCGCCGGCGGCGGTGTTGGTCGGCTGCCAGTCGGCCCCGATGGCAAAATCGAGCCGGCCATCGCGGTCGATATCGTGCGCCGCCACGGCCACGTTGTCCTTCTTCGTCTTGCCATCCAGGATGACGTGCTTCTTCCAGGTTGGGTTCTCGAACCAGACGAGTTGCGTCGGATTCAGCGCGACGATGTCGGGCCGGCCGTCCTTGTTCACGTCGGCGATCAGCGTGGCGTAGACCACGCCGAA
>CAZWDD010000404.1:0-2090 GCA_964632345.1 uncultured Solibacteraceae bacterium | reverse complement strand
ATGATGGCCGGGTCCTCATCGAAGCCGAAGTCTTCCGGGCGGTGCGTCTCGGTGACGGTGAACTCCTCGCGCCGCTTCCGCCGGAGGCGCACCGGTTCGTCATCGGCCTCCCTGGTGGTCGGCGCGGGCGCGAGCGCCGCCTCGACCGGCGCGGGCATCGCCTGCTGCTTCCCCCGGTCCCGCATGGCGAGCGTCCGCAACCGCGCGGCGTACTCCCTGGACTGCGGCGTGCGGGCGGCGGCCGAGTACTGCTCGGACGAGGAGCGTGCCTCCTCGACGTGCCCGGACCGCCAGGCGGCCTGAATATAGGCGTTGAAGTAGCTATCGACCACGCGGGCGCTGATGCGTTTGACGCGGCTGATGGTGCCGAAGGCGGCCTCATCCTCGCCATCGCGCATCTGCGCCTCCGCCAGCCGGATGCGGCCGGGCACGAAGTCGGGGTGAGCGGAGACCAACTCCTCGAGCGCCGTGCGGGAGGCCACGGCGTCCTTGGTGAGCGCCGTGCTCCAGAGGGCGAGCTGGCCGTTCGAGGAGCCCAGATAGCGCGCCTTGAGGAACGCATCGCCGGAGCTGGCTTCCTTCTGCATCCAGCGAACGAAGGCCAGCGACTCCCAGGCCTCGGGCCGCTTGTCGTTGTCGCGCGTCAGCGCTTCCAGCCGTTCGACGGCCTTGGGAAACTGGCGCGCGGCGGCGTGCAGGTCAGCGACGGCGACGTCCCATTCGTAGCTGGTCACCTCGCGCGGGGTCACCTTCCGGTCGGCCTCCCGCAAGCGCATCGGGACCTCGATGACGTGGATGGAATTGGCGCGCAGGTAGCGCTTCAAGGCGTCGTCGATCTCCTGCGGAGTCTTCTGGTAGATCCGTGAAAAGGCCTGTTCGGGGGCGTCGCCATCGGCCAGCGCCTGGGCCAGCGGTTTGAAGCCGTTCTTGAAGGCCGGGTCAAGCGAGAGCATGTGGACCATCGCCCAGGAGGTGGCATAGAAGGGACCGACGTGCTGGCGGCGGTTGTAGAGCGCCGAGCCGTGGCCGGCGCCGACCACGGCCGACACCGACAGCCGGCCTTCGCGCGCCAGAAAGAGGAGTTGCGGGATGGGCGTGCCGACGCGCACGACTTCGCCCACCTGCTCAATGTTCGAGTAGAGGTCGGCGATGCCCTCGTTCATCCACAGCGGCATCGGCGTATCGAGATGCTGCACAAGCAGGTGGATGTACTCGTGGATGGCGACGCGGCGGTCATCGTCGGCCGCGCGTGTGCCGATGGCGATATAGTCCCGCTGCGGAAGGTTGGCGTAGTGCGCGGCGGAGACCTCGTTTGGCGAGACGGCGCGGTAGTCCTTTTCGCGGTTGAAGACGACGATGCGCGGCTTCAGGAGGGGATCGCGGGAAAGCAGGTTTTTGACGAAGAACGCGCGCACGCGTTCAAACTGCGTGAGGATACTTTCGGCGCGGCTGCGGCCGCCGTCGGTGATCAGCTCAAAGTGTTCGGATTCATAGACCGTATACTTATCCGCGGCGGTGAGCAGACCGGCCGCGGCAGTCCAAAGGAGAAATAAGCGCATCGGGCAACTGCCCTGATCTTACAACAGAGCAGTTGCCCGGCGGAGTAAGTGGACTTAGGCGGCGGCGTGTTCCAGGCGCGGGGCGAGCGACGGGATCATCGCGGCCAGCACCTCTTCGACGCGTTCGACAAACAGGAACTGCATCTCCGCCTTCACCGAGTCCGGCACATCGCGGAGATCCTTCTCATTGGCCTTGGGGAGGATGACCCGCTTCATGCCGGCACGGCGGGCGGCGAGCACCTTCTCCTTAACGCCGCCGATGGGCAGGACCAGGCCGGTGAGGGTAATTTCGCCGGTCATGGCGGTGTCATTCCGGGCAGGCAGCCGGGTATAAGCCGACGTCATGGCGGTAGCAGCGGTGATGCCGGCCGAGGGGCCATCCTTCGGAATGGCGCCGGCGGGTACGTGCAGGTGGAGGCCATAGTCTTTGAAGAGCTTCGGATCGAGGCCGAGGTCTTCGGCGTGCGACCAGATGAAGCTCTGGGCGGTCTTCATGGATTCCTGCATCACTTCGCCCAACTGGCCGGTGAC
>CAZWDD010000403.1:0-4802 GCA_964632345.1 uncultured Solibacteraceae bacterium | reverse complement strand
CAGCGTCATCAAGCTCGGCTCGGATGAGCAGGCGCTCAAAGTCGGCGGCGTCACCATGGCAGCCGCTCCCACCGTCAGCCCCGCCTATATCGGCGTCGGCTACATCATCGGACCGAAGCTTGCCGCGCTGAACTTCTCAGGCGGCGTGCTGGCATGGGGCTTCATGATCCCCATGCTCATCTATTTCCTTGGCGACGACCTCAATAAGTTCCTTCCGCCTGGCGCCGCAGCCGATGACTGGCAGGGCCTGGCCGCGGCCGTCTGGCGCTACATCGTCCGCCCCATCGCCGTCGGCGGCATGCTCGTCGGCGCCGCCAACACGCTCTGGAAGATGCGCAAGAACCTCAGCGTCGGCCTCGGCCGCGCCATGGCGGAGGTGCGCGGCACCGCACCCAAGGCCGATGCGTCCAACCGAACCGAGCAGTACATGAGTTCGAAGACGGTGTTCCTGCTGATCGGCATCACCTTCCTGGCCATGATCGCTGTCTACTCCTACTTCGTCGACGCCATCTGGGTGGCCACCGTGGCCGCCGTCGTCATGCTGATTACTGGCTTCTTCTTCTCCACCGTATCTGGCTCACTCGTGGGTATGATCGGTTCTTCCAATAATCCGGTCAGCGGGCTCACACTCTCCACGCTCCTGATCGCGGCGCTGCTGATGGTCTCGCTCGGCGTCGGCGGCCCGTCGGGCGTCGCCGTCGTGCTGGCCGTGGCCGCAGTTGGCTGTGTCTCGGCCGCCGTCGCCGGGGAACTGCTGCAGGATTTCAAGGTCGGCTATATCCTGGGCGGCACGCCGCGCACCATCCAGCTCGTAGAACTGCTGGCCGTCGTCGTCAGCGCGCTCGTGATGTTCTTCCCGCTCATGCTGCTGCATCAGGCCAACATCAAGCAGGGCGGCATCGGCTTCGGCGACGCGAAGCTGCCCGCGCCCCAATCCGGCCTGATGGCCCTGATCGCCGAAGGCATTGTTGGCGGAGACATGGCCTGGCCGCTCGTGGTCATGGGCATCTTCATGGGCATCGGCATGATCATGATGCAGGTGAAGAGCCCCATGCTCGTCAGTGTCGGCATGTATCTGCCGCTCGCCACCACCTTCTCCATCTTCGTCGGCGGCATCTTCCGCGGCATTGCGGACCGCATCGCCGAAAACAAGGGGCACAACGAGGCCCAGCGCGCCCGCAGCGAGAATATCGGCATCCTCATCGCCTCCGGCATGATTGCCGGCGAAGGCCTGATGGGCCTCGTCGTCGCCGGATTCGCGCTCACCGACGTGGCGCTGCCGGAGATCTTCCACGAGCCCAGCTACTTCGTCGGCCTCGGCGTCCTCGCGCTGATGGCAGTCAACATGATCGCCACGCCGATCGCCAACGCCGGCCGCCCTGACGAACCGGCGCCGCCAACGGCGATGATGTAGCCGTTTCCATTACCATAGTTACTTGTCCCGGATTACCTCGTCCCCAGAGTCCGCGCATATCAGTTGGCCGCAGGTCTACATGGGCGTCGCCTTCACCACCATGGCGACGCTCCTGCTCGAACTGGCGATGACGCGCATTTTTTCGGTGGTCTTCTACTACCATTTCGCCTTCCTGGCCATCTCCATCGCCCTGTTCGGCCTTGGCGCGGGCGGCGTGTTCTCCTACGTCATCGCCGCGCAGCCCGGACCCCTATTCCGCAAACTCGGCCGGCTGTCGTTGATCAACGCCGTGATGCCGCTCATCAGCGTCATCTTCCTGCTCACCCGCGGCCAGGAACTGACGAACCTCACCCTCGCCGCCGTCTATTTCTTCTCCGCCCTTCCCTTCTTTCTGGCCGGCGCCATCGTCTCACTCGCCATCTCGGAGACCATCGAGCGCGTCGATCGCGTCTACTTCTTCGACCTCCTCGGCGCCGCAGGCGGATGCCTTCTGCTCATTCCGCTGCTCAACAACTTCGGCGGGCCCAACACCGTCATCGCTGCCGCCGTTCTGTTCGCCGTCGGTTCGGCCATCTGGTACAACCTCGACGGCCATCAGCCACTTCGTGCCGCCTCCGTCGCCATCGCCCTCGCCCTCACGGTCTTAATCGTCTTTAACGCCAAGCGCCACTGGATCGACGTCCACTACGCCAAGGGCCAGTCGCTCGACAACGAGGTCTTCGTCCGCTGGAACACCTTCTCCCGCATCGCCGTCGCCAAGGAGCGCCAGTCCGGCCAGACCCAGATCGTCATCGACGCCGACGCCTCCACCGGCATCATGGATTTCGACGTCGACAACCTCACCCCCTCCCAGCGCGCCGACCTTACCGAGCAGGGCCCCGCCTTCCCCTACCTGATGCGGCCCGGCGCCAAGACCCTCATCATCGGGCCCGGCGGCGGATGGGACGTCGCCCGCGCCATCGCCTCCGGCGCCAAGGACATTACCGGGGTTGAGATCAACCCCATCATCGCCAACACCGTCATGCGCGGCGAATTCGCTGCCCTCAGCCGCAACCTCTACCATCGACCCGGCATCCGCATTGAGGTCGAAGACGGCCGCAGCTTCATCCGCCGCAGTACGGAGAAGTACACCGTCCTGCAGGCCACTCTCGTCGACACCTGGGCCTCCACCGCCGCCGGCGCGTTTGCTCTGTCGGAAAACAATCTCTACACCACCGATGCCTTTCACGACTACCTGAGCCACCTGAACGACGATGGCGTACTGGCCATCACGCGCTGGGGCTTCGAACCGCCACGCGAATCCGTTCGCCTGCTGATCCTCGCCCGCGAGGCGCTAGCACGCCTCGGCGAGAACCAACCACAGCGGCATGTCATGGTCATCCGCGAAGGCTCGAAGAAGGACCTGGAAGGCTGGGGCGCGCGGGACACTGTGCTCATCTCCCGCAAACCGTTCACCGACGCCGATGTCACCCGTGCCGAATCCCTCATCGCCGCCTCCAAGTTCCAACGCGTCTACCTGCCGGGAGATGGCGACTCCACCGCCTTCGGCCAGGCGCTGCTCAATCCCAATCTCAATCAATGGCTGGCCGACTACCCGTTCGATGTCACCGCCGTCGACGACAACCGGCCCTTCTTCTTCTACACCGTCCAGCCGCAGGACCTGTGGAACTTCCTCACCGCCATGAACAAGGACAGCGCCGATTACAAGATCAATCGCGCCGTTCCCATGCTGTTTTCCCTGGTCGGCGTCAGCCTCCTGGCCACCATCATCATCCTGGCCCTGCCTCCGCTCTTGCTTGGCACCCGCCTGCCTCGCGAGAAGGGAGTGCTCCGCTTCCTGATGTACTTCCTGTGCATCGGGGTGGGCTATATCCTCATCCAAGTGGCCCTCATCCAGAAGTTCGTTCTCTTCCTCGGCCACCCGACCTACGCCCTTACCGTCATCATCTTTTCGATGCTCGTCTCGAGCGGTCTTGGCAGCTATCTGAGCGGGAAGTATATCGGCGATGACGACAACAAACTGATGCGTGCGCTCGCGCTGGTCACGGTTCTGGTGGCCATGCTGGCCTTCACGGCGGCGCCGATCACCACGGGGCTTGTCGGCCTTCCGCTCGGCGTCAAAATGTTGATCACCATCCTGCTAATTGCCCCGGCCGGATTCTGCATGGGCATGCCGTTCCCGCAGGGACTGGCGCGGCTGGAAACCTTCCATAAGCCCTCCGTGCGGTGGGCCTGGTCTCTCAATGCCGCCTCCAGCGTCCTCGGCTCTGCCGCGGCCATCTTCTTTGCGATATACCTGGGTCTGCGCGAAACGCTGCTGCTTGGCGGCCTGCTCTACCTCGGCGCACTGCTGGTCATCAAAACTACTTCCCATATCCGGTCTCAACATGTCTCTTGAAACTCTCTTTTCCCTGAAGGGCAAGACTGCCCTTGTTGTCGGCGCCAGCCGCGGAATCGGACTGGCCATTGCCAAGGAGATTGCCGCCGCGGGCGCGTACACCATCCTGGCGGCCCGTAGCGCCGACAAACTCGCCGAAGAGGTCGCCGCACTCAAGGCGCAGGGCCTCAGCGCGGACTCCCGGTCCATCGACATGACCGATTCGGACTCCATCCGCACCTTCGCCGAGGAGTTCCGCGGCAAGACAGACATCCTCATCAACGTTGCCGGAACCAACGTGCGCCGCCGCATGCAGGACTACACCAAGGAGGAGTACAACCGGATCCTGGACACCAACCTCCACGGCATCTTCGAACTCTGCCAGCACATCGGCGGCGGCATGGTGGAGGCAGGCAAGGGCGGCAAGATCATCCACATCGGCAGCCTGATGTCGCTGCTCGGCATTCCCTTCCTCAGCGTCTACGCCATCAGCAAGGCCGGCATCGCCGGACTCACCCGTGTGCAGGCCGCCGAGTGGGGCCAGTACAACATCCAGGTGAACTGCATCGCCCCCGGCTTCATCCTCACCGATCTGAACAAGGATATGTGGCAGCCCAAGCACATGCATGAGTGGCTGCAGGGCGTGCAGGCCAATCCCCGCATGGGCACCCCGGCCGATCTCGCTGGCGCCGCTGTCTTCCTCTCCAGCCCGGCTTCCGACTACGTGACCGGCCAGGTCATCGCCGTCGACGGCGGCTACACCACCACCGCCAACTGGCCCTTCCAGCCGGCCTACTAACCGCCACTCCACCGCAGCGGCGCCCGTTGCCCGATACTGGTATCGTGCGCCGCCGCGATCTGCTCCCCCTGTTCGCCTCCCAGGTTCTCCCGCCGGCCGACTTCACCTGCCCCATGGACCCCGATGTCCCCGCCCAGGCGCCCGGCCGTTGTCCCCGCTGCGGCATGGCCCGCGTTCCCGGCCGCCCCGAGCCCCGTGAGTACCGGCGCCAC
>CAZWDD010000402.1:0-4814 GCA_964632345.1 uncultured Solibacteraceae bacterium | reverse complement strand
CCTTCTATGTCTTCCTGTCCGTCTTCGTCTCCTCGGTCGTCGGCGTCGCCTCCGGCTGGTATCCAGCGCGGCGCGCCGCCCGCCTCGACCCCATTGAAGCCTTGAGGGCCGAATAGATGAAGGTCGCTGGCACCATCACGTTCGGCGAACTCCTCTCCGTAGCCATGGACTCCGTCTGGGCGCACCGCTTCCGCTCCCTGTTGACCATCCTCGGCATCGTCATCGGCATCACCACCGTGGTCACCGTCTCCTCCCTTCTCAGTGGTCTCCGCCAGGGCGTTACCACCTTCTTCGCCGAATTCGGCCCGGACAACCTTTTCATCTCCCGCTACTCCGGCGACCCGAACCAGCAGCCCGCCGTCTCCGAACTCCGCCGCCGCAACATCGACCCCGAGTACGCCGCCCTCATCAAACGCCTCGTCACCAACGTCGAAGAGGTCAGCGTCGTCATGTACCTGCCCGGCTTCATTGGCCGCAGCCCGCTTACTGCCAAGGTGCCCGGCTACGAGTCGGACCAGGTCAACATGGTGGGCCAGACCGCCTCCGGATTCATCACCCAACCGCGCAACTTCCTCGCCGGTCGTCCCTTCACCGAAGAGGAGGAAAAGCGTGGCGCCCGCGTCTGCGTCATGGGCCCCAAACTGGCCGAGGCCCTGTTTCCCTCCGGCGGCGCCGTGGGCCAGCAGGTCAACGTCGGCGGCGCCGAATATACCATCGTCGGCATTACCGAGGAGGCCAAGGGCGGCTTCTTCGGCGAGAACCCCATTGACCGCCAGGTCACCGTTCCCCTCACCACCGCCCGCATGCGCTACCCGCAGATTGACCGTTATGTCGTCATCGCCAAAGCCATCGAAGGCAAACGCGCCGACGCCGAGGAAGAGACCCGCCAGATCCTCCGCCGCTTCCGCAAGACCCCCACCGGCGATCCGGACGACTTCTCCCTCACCACTGCCGACCAGATCATCGCCCGCTTCGATTCCATCTCCCAGCTGATCGTCCTCGTCTCCATCGCCCTGTCCGGCCTCGGCCTCCTCGTCGGCGGCATCGGCGTCATGAACATCATGCTCGTCTCGGTCACCGAACGGACCAAGGAGATCGGCATCCGCAAAGCCCTCGGCGCGCGCAAGGGCGACATCATCATTCAGTTCCTCACCGAGGCCGTCACCCTCACCGGCGCCGGCGGCCTGCTCGGCATCTTCATTGCCGTCCTCGTCACCCTCATCGTCGGCAAACTCGTGCCCTCGCTCCCCAGCGCCGTCCCCCCTGGCGCCCTCGCCGCCGGCTTTGGCGTCTCCGTCGGCATCGGTATCTTCTTCGGCACCTGGCCCGCCGTCAAGGCCGCACGATTGGACCCCGTCGAGGCGTTGCGATATGAATAGAAGTCATGCGTTTCCCCCTCCTCCTGCTCCTGGCCGCCGCCCTCTGCACGGCGCAGCGTAAGCCGGTCCCCGCCAACAGCCACCGCACCTGGTCCGCCTACCACGGCGGCCCGGAAAATCTGCACTACTCCACCCTCGGCCAGATCACGCCCGCCAACGTCGCCAAACTGAAGGTCGCCTGGACACTCGATACCGGTGACGCCTTCCAGGGCTCGGAGATCCAATGCAACCCCATCATCATTGACGGTATCATCTACGCCACCTCCCCGAAATTGCGCGTCATGGCCATCGACGGCGCCACCGGCCGGGAGCTGTGGAGCTTCAACCCCTATCAGGGCCAGGAGGTGCGCAACAAACAGCGGAACCGCGGCTTGATGCACTGGACCGACGGCAAACAGTCCCGCCTCTACGTCGCCGCCCGCCATCAGTTCTACTCGCTCGACCTCAAAACAGGCAAACCCGATCCCGCCTTCGGCAACGGCCGCGGATGGATCGACCTCCGCGACGACCTCGGCCGCCCCACCGACGGCATGACCGTCGGACTCACCACCCCCGGCGTCGTCTTCGGCGACCTCCTCATCATCGGCTCCATCTGCAGCGAAGGCCTCCCCTCGGCACCCGGCGACATCCGCGCCTACGATGCCCGCACCGGCAAGCTCCGCTGGAGCTTCCACACCATCCCGCACCCCGGTGAATTCGGCTACGATACCTGGCCCAAGGATGGCTGGAAGTTCCTTGGCGGCGCCAACAACTGGCCCGGCATGGCCCTCGATGCCAAACGCGGCCTCGTCTTCGTCCCCACCGGCTCGGCCGCTTACGACTTCTTCGGCGCCAACCGCCCGGGCGACAACCTCTTCGCCAATACCCTCCTCTGCCTCGATGCCCGCACCGGCAAACGCGTCTGGCACTTCCAGGCCGTCAAGCATGACGTCTGGGACCGCGACTTCCCCACGAACCCCGTTCTCGTCACCGTCGCCCGCAATGGCAAACTCATCGACGCCGTCGCACAGGCCACCAAAAGCGGCCATGTCTACGTCTTCAACCGCGAGACCGGCGAAAGCCTCTTCCCCCTCGAGGAAAAGAAGGCGCCCCCCTCTCCCGCCCCTGGCGAAAAGCTCGCCGACACACAGATCCTCCCCTTGAAGCCGGAGCCCTTCTCCCGCCAGGTCCTCACCGAGGACATCCTCACCAACCGCACCCCGGAAGCCAACCGCATCGCCCGCGCCCGCCTCAAAACCCTCCGCAGCAACGGCCAGTGGGAGCCGCCTTCCACCGAGGGAACCATCGTCTTCCCCGGCTTCGACGGCGCCGCCGAATGGGGCGGCCAGGCCTTTGACCCCGAAACCGGCCTCTTCTACGTCAACGCCAACGAAATGGCCTGGATCCTCCGCCTCGTTCCCCGCGCCAGAGCCTCCGCCGCCACCAGCGGCCACCGCGTCTACATCCAGAACTGCGCCGGTTGCCATCGCGATGACCTCGGCGGCAGCCCGCCCGAATTCCCGTCCCTCAAAGGCCTCGGCGCCAAAATGGACGAGGCAGCCCTCGACCGCATTCTCCGCCAGGGCGTCGGCCGCATGCCCGGCTTCGCCCACCTGAACCCCGCCGCCCTCGACGCCATGAAGGCCTATCTCCTCCGCGGCGAGGAAAAGGAGGTCGTCGTTTCGCCCTCCTCCTCCGTCTTCGATCAGGCCTTCACCACCGACGGCTACAACAAGTTCCTCGACCCCGATGGCTACCCCGCCATCGCCCCGCCCTGGGGAACCCTCAACGCCATCTCCCTCGATACCGGCGATTACGCCTGGAAAATCCCCTTCGGCGAACATCCCGAACTCGCCGCCAAAGGCATGAAGGATACCGGAAGCGAAAACTACGGCGGGCCGCTCGTTACCAGGTCCGGCCTCTTGTTCATCGGCGCCACCAACTTCGACCGCAAGTTCCGCGCCTTCGACAAGAAAACTGGCAAACTCCTCTGGGAGACCCTGCTTCCCTTCTCCGGCAACGCCACCCCGGCCACCTATTCCATCAAGGGCAAGCAGTACATCATCATCGCCGCCGGCGGCGGCAAGAGCGGTGCTCCCTCCGGCGGTGCATACGTCGCCTTCGCCCTCCCGTAGCCGTCACCCGATCTTGTACTTCGCAATCGTCGCCGCCGGAACCTCCGTGCTCATCCCGGGTGCCTCCGGCGCCATCACCTCGCCGTCGATCATCTTCTGCGGCCCGCCCGTTTCCATGTAGATCGCGTTCGGCATCGTCAGCAGCATGTTCATGTTCACTGCCCCGCCCCCGTGGCTGGCCAACTCCAGCCCGTTGGCGTCGGCCAACGCCGCGATCTCCATCCACTCCGTCACGCCCCCGGCTCGCCGGTTGTCCGGCTGCACCACATCCGCCCCGCGCCGGTTGATCAAATCCGCAAACTGGTACTTCGCGTAGAGGTTCTCCCCAGTCGCGATCCGGATGTCCAGCTTCTCCGCCAGCTCCGCATACCCCGCCATCTCATGCGGCGGCAGTGGCTCCTCATACCAGAAGCACTCCATGTCTTCATAAACCCGCCCCCGCCGCAGCGCCTCATTCCGGTTCAGGTTCTGATTGGCGTCCACCATCACCCGCCGTCCCTTGCCCAACGTATCCATCGCCAGCCGGATCCGGCGGATATCGTCATCCACGTCATACCGCCCCACTTTGATCTTCACCGCCTTATACCCATGCTCCATTGCCGCCACGCACGACCGCTTGAACACCGACAGGTCTTTATCGTTCTCGGCATACCACCCCGCCATCGAATACACCGGCATCCGGTCCCGATACGCCCCCAGCATCTTCCACACCGGCAGCCCCGCCGCCTTCCCCAGAATGTCCCACACCGCTATATCGGCCGCCGCCACCGCAAAATGCGTCACCCCGCCCACCCCGTGATACTCCAGCGCCTTCCACAACTCCGCGCGGATCTTCCGCGGAAACGCCGGGTCCATCCCCACCAACACCGGCTTCACCTCATGCTCCAGGATCGTCTGCACCACCCGCGGTCCCCCGGGCATCATCCCGAACGTCGAACTCGCCCAGCCCGTTATCCCCGCGTCCGTCTCGATCCGCAGCACCACCTGCCCCCGGTCCACCCCTAAACGGTGGATCGAGTCGTACGTCGGCTCCCCCGGCGGCAGCCGCAACAGATCAGTGCGTAGATTCGTGATCCGGATCCGCTTCTTCAGATCCGCGCTCCAGGCAGCCGCCGCGCCTAGCGCCGAGGTGAACCACTGGCGTCGATTCATGCCCTACAGCATACGTCAACGCCGCTCGAAGCTGGGCAGGTCCACCCGGTCCTCCGGCGGCACCGCCTCCACCGGCAGCCCTGCCTCCCGCCACGCCGCCAGCCCGCCCCGGATCACCCGCGCATCAAACCCCCGCTCCCGCAGAATCAGCGCCGCACGGGCGCTGGTC
>CAZWDD010000401.1:0-4816 GCA_964632345.1 uncultured Solibacteraceae bacterium | reverse complement strand
GGTGAAATCGAGGATCATCCAGGCGAGGAAGACGAACAGGCCCTGGAAGGCGTGGAAACGGAGGGTGTGGTGTTGGCGATAGCGCGCCATGGCGAGCACGATGAGCGATAGAAGCCATCCGAAGAACGGCAGGTAGCAGAGGGTGGCGAGAACGGTGTTGCCGCCGCGGCCGGAGGCGCGTGGCGTGGTGGTGCCCTGCGGGCCGCCGCAGAGGGGGCAGACGGAGGCCCGGTCACTGATGGTTGCGCCGCAGTTCGTGCAGAGAGCCATGGAACCCAGCATAGCGGCGCCGGAGTTGCGGCGTCCGGCGGACGTCAAGTAGCATGAGTGCGCATGAAGCCGATTTTTCCTGCCCTGTTGCTGCTGTGCGCGGCGCTGCCGCTGGCGGCCGCGGAAAAGACTCTGGATGTCTACTTTATTGACGTGGAGGGAGGGCAGGCGACGCTGCTGGTAACGCCGGAAAAGCAGTCCCTGTTGATTGATACCGGATGGCCGGGGTTCGGGGACCGGGACGCGGACCGGATTGTCAAGGTAGCGAAAAAGGCTGGATTGAAGCGGATTGACAACCTGCTGATCACGCACTACCACCGGGATCACGTGGGGGGCATCACGCAGCTGTTGAGCAAAATGTCGGTGGGGACTTTTATCGACCACGGGCCGAACCGGGAGACGGGTCCGGCGGCGGACCAGTTGATGGAGTCGTACTTGAAGGCGTCGTCAAGCGGGCAGCGGATGAGTGTGAAGCCCGGGGAGCGAATTCCGTTCAAGGGCGCCGAGGTACTGGTGTTGACGTCTGACGGCGAAGCAATCGCGCAGCCGCTGCCGGGCGCGGGACAGGCGAACCCGCTGTGCGCGAAGGCGGAGAAGAAGGCCGACGATCCGAGCGAGAACGCGCGCAGCCTCGGCGTGCTGGTGAGCTTCGGGAGTTTTAAGTTCATCGATCTCGGGGATTTGACGTGGAACAAGGAGTTGGAACTGGCCTGCCCGGTGAATAAAGTCGGGACGGTGGGTCTCTATGTGACCACGCACCACGGGATGGACATCAGCGGACCGGAGGCACTGGTGCATGCGCTGCGGCCGCGGGTAGCGGTGATGAACAATGGTTCGCGGAAAGGGGGCTCTCCGGCGGCATGGCGGGTGGTGAAGTCCTCACCGGGGCTGGAAGACCTGTGGCAGTTGCATTTCGCAAATGCGGGCGGGCAGGAGCACAACGTCGCCAACGCGTTTCTGGCCGATTTGAATGACACGGGCGAGGGCAATTACATCAAGGTGAGCGCGACGAAGAGCGGTGCGATGACGGTGTTCAACTCGCGGAACAAGCACACGAAGACGTACGCGGCCCGGTAGGCGCGGAACGAATGCGGTTTCTGCATACCGCCGACTGGCAGATCGGAATGAAGGCGGCCGCGGCCGGGGCGGCGGCGCCTGCGGTGCGGCAGGCCCGGCTGGAGTCGGCCGCGCGCGTGGCCGCGCTGCAGGCAGATTTTCTGCTGGTGGCCGGGGACACGTTTGAGGATAATGCCGTGGACCGGGCGCTGGTGCAGCGGACCGGCGAGATTCTGGCGCGGTTCGACGGGCTGGTGCTGCTGTTGCCAGGCAATCACGATCCGCTGGAACCGGGCAGCGTATGGGAGCACCCGGTGTGGCGGCAGTTCCCGAATCTGCAGGTGATCCGGGAGGCGGGTGCGTACGCGGTGCCCGGCGGCACGCTGCTGGCGGCGCCATTGTGCGAGACGCATTCACGGCAGGACCCGACACGGATGCTGGACGGGTTGCCGCGGCCGGCGGGCCGGGTCATCGCCATGAGCCATGGAACAGTGGAAGGCATCGACGCCGATACGGAGCATCACCCGATTCCCCGCGACGCATGGCGGCGGATTGGGGCCGAGTATCTGGCGCTGGGGCACTGGCACTCCACATCGCTCTATCGCGACGAAGCCGGTGCGGTGCGGATGGCTTACTGCGGCACGCAGGAGACGACGAAGTTCGGCGAACGCGACAGCGGCAACGCGCTGCTGGTGACGATGGGCACGGCGCCGGAAGTGGAGACGGTGCACACGGGAGTTCTGGGCTGGTACTCGATTGAGGAGGCGATTCAGGCGCCGGGCGACCTGGAGGCGTTGCGGGACCGGGTGGCGAAGCTGCCGGAGAGTGCCCTGGTGCGGGTGGCGATTCGTGGCATCCTGCATGCGGCCGACAGTCCGCTGCTGCGGCAGTTGGAAGAGATGCGGGAACGGTTCCTTGTATTGGCGGTGGACACGGCCGAACTGCGGCCGGCGGCCGAAGACGGCTGGGAGGAGATGCTGCCGCCAGGCGCGGCGCAGGTGGCGGCGCGCCGGCTACGGGAGATGGCGGCGGCGGGCGACCAGACGGCGGCCGACGCGCTGCTGGAGTTGCAGGCGCTGGCGGTGCAGGTGGGCGCATGATACTCCGGTCGTTGGAGGTGGAAGGATTCCGGTGCTTTGCGGGCCGGGTTGTGGTGCCGGAGTTGGGGCCGGGGCTGAACGTGCTGCATGGGCCGAACGGGGCGGGGAAGTCCACGCTGCTGCAGGCGCTGCGGCATGCGCTGGTGGATGCGCATCAGGTGACGGGCGCGCTGGTGCGGCAGTCGATGAAGCCGTGGGGCCGGGAGTTGAGTCCGCGGATTTGCGTGGTGTTTGCGCATGGGGGCGAGGAGTGGCGGCTGGAGAAGCGGTTCCTGAGCGGCGCGTATTCGCGGCTGGAGCGGGAGGAGCAGGGACGGTTTGCGCCGCTGGCGGAGGGGAAGGCGGCCGACCAGAAGGTGCGGGAGATGCTGGCGGCCGAAGCGGCGGCGAAGGGGACGGCGGGGCCGGGGCATCTCGGCTGGCTGCAGGTGTTGTGGACGCCGCAGGGTCCGCCGCTGCTGCCGGTGTGGAGCGACGGGGTAAAGGCCCGGGTGCAGGAAGCGTTTGGGGCGGCGCTGCAATCGAAGGCCGGGGAGGCGTTGGCGGAGTTGGTGGATGGCCGATTCGCGCGTTACTACACGCCTACTGGAAAGGAAAGCAAGAACTCGCCAGTGCCGTCGTTACGGGAGGGGAAGGGACGGTTGCGCGAAGAAGCGGAGAGGCTGCGGCGGGAGTGGGAGTCGGCGGCGGAGAAGCGGAGGCGGCTGGCGGAGTTGGAGGCGGAGTGCGAACGGTTTGCGGTGCGCGCGGGGGAACTGGCGCCGCGGTTGGAGGCGCTGCAGGCCGGAACGGCCGGAGAGCAGGCGGCGTGGGCGGAACTGGAGCCGGTGGAGCGGCGGGTAACAGAGTGGCGCGCGGCGATTCAAGCGCGGGAGCGGCTGGAGCAAGAGATCGGTGCGGCGGAGAAGCGGCGGCAGGAGGCACAGGCGCGCTATGAGGAAGCGGCGGGTGTCCAGCAGCAGCGCGAGGCGATGGAGGCCGAGTTGGACCGGCTGAAGTCGGAAGGGCTGGATGCCAATGCGTGGGGAGATTTGCTGCGGGAGCGGCGGCTGCGGGACCGCGAGGGGGCGGTGCGGCGGGAACTGGAAGCGTTGCAGGCGCCGGCGGAAGCGGCGCTGCGAGCCGTGCGGCAGGCGTCGCAGGAGTTGCAGGTGAAGAAAGCCTCGCTCGAGGCGGCTAGCCTGCGCGTTACGATTGAGGCCGAGTCCGCACTGGAACTGGAGATTGGGGATGGTGCACGGCCGCTGGGCGCGGGCGAGGTTGTGGAACTGACGAGCCCGGAGAGCGTAATGGTTCGGATACCGGGTGTGGCGAGGATCACGGCGGCGAGTGCGAACGCGCAGGCGGCAGGACTGGCGCGCGAGGTGGAAGCGTTAGAACGGAGGATGGGGGAGTTGCTGGGCGGGCAGGCGCTTGGGGAGTGGGAGGAGCGTTTCCTGCTGGCGCAGGAGCTGCGGGGCGAATTGGACCGGGTAGCGGCGGAGTGGCGTCCGCTACAGAGCCGGGCGGCGGAGTTCCGCGAACTGGCGGTGCGGCGGCCGGAGTGGGAGCAGGCGCCCCCGGATGTCGACGCCATCCGGACACGTTGGAAGGAAGCGAAGGAGCGGTTGGACCGGCTGCCGGCGAAGGTGGATATGGCGCGGTTGGCCGGAGAGGTTGCCGGGGAGGGAGCGGTGGCGGCGGAAAAGACGAAGCAGCGGGATGCGGTGGCGGGGAAGCTGGCGGAATATGCTGCTGGCGGGCCGCTCGATGTGTGGGAGCAGCGATACCGGGAGGCGCAGTTGCGGTGGAATGCGGCGAGGGAGAAGCGCGCGTCGATGGCGGGGGACCCGGCCGAGTTGCGGAAGGACTTGGAACAGTTGCGCGGGAGGGAGAGCGCCGGACGGGAGGCGTCGGCCCGGTTGCGCGGGGAACTGTCGGTGTTTGAGAGCCAGAGCGTCTACACGAGGCTTGGGGAGGCGGAGGCACAGTTGGCGGACGTGGCCGCGCAGTTGGAGCGGGAGACGCGGCGCGCGGCGGCCGTGCTGCTGCTACGGAGTGAGTTGGCGGCGGCGGAGCGGACGCTGACGGCGTCTCTGCCGGACCGGATCGCCGAAGAAGCCACCGGGTACTGGCGCCGGATCGCCGGCCCGGCGGCGCCGGCGATCCGGATCAGCGAGGCCTGGATGCCGGGGGGGCTGGCGACGCCGGAAGCCGAGGCCGCCATAGACCACGTCTCCGGCGGCGAGATGGAGCAGATCGCCTTCGCCACACGCCTCGCGCTGGCGATGCAGCTCAGCCGCGAGGAGCGCCAACTGGCGGTGTTCGACGACTCATTTCTGGCCACCGATCCGGAGCGGGCGGCGCGGATTCTGGCGATGCTGGCCGAAAGCGCCGCGCGGCTGCAGATC
>CAZWDD010000400.1:0-4827 GCA_964632345.1 uncultured Solibacteraceae bacterium | reverse complement strand
GGACTTTGCGACCAAAGGGATTGTCACAATTGACCCGCCGAAGACGGGCAAGCCGTTCGTGACGCTGGTGCCGCAAGTGGACCGCGATGGAAATGAGACCAGTGGCATTCGCATGCCGGAGATTCAGGCGCCGCTCGGCACGTATACCGGCTGGAACCTGCGCGACCCGGCCACCGGAGCAGGCAATGAAATCCACTCGATGACGGGCGGCTTTCATGCGTTTGCGGCGACGCGGCAGGTGCGAGAGCAGCGCAAGGACCCACGGCCCGCGATTTCCGAGCGCTATGCGTCGAAAGAGGATTTCGTGGCGAAAACCGGCGCGGCGATTGATGCTCTGATTGCCGACGGCTTCGTGCTGCCGGGCGACCGGGCGCGCCTGGAGAAACAGGCGGCCGAACGTTGGGCGCAACTCGCGTCACAATAGTAGGAATGAATCCTTCAGGCGTACAGTTGCAGCCCATTGAGGGCGTCAAGAACATCATTGCAGTCGGCTCCGGCAAGGGCGGGGTCGGCAAGACCACGGTTTCGGTGAACCTGGCCATTGCGCTGGCGGCGCAGGGGTACAGCACCGGTCTGATGGATGCGGACGTTTACGGCCCGAATGTGCCGCTGATGATGGGAACGCGGGGGAACCCGCATGCCATCGGGGAGCGGATTCAGCCGTTGGGGAATCACGGCGTGAAATTGATGTCGATGGGGTTCCTGAGCCCGGGCGACAAGCCGTTGATCTGGCGCGGGCCGATGCTGCACTCGGTGATGCAGCAGTTCCTGCGGGGAGTGGATTGGGGGCAGCTCGATTTTCTGATCATTGATCTTCCGCCGGGGACGGGCGACGTGCAGTTGTCGCTGGTGCAGACGACGCCGATCTCCGGCGCCGTCGTCGTGACGACGCCGAGCGAAGTGGCGATGGAAGACGCGCGCAAGGCAGTTGGGATGTTCCGGCAGGTGAACACGCGGATTGTGGGCCTGGTGGAGAACATGAGTTATCTGGTGACGCCATCGGGAGAGCGCATCGACGTGTTCGGGCAGGGCGGCGGGCAGCGCATGGCCGCGGCGATGGATGTGCCGTTCCTGGAGGAGTTGCCGCTCGACCCGCAGGTGCGGATTGGGGGGGATTCGGGCCGGCCCGTTGCGCTGGACCCGGAAGGCAAGGGTGCGCCGTTCCATGCGCTGGCCGCGAAGGTGGCGGCGGCGATGGCGGACAAGGCACAGTCCGGGCCGAAGATCACGTTGGAGGACTAAGGGGAGAGGGGCCGCGCGGGCGGCCCCTCTCGCTCCGTTCACCGCGGCGCAACGTGTTGAACTTCCGGTAACGCGAGCAGCGCGCTGAGTTGTGTTCCGGTGACCTCGCCGATGACGAGTTTTGTGCCGCCCGGCTGGGCGATGAGTTGGAACCCGGCGGACTTGAGCTTCGCCAGAGTTGCCGGCTCGGCGTCGCGCAGGTAGATGCGAATGCCGATCCGTTCCTTGCTGGTTAGCTTTGCATGCAAGGCCGGGGCGAGTTTCTCCACGGCAGGGCCGGCGGGTGCAGGCTTGCGTTCTTCGTTCCGGGATAGGGCTTCGGGCGCGACGCGGATGCGGCGGGCGACGTCAGCGGTGGAGAGTGGCGCGGCGGCCAGCGCGTGTTTCATGGCGCCGCCCGACATTTCGGCATCGACCCCTTCCGGGATCTCCACCGGCACCTCGATGGTCCGCAGTTTGCCGGCCTCACTGATGGTCCTGTGCTCCACGGCGACGAAGGAGGTGAAGGGGGTCATCAAGGCATGACGGAGGCCGAGGTCGGTGATGGCTTCCCGATGTTGTGCGGCGTTGTCGGCGATCAGTTCCCCCACTTTTGTCCGCGCCCACAGGGACCGGATGCCATCACGATTCGCGCTGGCCGGCAGGTCGACATCGACGATACGGGAGTAGGGCTGTCCGCCCATGCGTCCGGTGATCTGGAGTTTGCCGCGGCCGGGGTTCCGGTAGACGCCGGAGACTACCAACGGCTTCGCGCTGAACAGATCGGGAATACGGCGCGGGTAGAGATCGGCCACTTCGACACCTTCGAACGAGAGTTGAATGTCGGTCAACAGGGGAGTCCGCACGCGCTCGTGGAAGCGCCTGGCAGCCGCGGAACCATCGTCCTGCAGGCCGACGTACTCCACTTCTCCGCGGCCCTGCAGAGACATCTGGTCCATCAGGTGACGGTTTACGGAACTGCCGATCCCGAAGCCGAAGACGCGGGCGCCGGGATGGCGGCGGATCTCGGTGATAATCTCCGACTCGTTGCCCACGTAGCCATCGGTCATGAAACAGACGATGCGAACGTGATCGCGGGAGGCGGAAGGGGCGAGGGAGGCGCGGATGGCCTTCATCATCTCGGTCCCGCCGCCGGCGCGGCGTCCGGCCAGGAAGCTCTTCGCGGCTGAGACGTTGGCCGGCGTCGCGTCCACGGGCTCGGGGAACAGCAGGTGCGTGTCGCCGGCGAAGGTGATGAGGTTGAAGCGGTCGCGCGGGTGCAGGCCCTCGATTGCGGCCATCATGGCTTCTTTCGCTTTGTCGAGCGGGAAGCCGTGCATGGAGCCGGAAGTGTCGACGACGAAGACGAGCTCTTTCGGAGTGATGTCCTCACGCGCGGGCTGGTCCGGCGGCGCCAGGACGAAGGTGAAGTAGCCATAACGGTCGCCGGTACGATGGGCCAGCAGGGCGTCGTTGATCCGGTGCCCGGCGACATCCCAGCGCAGGATGAGGTCCTTGTTCGGGATCTCCTTCTGGTTGCGGAGTTTGATGAAGGCGCCGGAGGCGGTGCGATTCTCGACCGCGACCTCATGCGTTGTGGAGTCGATGGAGTCCACGGAGAGGCCCGCGTCGAGCTTCATTGCGAAGGAGATGTCATGCCCGGCGCGCGTGCCAGGCGCGGCGTACTGCGGGTTGCGGAACGCGCCGGGGTTGTGTGCCGGCGAGTAGCGCGGGCCGACGGTCATCGGGAAAACGAACTCATAACGGCCCGCTTCGTAGCGCAGCGTCTCGACATACTGAATCTCCACATCCACCTTTGCGTTCGGGGGGATGTTGGCCACCTGCTGGACGAAGACGTTGGGGCGTTCCTGGTCCAGTAGGCCGGTCAGTTTGCCCTGTTGGCGGGCGGCGTCGTAGATAGCGCGGGCCTCCTCCCTGGTCTTGATGGCGCCTTTGACGACGCGGTCTCCGATACGGAGGGTCATTGCGTCAACGGCGCCGCCGGCCGCCAGGGGGAACGTGTAGATGGCCTCGATCGGCCCGCCGGTGGGATTGCGAAAGGTCTGCCGGACGGTGACGCGAGCCACCGGGCCGGTGACCTCTGCGGTCACTGCGGTATGTTCCAGCGGGCAGGGATCGTTCAGGGCGCCGTTGCTGTCCAGCCGCGCCAGCAGGCCGGCCGAGACCGACTTGGCCTCCACCGGCTGCGGCTTCCAGAGTCCCAATGCGGCCATTCCCAGTGCCGCGAGTGTCATGCTTTTTCTCATCGTGATCTCCGTGATTGGCGTGTTGCCTTCAACGGGGAGATCACGGCTGGCGCCGAATCCTTTCAGCGGATTTGCAGAATGATTTGCGCCGGCGGTCCGGCGGCCGGGTGTAGCGTGAACGTGGCTGTGCCGCCAGGCGGCGGCATTGCCGTGGCAGGAACTGCGAATTCCAGAAGCACGCCGGCGCGGCCTTCCTGCGATGCCAACGACACGCCCGCGGCGTTCCGAAGTGTGACGGTTCCGGTGGTGGCGGGCGTGTAGCGGATGACGATTCGATCGGCGGCGGTCACGCGGTCCGCCTCCGCCAGCCTGACCCACTCGCCACCGGCCGCCTGCCGCCAGGCGGTGGCCTCCGCCGCCGACTTCTTCATCAACGAAGCGGGGGCGCTTACCGCGAGGGGAGACCGGGTGCGTGCCGCTGCCCCGGATGGTGCTTCCGGCCGGCCAGGGGCCGCCTCCTTGCGCAGTTCGGCAGTGATCTTTTCCTCCGCCTCGGCAGTGACAACTGCGGCGTCGGCGGCCTCGCGTCGGGCCGGGGAGGGCGTGGGAGGGGGCGCGGACGGCAGCGGGATGTCGGCCTGCGGTAGTTGACGGGTGTCCTTCGGCGCCATGGCTACCAGCGGCTCGGGCGCGGCCACGGCCGGTGCGCCTCCGCTTGCCTCGCGCACCGGGGGCGGGACGAAGGGTTTCACGTCCGCGGGCGGCTTGGGTGCATGCACGAGGGCAAATTGATCCGGCTCGGTGAGGAGCGTGTAGGTGATGGCGCCGGAGACAAACACAACACCGAGACCCGCCGCCCAGGCATACCACTGCGGATGGCGCCGGCTCGCGGGCGCAGGCTCTGCCGGCAGATGATCCGCCGGCGCCATCTTCGCTCGTGCTGCCGGTGCGGGCATGGCGAGCACTGCCTTGGCCGCTGCGGGCACGGGTTCCTCCTGCAGGGCGTCAATCAAGTGATCCCGCACGCCGGGCATTTCGATCAACTCCCGGAGCGAGTCTTCCTCCATCAATTGGTCGAACAGCTCCTGGTCCTCGAGCGCGGCGGCGAACAGCTTCCTGCGGTCCTCCTCCGAAAGTCCGCCGGTGGCATAAGCGGCAAGCAACCGTTCGATCGACTCCCGTTCCATCAGCGGCCTCCTTTCATCCGGTCCAGCAGCTGCTTGCGACAGCGCAGGTCCCAGGTGTAGACGGTGTTGATCGACTCGGCGCCCATCAGTTCGCGGATCTCGGGAAACTTCAGACCCTGCAACTTCAGGCGGAACAGATCGCGGCAGCGGTCGCCGAGGGTGCGCAAGGCGGACTCCAGCTGTTCGAGCCGCTCCCGGCGCTCCAGGGCGGC
>CAZWDD010000399.1:0-4865 GCA_964632345.1 uncultured Solibacteraceae bacterium | reverse complement strand
GGGTGGTTTTGCCCGACGACTCCGGGCCATAGACTTCAATGATGCGGCCGCGGGGCATACCGCCCACGCCTAGCGCATAGTCGACAGAGATGGAACCGGTGGAGATGGACGCGATGGGAGCGACGGCCTCCTTGGACCCAAGCCGCAGGACGGAGCCCTTGCCGAACTGCTTTTCAATAGCGCCGAGAGTGGCCTGGAGCGCGCGGAGTTTCTCTTTTTCGTCGATCATTTTCTTTCCGGGTGAATCTTCAATTATAGTGGTCCAACCGTTGAAAAAGTCTCAAAACGGCGGCGCATAGAAAAACTGCGCATGGGAACCCCGTCACAAAAGGTCCCATGCGCAGGCAACGCCGAACGCGGCTGGCCATCGGCTTGGCTTCGGTGCTGAGGAGATGACTCCAGGGAAATGGCGATCCCCTCAGCCCCGACTAGCCTGCTCGTATCGTTGCGAAATTGAATCCCAGTGCAGAACTTGGAGAACCGCGGCGAGATAGTCCGGCCGGCGGTTTTGATACTTCAGATAGTAGGCGTGCTCCCAAACGTCGATGCCGAGAACGGGTTTCCGGCCTTGCATCAGCGGAGAGTCCTGGTTCGGCGAGGTCTCAACGGCAAGCACACCGGACTTGTCGAGCGTGAGCCAGACCCAACCGCTACCGAAGACGGACGCTCCGGCGGCGCGCAGCTTTTCTTCGAGCGCCTTCTGCGAACCGAAGGTGGAATCGATCTTCCTGGCAAGGGCTCCCTTTGCGATGGGCGAGCCTTTGCCGAGTATCTTCCAGAACAGATCGTGGTTGGCGTGACCGCCGCCGTGATTGCGTAGCGCGGTGCGGATGGATTCGGGAGCCTTATTGAGTTTCCCGAGAAGTTCATCGAGCGGAATGCCGGCGAGGGCGGACTGTCCGGCGAGCGCTTTGTTCAGGTTGTCGACGTATGCCTGGTGATGCTTGCCGTGGTGGATCTCCATCGTACGAGCATCGATGAAGGGCTCCAGTGCATCCAAGGCAAATGGGAGCTTGGGTAGGGAATAAGGGGCCGGCTGGGCGACGGACAGGCCGGACATGGCAAGGGAACTGAGAAATAGGCGCCGTTCCATAAAGCGTTCGCTCCTAAACATACGGGTTTCGGCAAAAGAGGCTGCGCCTCCGGGAAAGTAGCCGCTTACCGGAACGAAGGAGGGGGCCGCTGGAACAGCGAAAGGGGGAGTTGGGCACCGGAATAGAGCAGGTGCACGACCGGGGAGGTGACCGCTATCGGATGCAATGCGTGGCGGAAGACGACCGCCGGAATGGCAGCCTCGGCTGGCTTCAAGCGGACCAGCCCGGCATTAGCCTGTCCGGGGACGCACCGCTTGCGGGCGCCCGAGATACCGGCTTCTGAGGCTGGTGAAGGATTGCGCTTACAACACGCGTGGGATTTCTTTGCAGTGCGGAAGCAGCACTTGCTCTCGCATTCGCCGCCAACCGTTACCGCTGCGAGCGGAGCGGCAGTGATCATTGACAGGCACACCAGTACCAGTGCGCCGAGAGCGCGCCGGAACCGGAAGAGCGATGTCAAGATGCTGAACATAGTTGACTTTCGTTATTGACAAGAATATCTCAACTTGTCAACTATTGCTTGGCCGAGTATCGGCGGGGCGGCCAGCCGGGGGACCAGCGGGCCGTTGCGGAGCAGGGCAACAGTCGAGCGGACAGACGGGAGGACGGGGCGGCAGGTTCCCGACCACCTGCGCGGGAGCCCCGTGGGTATACTCTTCGACGAGTTCGCGAATCATCTGCAGGAAGCGCGGATGGGTGCCAGCCGTCGCGGCGCGCGTAAAACCGAGGCCGAGTTCATCGGCCAGATGACTGGCTTCGTAGTCGAGGTCATACATGACCTCCATGTGGTCCGACAAAAACCCGATCGGCTGAACGACGACATCGGTGGTGCCGGCTGCTTTTTCTTCGCGAAGAACATCGAGGATATCGGGTTCGAGCCACGGAATCTGAGGCGGACCGGAGCGACTCTGGTAGCAGAGGCGATAAGGCGTACCACCGGCCACCAGGCGGGCCGCCTCGTTGAGCTGATCCACATAAGGACTGGTCGTGGCCATCGACATAGGTACGCTGTGGGCGGTGAAAATGAGCTTGGCGCCGGGGCGCCGGGCAAGGGCGTCACGGGCGGATTCTGTCATCACCTGAATGAAACCGGGATGGTTAAAGAAACGGCGGATGGTGACGACTTCCGGAGCGCCTGGGCCGACTTCGGCCTGCGCGCGAGCGATGTCCTCCCGGTACTGGCGGCAGCCGCTGTAACTACTGAAGGCCGACGTGGGGAAAGCGAGGACCTTCTTCCGGCCGTCGGCCACCATCTGGCGCATGGTCTCGGCCAGGAATGGATGCCAGTTGCGATTGCCCCAATAGATGGGAAGGTCGAGGTGGAGGTCCTGGAGTAGGGCGCGGCACTGGTCGTTGATGGGGCTGATGCCATCGAAATGGTAGTAGTGCTCGGCTACTTCCAGTAGACGCTCCCGGGGGACGTTACGGCCGCGGGTCACATTCTCGAGGAAGGGAATGACATCCTCGTGTTTTTCCGGTCCACCGAAGGAGAGAAGCAGAAAGGCGTCAAAATCGGCCATGGGTTTCCTTTAGGATGCCGCACTAAGGGCGGCGGGTACACCAAATCGATAGCTTGGGAAGCGAAGTTCGACGCCGAGCCGGAGGCGGACGGCGCGTCCGTCGACGCGGCGGTCGGCCCGGCGGGTTTCATCGAGAGTGCCGGCGGGCGCGGCGGGAGACAGGGGAAGGCCCAGAAGGCCGCAGCAGAAGCGGGTGATCTCCAGGTTGGTGGAGGGCTCATCGTCGGCAACGGGCCAGGCGCCGGAGAGACTGGAGAATAGGGCGGCGGCGCTGAGGGCGGCGAGGTCGTCGACATGGATGCGCGAGGTGTAGTTGGAACCGTCCCCGGCGATCTTCCAGCGGCCGGCGCGGATGGATTCATGGGCGCCGCGGCCGGGCCCGTAGATGGCGGCGGGTCGGAGAACGCAGGAGGACCAGGGCCCGGCGAGCACCGGCTGCTCGGCGGCCAGGCGCAGGCGCGTGCGGTCGGTGGTGGGCGAAGGCGGGGTGGTTTCGTCGACAAATTGTGCCGCGCCGTAGACACCGGTGGTAGAGAGATAGACGACGCGAGACGCGCGGCCGCAGAGGACGTCGATTCCGTCGGTTTCCGGGGCGGTCCACAGAACGCGCCAGTTGTCGCCCTCCAGGTTACGGAGGGGCGAGGTGTCGGGCAGCGTCATGCGGATATCGCCGCCCTCCCGCCGGGTGGTGAGGACGCCGTGGCCACCGGCGCGCAGCAGCGCGGCGACACGGGAGCCGGTATAGCCGGCGCCGACAATGAGAATTCTCTCCATACCAGTCAGTAGTATTCGGGAATCAACGCCTGCGCGGCGGCGAGCCGTTCGAGCAATTCAGGGGAGGGGCCCTTACGCATCGCCGCGCGGACCTCCTGATCGGCCTCCTCCCAGCGGCGCCGGGCCACCAGGTGCTCGGCGAGCATGACGTTCGGTTCGGGGTCGCGCTCGTCGATGCGCTGCGCTTCATGAAGCCAGTTGGTGAAGGCGCGAACCTCGTTGGCCAGGAGCGAGAGGCGGGCCAGTTCCTTACAGGCCGGACCGTGATCGGGGTCGAGAACGACGCACTCCTCAAGGGCGACGAAGGCGTCGCCGAGTTTGTCTTCCTGGGCCAATCGCAGGCCGAGGTGAAAGTATTCTTCCGCGGTCATCACATTACGCCGTAGGTGCGGAAGGCCTCGACGGTGGACATGCCGTTTTCGATGGCCAGGCGCACTTTGTTTTCTCCTTCCAGTTTTTCAAAGGCACGGGTAAGGGCTTCCTGCTCTGCCTCGCGAGGGACGACGAGGACGCCGTCGCGGTCGCCATAGACAAGATCGCCAGTGTGAATGGTGACGCCGCCGATGCGCACCGGGACGCGAAAGTCGCGGACTTCTCCGCGGGGTCCCTGATCCTGCGCGTAGCTGCCATGGGCGAAGGTCGGGAAGCCGAGGCGGAGGATGCCGGAGGTGTCGCGCGCCCAACCATCCATGACGGCTCCGGCGGCGCCCAGTTTCATCGCGCGGGTGGACATCAGCTCGCCCCAGAGGGCGTAGGTGGGTGAGGCGCCGGCGGCGACGTAGACCTCGTGGGGCTTCAGATCGTCAAGGGCTTCGAGCATCAGGCCGAACGGCTTGCGAGCAGGGTCATCCGGATTCACGAGATCCACCTCCAGCACCGGCATGGCACGGCCGGCCAGCACCATGTCATCTCGCAGTGGCCGGATGCGGGGCGGGAGGAAGCAGTGCAGATAGCCCATTTTGTCGAGTATGTCGCCGATGATCGCGCTGAAGAGTTCACGGCGGATAAGCGGGAGTAGATCAGCGTCGGGCAGGTTTTTGTACGTGGCCATTCTAAGTGAGCTTATCGCAGCAGGTCGGCCACTTCGGCGTGGTTGTTTTCGGTGGCCGCATCGCGGGGAGACTTGCCGTTCCTGTTGCGAATGAGCTTGCCGGCGCCCTTTTCGAGGAGAAACTCGACCATGGCCTTACGGCCCCAGGAGGCGGCCAGGAAGAGAGGAGTGGCGTCATTGGAGGCGTCACGGGCATTGATATCGGCGCCGCGTTCCAGGAGAAGAGCGGCGGCGGCGGTCTGGCCGGCGAGTGCGGCGTCGTGGAGGGGAGTGGCGCCCTCGGCGTTGCGGGCGGCTACGTCGGCGCCTTTCTCAAGCAAGACCTGCATGGTTTCCAGGTGTCCTTTCAGGGCCGCATCGTGAAGCATCGAGGGCTCCACACGAGCCCCCCGGTTAAGCAGCCAGCGCATCATGTCGGCATGGCCG
>CAZWDD010000398.1:0-4891 GCA_964632345.1 uncultured Solibacteraceae bacterium | reverse complement strand
TCTCTACCAGTGGACGCAGTGGTGGATATTGCAGCAATGCTAAATGCGGTTCGATACGATACAAAATACGCCATTAACTCCTTAGGCACGACGATCACGTTGACGTCGGCGCAGCAGTTCTTCCAGATCGTCGAGGGCGGAGCGGCCTATCGGGTGTTGGCCGGGCAGACATTTACCGTGCAGCCGGCGGAGGTTCGGGAATGAACCACCTGGAGCGCCTGCTCGATCTGCTACCGCCGCCATACGCCATTGCCTCTGATTCGCTGGTCTCGCAGATCCTGGTGCAGGCGGCGGCGGAGATGGAGGCCTATCAGGAAGACCTGGACCGGATGCGTCAGACGCATTGGATCCGGTTCTGCTACCGGCTTCAGGACGCAGAAAAACTGGGCGCGCTGGTGGGAGTGAAGCGCTTCCCGTGGGAGGACCTGCGGCTGTATCGCGCACGGCTCATCCCCACGGTGGTCGCACGGCTGAGAGGCGCACTGGGGCCGAACGAGGTCCGCACTTTCTGCTACGAGTATCTGACCGGCGCCGAGAAGGCAACGGGAATCAGCATGGTTCCGGGCCTGCAGACGGTGACGGCGGAACAGGCGTTCCAAGGGGTCAACGACAGGCCGCTGTTCCGGAAGCTGGAACTGGTCGAGAACCCGCCCATAGCGCGGCAAAGCGTCGTGCTGGCCGCCCGCGGCGGGAATGTTCCCTATCTGTTCCGGTGGGAAGACGTCAACAAGGGTATGCGGGAGACGGTGCCGACAATGTTCGTTTCCGGCGTTATCGGCAGGCGGAGCGTATGCCCAGTGCTGGTCAACCTTACGACAGGCGAACTGATCGGCTTTCGTGGACGGGTGCCATTCGGCCAAACGCTCACCATTACGTCGACGGGCGACACCAGTGAGCCGCGGGTAGCGGCGGCGGCGCTGAGCGGCGCCGATGTCACGGAGCAGATCTTCAGCATGGATGGGTTTCGCATGGGAGTGCCGTTTCAACTGTCCGATTTGAAACCGCGCCCGCTACTGCCGCGCCTGGCGCGTGGCGGGAATGCATGGGTGTTCCTTTCGATTGCACTTTATGACGTTCACGGCCTCGACCGCTTTTTCAGCGCGATCGCCGGCGAGACGCTTCGCGAGGGCGTGTTCAACCAAACCAACTTCGATCAATCTCTGTTTCCGTCGGGAACGATGGCCAATCTGGCACTGGAATGGACGGAGGCGCAGCCGGCCAGCTATGAAGTTCGCGTGCCGCGGTATGTGGTACGGGAGCCTGCCGAGACGGAGATGCACGGGCTGGTCAGCGATGCGTTGGAAGAATCGATCAGCGAGTTGCGCGCCGCCGGGGTTCGCAGCAGGGTCCGGTTTTTGCCTTTCGCAGAGAGTCAGGCGCAAAGGACGAGAGTGACGCTGCCATGGGTTGTGCTGCCGCCGCAGACAGGGACAGCGGGCGAGAACGAGGACCTAGCGCTGGGAGGACAGTTTGGAGAGTCTCCATTGGGTAATACGCGTTTCGAGTGACGCGAGGAGGAAGGAATGCAAGGACGGTTGACATTACGGGTTCGAGAGGCCGATGGCCGCACGGTTGCCGAGCGGCAAGTCCGAAACATCGTGCTGCGGCAGGGCGCGTCGATCATCGCCGGACTTTTCGCCGGCGCGGCGGGCAGTTCGGCCATTACCCACGTACAGGTCGGATTCGCAAAGCAGACGGCAACCCCC
Organism: uncultured Solibacteraceae bacterium; assembly: GCA_964632345.1. Lineage (GTDB taxonomy): Bacteria > Acidobacteriota > Terriglobia > Bryobacterales > Bryobacteraceae. Next base: position 3,185 of record CAZWDD010000398.1, on the reverse strand, counting down.
GAGGCGACAGCGCTCACTCCGCCGCCCACGCCCATTGATGCGGACGCGTTACGGACATCGCTCAGCAGTGATCAGTTCCGCATAGTGGCCGACCAGCCGGCCGCCGTGCTGGTTGCCATCGACGCTTTGTTCCGACCCACTGTGGAGTTGCAGGACGTCACGGAGGCCGGGTTGATGGCCGGGGACAAGGTCTACAACCAGGTGGTGTTTGAACCCGTCACACTGCGACCCGGGCAGAACGTGACGTTCTTCTGGGAAGTCGAGTTTCCATTCGGAAGGTAGGAAAAGCAGATGCAAGAGCTCACGATGAACATCCTCGGGTTCGCCCCCGCCAACCGCGACCTCACCGTCGAGGTCCGCGACCCCGCAACGCAGAGCATCATCAAAACCGCGCGCCCGTTCCTGGATGGCACGGTGAAGATACCGAAGATCAATCCGGGTGGGTACGAAGTAATCGTCCGCCATCCGAACATTCCGCTGCCGGTGATCACGAGGCCGATCCGGGTACTGCCGGTCGGGGATACGAAGATCTCGCTGGTGCTGGACCCGGCGAAGTTCCGAAATACGCCAATCGAGGACATTCCCGACGCGAACCTCGGCCCCGTGCAGGACGCCGCGAATTCGGTGGCGGAAACGGTGTTGCCGCTGGCCAATAAGGTACCGGGCGAGGCCATTCTGGCCCAGGACTGGAATACGATGGCCAGCGCGGTCCGGGACATTGCGCTGGCGGTAGTGAACCTCACGCAACTCGTCTCCCCGGTCGGCCATAACCATCCGGAACTGGAGAAGAAGTTCGGCGAGACGGCAGGGAATTTTGAGGCGCTGATCAATAGCGTCACCGTAGCACTGGCTGAATTGCAGCGGCAGATACAGGCACAGCGCGTGCGAACGCAGATTGCCGATGTGCTCGACAAGGCCGGCAATGTGCTGACCGAAGCGCAGAAAAATGACTTCCTCGATACGGTGAAGGTGATCGAGAATACCTCGTCTACGCCTATTCAATACGCCCGAGACGTGCGCAACGCCGCCACCAAAATGCAGACTCAACTGACGGAACTACTGGACAAGAAGGCCAGCGATCCGGAGTTCATCAAGCTGCCTGAGGTGGCGAATCTGCAACAGTCGATCGAGTTCGCCACGGCGCAACGAACAGTGAGTCACGATGCGGAACTGGCGCATTTCCGCAAGGTGGATCGGACGCTCGGGGGCGGGCTGAAGTTCAACGCAACGACAGGCAGGGGCTGAGCCATGGCCGAAACCACGAATCAATTGCAACGAATTGCCGATCTGGTCACGCGCACCGGCGCCATCGCCAAGAAGCAGCGCGGCATGCGGATCGAAGCCGAGGAATGGAACACGCTGGTCGACATCCTGCTCGGGATCCTGCAGATCGAACGCCTGCAGGAGGACAGCCGCCAGACACAGTTGGAGCAGCGCTTTGCACCACGTGAGCATGAGCATCTTGGTGAAGTGAGCCTTGCCTGGCTGGACGCCGATCTGCAGAGCCGGATCGGAAGCGGCACGAACGCAGTTTCGACAAGGGTCACGCTCTCCGACATGGACCGGAAGATCGTCGAGATCCAGAAGCAGACCGAGCAACTGCAGAGCATGGTGGAAGCGCACCAGCGCGCTCTGGACCGGTCGGCTGTGTCGGAGATTGACCGGACCAAGGCGTTGCGGGACTTCCAGACGCGTTTTGACGGCGTCGCCAATCTCACGACTCTGGTCGGGACGCTCAACGCGGACGTGGGAAGTCTTCGCACGAACGTCGATACGGTTCTGGAATTGCGCGAATCGCTGCGGGACGCAACGGGTGCGCCGATCGACGTGGCTGGCATTGGACGGGAGGTAAAGGAACTTCAGCAACTCCGCGAGAGTTTCAAGGGCATCGATGGCAGTCCGCTGACAATGAAGGATCTGGAACTGCGACTGGCCGATGTCTCCACCGTTGCCGGCGTTGGCAACACGTCACTCGATTCCCGCTTCGCAGACTTCTCAGCCCAACTCGAGACACGGTTCAACAGCCGGACCGATACAGCAATCAACCAGGGATTGACAACAGTCCGCACGGAGAACAGCGCCCTTGCCGAAACGCTGCGCGGCGAGATCAAGTCCGGCGGCACCGCGGCAACCTCAGCGGCAACGGCGGAGGCGAACCGGCTGATTGCGGCGAACAATGACCGGCAGAACACCGCGCTCGATGCGCGTTTCAACACAAGCCGGACCGAGATCACCAGTGCTGCCCTGGAAGGGGCGCGGGGGATTGTGACGCAGCAGATGGCGCAGGTGCCGGAGATCGCCCGTGCCGCCGCGCAGGCCGCGGCCAACGAGGTGGGCCGGGGCATCACGAACGATCTGCAGGGGAAATTTACGGCGGAGATCACCGCGCAGGTGCGGGCCACGGAGAGCCGGATGGACGCCCGGATCAAGCCGCTCGAAACTGGCCTACCCGCCTTGCGGTCGGAGTTGCCGGATCTGATCGGCACTAACGTCAACGCGGCAGTCACCACGCTGCAGGCGTCGTTGGCACAGCAGGTCAACACACAGCTCATCGCCACGCAACAGCAGATCCAGTCAAGTCTGAACGCGCAGGTTACGTCCACAGTCAACGGCGCGCTCTCCAATCTCGATACGCGCATCACCTCCGCAGTCAATGCGCAGATGCCGGCCATCACCACGCAGGTGAACAACACGGTGGCGAGCGCCACCCGAAATCTGAACGAACAGGTGGGCGCGGAGGTGGGCCGGCAAATCGGCGCATTGAATCTCGATGCGCAGATCAAGTCGGCCGTGCAGTCCAGCACGCGGGATCTGCAGACGACCCTCGCCGGCCAGCTGGCGGCGCAGGAGGCACGGCTGACCACGCTGATCTCCAAGACCGCCGACACCTTGCGCGGAGAGACGAAGGCTTTGGTGGATGTCAGCGTCACAACCACGCGCAACGACATTTTACGGAGCGTCGACACGCGGCTCGCCACGCCACGGAACAATCAACCCGGACCGGTCATCATTCGCTAAACCAGGTGGAACGCCTTCGAGCAACGGATAGTCGCGGTGCTGGCAGATCGCCTGTCCACCCGCAACCATCTGACCGTGTTCGGCGCGGCTGCACCGGCCGGTGCGCCCGCCGCCGGGCAGGGCCGGGCCGTTGTCTCGATCGGCGAGTTTACCCCGGGACGCGGGTT
>CAZWDD010000397.1:0-4904 GCA_964632345.1 uncultured Solibacteraceae bacterium | reverse complement strand
AGGAACGCGCTAGGTGAATGGTGCAACGAAAAGGGCAGTGAAATACCACCAATTTGGGTCGATACAGCGCAACGCGTTCCCTATAAGGAATTCCAAGAAGATACCGGACCGCTCAATCAAATTCTAATCAGGCAAAACGGTGGACTTGTCGACCTCAAAGAGGTTTCACCGATCGTTAGATCAATTAACCCATTCAAGTTGGATAGGGTCTACGTTCCCTTTCCCGACGAACGTGCCGAAAAGAAGATACACGATGTGGTCAAAGAAAAAGCGAAGGAGGCAAAGGGAGAATGACAAAGAGAGCGGGTGGAAATATGGAAGACCTGGTCCGAATCGTCTCAGCTGCGGATGGCGAGGTTATCGGCAGAACGAGGCTTCAGAAGACGGCGTTCCTACTTGAACTGGCTGGCCTTGGTAGCGGCTTCCAGTTCAAATACAAACATTATGGTCCATTTAGCGAGGAGCTTGCAGCGGCCGTGGATCTTGCGCCATTGCTGTTCGACTTCCGTGAGGACCAGAGGCGCTCTGGATGGGGTGGCACGTACTCTGTCTTCACTTCGGACGCCGCTTACGAAGGGGCTGATGGAGATCCCTACAAGCAGCTTGTTTCCTTCGCGAAGCGCGCTAACCCGATCGCGCTCGAGCTGGCGGCCACTGCCGCCTATCTCGCGAGCGTCGGTGATGACGATCCCTGGGGTGAAACGGAACGCAGAAAGCCCGAGAAGGCGGCTAACGGTAAGCTTGAGCAGGCTAAGGCTCTGTATGGCCGCTTCAAAGAGCTTCAACTGCCTAAGGCACTGCCTGACATTTGAGGGGGTCTTGATTTCGGTGAACTGGCGGTGAGGTCAGGAGCGCCGGTCACCGGAGTTTTCTATGCACGAGAATATGGAACTACGATCAAGTCTGTGGGATGCAGCCAACACGCTTCGCGGTTCTGCCGTCGATCGCACTGATTGGAAGGGCTACATCCTTCCCTTGCTGTTCTTCAAGCGCATCTCCGACGTCTGGGACGAGGAAACGACTGAGGCCCGCGAGATCTACGGCGAAGCCGACCCCTCCCTGTTTTCGGAGGTGCACCGTTTCGTGCTGCCTGAGGGCTGTCACTGGAGCGACATAAGGGAAGTTCCTGCAAACCTTGGCGCCGCCCTCCAGAAGGCTATGCAGGAGATCGAGCGGGCCAATCCGGACACGCTGTTCCGCGTCTTTGGTTCGGCCGACTGGGGAAACAAGGAGAAGTTCTCGGACGAGTTGCTGAAGGATCTGATCGAGGGTTTCTCGGAGATCGGGCTCGGCAACACGACCGTAAGCACTGACGTGCTGGGCGACGCCTACGAATATTTGGTGGGCAAGTTTGCCGACGTCACCCGCCGCAACAAGGCGGGCGAGTTCTACACGCCACGCAGTGTCGTGCGCATGATGGTCGAAATCCTCGACCCTCAGGAAAGCGAAAGCATCTACGACCCCGCCTGCGGCACGGGCGGGATGCTGCTCGGGGCTATTGAACATGTGATGCGCAGGGGCGGCGACCCACGCACCTTCTACGGGAAGATCTACGGTCAGGAGAAAAACCTGACCACCGCCGCGATCGCCCGGATGAACCTCGTCCTACATGGGATCGAGGACTTCCAGGTGGCCCGTGAGGACACGTTGCGGAACCCGGCCTTCACGGATTCCAGCACCGGCGGCCTTGCCACTTTCGACTGTGTCATCGCGAATCCGCCATTCTCGCTCAAGGAATGGGGGCGTGACCTGTGGGAGGCAGACCCCTGGGGCCGGGCCCAGTACGGGATCCCGCCCGAAAGCTATGGCGACTACGCCTTCGTCCAGCACATGATCGCGTCAATGGCGCCGACGGGAAACAGCCGCATGGCGGTTGTCCTGCCGCAAGGCGCGCTGTTCCGGAAGTCGGCCGAAGGCTCGATCCGGCAGGCCCTGCTGGAAAAGGACATGGTTGAGGCGGTCATCGGCCTTGCGCCGAACCTGTTTTACGGGACGCAGCTGGCTGGGTGTGTCGTGATCCTGCGCCGTAAGAAGCCCGAGGCCCGCAAGAACAAGGTCCTGATCATCGACGCGTCGAGCCTGTTCCGCAAAGGCCGGGCGCAGAACTTCCTCGATCAGGAGCACAGCGACCAGATCGTCGCCTGGTATCGCGCGTTCGAGGATGTCGAGGATCGCGCCAAGGTCGCCACACTGGACGAGATCAAGAAGGAAGGCTGGACGCTGAACATCTCGCGTTACGTCCTGCCGCCCATCGGCCAGGACATCCCGCCGCTATCTGAGGCCGTCGAGGCGTTCAAGACAGCGCTGGCCGACGCTCGGGCTGCCGAGGATCACCTGCGCAAGGTGCTGGTCGACGGAGGGTGGCTCTAATGTTTCACGTTGGCTTCGGATCAGCGCAGCGCGAGACGGAAATCAGAAAGATCGCCACCTCAGACCGTACTACGGCCCTAATCTTGGCCGCTGTTCATTTCGAATGGATGCTGAAGCGGGCTATCTTGAAACTGGGCGGGAGCCCTACCAAGGACCTGCGCGAGCAACTTGAAGACGTATTCAGGATGCAAAGTAAGAATGGCAAAGACGGCTATAAGGAAGTATGGGAGAGGGAGGTTGGGCGTCGCTTCAAGAACGCCGCACTTGGCACGGTAATCGGCAAGCTGAGTCGTATTCAGATCCATGCGCTCGATGTGCGTGGCAAGGTTATCCACGGCAACGGCACTGTTAAGAAATCAGACGCTGACGAGGCAATTGAGCTATTCCTCGAAGCAGGCGAAAAACTTCGTGATTTTGCGAGTAAGCACCGCGTAGACCTTGATGCCCGGTTGAAAGCCCGCCCTAGACCGAGGGCGGCGAAAGCATGACCGGACTCACCCAACGAGAACTCGAAAGCTATCTTTGGGGCGCAGCCACCTTGCTGCGCGGCCTCATCGATGCCAGCGACTACAAGCAGTACATCTTTCCGCTGTTGTTCTTCAAACGCTTGTCCGACGTCTGGGACGAGGATTACCAGCAGGCACTCGATGAAACCGGCGACGAGGGCTATGCCACCGACACCGCCAACGACCGCTTCGTGATTCCCGAGGGCGCGCATTGGAACGATGTGCGCGCAGCACCGCGCGATGTCGGCCGGGCGCTGCTGTCGGCCTTCCTCGCCATCGAAGCCGCGAACCCTGAGCGCCTGCAGGGCGTCTTCGGCAACGCAAACTGGACCGACAAGGCCCAGACGCCGGACAGCACGCTGAAGAACCTCATAGAGCATTTCTCCAAGCACGACCTGACCCTTGCCGCCGTGCCCGAGGACGAGCTTGGCAACGGCTATGAATACCTGATCAAGAAGTTCGCAGACGACAGCGGCCACACGGCGCAAGAGTTCTACACCAACCGCACCCTCGTCCATCTGATGGCGCAGATGCTGGAGCCCCAGCCGGGCGAGAGCATCTATGACCCGACCTGCGGCACCGGCGGCATGCTGATCTCGTGCCTGGCCGAGGTGAAACGGCGCGGGGGCGATATCCGCCCCACCGGTCTTTACGGGCAAGAGCTGATCACCATCACCGCCGCCATTGCGCGGATGAACCTGGTCATCCATGGCGTGGACGATTTCCACATCGCCAGCGGCAACACGCTGGCCACGCCCGCCTTCGTGCAGGGCGACCGGCTGCGGAGCTTCGATGTCGTCCTCGCCAACCCGCCTTATTCCATCAAGAAATGGAACCGCGGCGCGTGGGAGCAGGATGCCTGGGGGCGCAACTTCCTTGGCACCCCGCCGCAGGGGCGGGCGGATTACGCCTTCTTCCAGCACATCCTGTCGTCGATGCACCCCAAGACCGGGCGCTGCGCGATCCTGTTTCCGCATGGTGTGCTGTTCCGGAATGAAGAGGCCGAGATGCGGCGCCGGCTGGTGGAATCAGACCGGGTCGAATGCGTGCTGGGGCTGGGGCCGGGGCTGTTCTACAACTCGCCGATGGAGGCCTGCGTGGTGATCTGCCGGTCGCAGAAGCCAGATGCCCGCAAGGGGCGCATCATGTTCATCGACGCCGTGGCCGAGATTGCGCGCGAACGGGCGCAAAGCTTCCTGCGCCCCGACCATCAGGCGCGCATCCTGTCGGCCTATCACGCCTTTGCGGACGATCCCGGCTTTGCCACGGAGGCGGATGTGGGCGATGTGCTGACCGCGGACGGCAACCTGTCGATTGCCCGCTATGTGAAGCGGCCCAAGGCAGCGGTGGTTGGTGGCGGCGCCACGCTGGCGGCGACTTGGGCGGCGTTTGATGAGGGCGGGCGCGACTTCTGGACGGGCATGGACGCGCTGGTGGACATGCTCGATGGCCTGACGCCCGCGGAGGATGCCGATGCTTGAGCGGCAGATTTCCAAGGCGGGGTGGACGCGCGTGGCCTTTGGCGATGTTGCAAGGAATATCAATGATTATTTCGAGCGTGATGGCGACGAGGCGGCCCGTTACATCGCAGGTGAGCATGTCGATGAAGGACAAACAAAGGTTCGCCGTTGGGGTATGACTGATGACGGCTTTTTTCCCCCGACGTTCAAGCGGAAGTTCAAGGCTGGGGACGTCCTGTTTCATTCGCGAAACATCAGGAAAGTGGCCGTACCAGATTTTGATGGCGTCACTGGCGAGAAACTCTTTGTCCTAAGGACTAAAGACGACCGCGTTGTCACCCAAGATTTCCTTGGGCATCTTCTCAGCAGTGAGGCATTCAGAGACTACGCCGAGAGAAATTGGTCGGGATCAGTCAATAAATTTTTCAACTGGAAGCCTCTGAGCAAATTCGAGTTCCTGCTTCCCCCAATCCAAGAGCAGGCGCGGATTGTGGAGATGCTCAGGAGTTCGTCAGATACTGTCAACACGCTGTTTGATCTGGCCGATCGCGTCGAAGATCTGCTCGGC
>CAZWDD010000396.1:4530-4913 GCA_964632345.1 uncultured Solibacteraceae bacterium | reverse complement strand
CGAAGGAGAGTGGACTTGCCGCTTCCCGATGGTCCGACGAGAACGCAAAGCTCTCCCGAGGCAACGGACAGATCCAGACTCGGTATTACTTCGACGGCGCCGAACCGTTTTTCCACGTTTTCGAGGGCAACTGTCACCATGGCAGACTATCCCTTGACGGCGCCGCCGGTCAGGCCGGCGACGATGTATTTCTGAGCGGCGAGAAAGAACACGACGGCAGGCGCCATCGTCAGGGTCACGAAGGCGAGGATCTTGTTCCATTCGGAACCGAACTCACCTCGGTACTGCATGATGCCGAGTGGCCAGGGAAAAACCTCCGGTCGGTTAAGGATCACGAGCGGCAGAAGGAAGTTGTTCCAGGAGTTGACGGCGATGAACACGCC
>CAZWDD010000396.1:0-4520 GCA_964632345.1 uncultured Solibacteraceae bacterium | reverse complement strand
GACCGTTGCAAGGATCGGGGTGGACAGGGGCAGTGTGACAGAAAGGAAGAAGCGGATGTAGCTGCACCCATCCATCTGGGCGGCCTCGAACAGCTCGTGGGGTAGCTGCTCGAAGAACGTTCGGAAGAGCAGGATGCTGAAGGCGAGCCCGAACGCCACTTGCGGCAGGATCACGCCCCAGCGGCTGTCCAGAAGCCCGATGTCACGAACCATGAGAAAGAGCGGTAGAACGGCTGTGGCGGCCGGGAACATCAGGCCAAAAAGGACATAGCTCATCAGCATGCGCGACCCGAAAAACCGGATATGCGCGAACACGAAAGCGGCCATTGAGGCCATTCCGAGGGTCAGAACCAGCGTCAGAGAGGTAATGACGACCGAGTTCCAGAGATAGTGCCAGAACGTCGGCGAAAGCAGGATCCCGGCGTAGTGCTCGAATTCCCAGGCGGCCGGTAGACCGAAAGGGTTCACGCCCAGCTCGCCCAGCCCCTTGAAGCCGCCGAGTACTGTGGCAATCAGCGGAATGCAGACGAAGCCGATGACGGAGGCGAGGATCAGGACACGAAAGACGGATCCCGGCGAGGTGCGGCGTGTCATCGCCGGTGCCCCTCTCTGAAGATCCGGCGGTAGGAAAACGCGAAAGTGACGCAGACGACGAAGAGCAGCACCCCGACGGCGCTGCCGAAGCCGACCCGCATCTGAGTAATGCCGAAGGTGTAAAGGTAGGTCACGATGGTGTGCGTGCTGTTGATCGGACCGCCCCCCGTCATTGGGATGATCAGGTCGAACAGTTGCAGCGCTCCAAGGACCGCGAAGAATACGGAAACCCGGATCGACGGCCAGAGCTGCGGGATCTTGACGAATAGCGCAGTCTGGATCGGCGTCGCGCCGTCCATGCGTGCGGCCTCGGTGACCTCGCGCGAGATGTTTTGCAGACCAGCAATGTAGATCATCATGTGAAAGCCGAAGTACTTCCAGACGATGACGACCAGGATGGCGTACATGGCCATGCTGCGTTCCGCGAGCACGTAGGGCGCCTCAGCGCCGAACACGCCCCAGATTGCCGAGACCATGCCGAACTCTCCGTCATAGACGAACCGCCAGATCAGCCCGGCCACGACCTCGGCGATGATGAAGGGCAGGAAGAAGATCAACCGGACAACGGTGCTCGAAAGACCCTTCCTCTCCAGAAACAGCGCCATCAGCAAGGCCAGAGGCAGTTGGACGAAGATCGACACAAGGATGATGAGAAAAGTGTTCCAGGCCGCCGTATCGAAAACCCCGTGGCTCAGGACGCGGTCGTAATTCGCCAGTCCGACAAAGTTCGTCGGCGTGCCGAAACCGTTCCAGCGAAACCCGCTGTAATATCCCGCGTGGATGATCGGTAAGGCCACAAATATGGTGAACAACATCAGTGCCGGCGGAAGGAAGATGATGATTGCCGTCAGTCTGCCACCGCGGTTCGCGTTTCGCCGCGCCTGCTCTTCCGATCTCATCGGACCGCTCTTTCCTCTTACCCGCGATGCGGGCGGCGCCCGGCCGGCTCCGGCTGGTTCAGGCGCCGCCCAATTCCTCGACGCTATTGGTTCGCGTTCCAAGCGTCCTGGATGTAGGCGGCCGCTTCCTCAGGGCTCATCGAGCCGGCCACGATGGCTGTGGAGGCATCGTTGACCGCACGCCCCACGTCGGGGCCGAGATCCTGGTCGAGGAAGAGCTGATGGTACTCGGAGACGCCGATGTTTTCCGAGATCTGCGCAAAGAACGGGTTCTTGATCTGGGTGCCGGCGCCCTTTGCGACCGGGATCAGGAAACCGTCCGCAGCTAGCTTTTCCTGGTTGTCCTTGCTGGTGAAGAACTTCAGGAAATCGATGGCCGCATCATCCGCACCCGCGGAAACTAGCCATCCGTTTATCCCGCCCAGGGTATCGGTCGCTCGGCCTGCGCCGCCCTCGACCGCGGGGAATGCGTACCACCCCAACTGTGAATCGGGAATGCCTTCCTTCGTCGCGGACAGCGCCCGGTGGCGACCGTAGTCCCAAGTTCCCTGAAAATGGGTCGCTGCCTCTTGATTGCCGAACACCGCCGCCGCATCGCCGTATTTCGCCGACAGGTGGCCCTTCTGGAATGGCTCCATGTCGGCCAGTTCCTTCAGCATCTCGCCTGCCTTCACGAAGACCGGGTTGTCGAAGCCACCGTTTTCACCGCGGCGGGCCGCCGCAAGCGCGTCGCGCCCGCCGAGCCGGATGGCGAGATTGGCCCAGTAAAAATGGACGGGCCAGAGATCCGCCGAGCCGAGCGCAATGGGGGTGATGCCCGAATCCTTCAGCTTCTGCATCGCCTGCTGAAAGTCGTCCCAAGTCTTGATGTCGTCGGCGTTCACACCCGCCTTGGCGTAGAGTGCCTTGTTGTACCAGAAGCCCACCTGCTCGACCTTGAACGGGACGCCATGCACCTTTCCGTTATAGGTAAAGGCATCGACCCCGGCGGCGCTCAGGCTGTCTGCCCAGTCGCCCTGCATCTCGGGGGTGATGTCTCGCAATACGCCGGCTTTGGCTTGTTCGTGAAATACCCCGCCGCCCCAGGAATAGAAGATGTCCGGCTTGGCGTCGGACTGAAGAAGTGTCGTCAGTTTCTGCTTGAAGGCTTCAGCCTCAAGGAACTGAAGTTCTACGTCGACGCCTGCGTGCTGGCTCTCGAACTTGGCAGCGATTTCCTCCCAAGCTGCGACGATGGCCGGATTTGTCTCGATGTGAAGCCAGGTTACGGTCGTTTCGGAGAGCGCAGGAAGCGCCCCGAAGGATGCGGCGGCGCCAGCTGTGAGCGCCAGACGAAATAAGTGCATGATTTCCTCCCGATTCTATCCGGCTGCCCTTCAGCCCGCAGACGAACACCTGACCGCGTCAGGATGAGAGCATGGTCCGGCGCCTCACTCTAGGCAATGCCGGCATCGGTCGCGCAGTGCTCATGCCTCAACCATGCGATCTGCATCGTTGCAGTCTTTACAGTAACGATACAGATATCCAAAAACAAGCGGTTCTTCGCGGCCGTCTTCCCTCGCTTCGCCGGTTTGGAGACCGGGAAGACATTCAGACCGGCGCCGCAGGAGCCCAAGGCGGACAGGCGGAGGTCGGCTCCCCGACCCACTGGACGGTTCTGCCTTGAACGCCGGAACTGTAACGTTGTAGTATGGTAGTAAATATCGCTGCGCCGCATAGAGTGGACTTGGCGAGGGGGGCTGACATTTCCAGGATGCCTGCGTTGCCTGCGTGCTGCCTTGTATCGTTGGCTCCGGCTCCAGCCGTCGATCTCGAACTGAACCGCAAGTGGGTGTCCGCCGCTGAGTTGGTAGCCGTCAAGAGTCTTGCGCCGGCCCTCACAGGATTGTCCTGCATAGCCTCGAGCCACGGCATGCCCGCCGGGTTTGGCGCTGAGGCGCCGATTCTCTCGTCTGAGGATGGTGTGACAGGACGGGTCCGGCGGAACTTGGAACGCATGGCCTGCACGCCCGAAGGATCTGCATACGTCCGTGAAGTATTCCTTGCAGAGAGCACGGGATGAAAGCGGGTACCGGGACCGAAGAACGCATGTTGCAAAACCCGGTCCTGCCGGGCTTCAACCCCGATCCCGCGATCTGCCGAGTGGGCCAGCACCTCTACATGGCCACGTCGACCTTCGAATGGTATCCGGGGGTGCAGATCTTCCACTCGCGCGACTTGGTGCACTGGCGGCTCGCTTGTCGGCCGCTGTCCCGCGCGAGCCAGCTCGACATGCGCGGCAACCCCGACTGCGGGGGCGTTTGGGCGCCCGGCCTCAGCCATTCCGACGGACAATTCTGGCTGGTTTACACCGACATGAAGCGGCGCACCGGAAACTACAAGGATGCGCACAACTACCTTGTCACCGCGCCTTCGATCGAAGGACCTTGGACGGACCCGGTCTATCTGGGCGCCGGGGTATTCGATCCGTCGCTCTTCCATGACGACGACGGGCGCAAGTGGCTGCTTGCCGCGCTGCATGACCATCGCGCGCGGCCCACGCCCTTCGCCGGAATCATCGCGCAGGAGTATTCTGCGGCCGAAGCGCGCCTTGTGGGAACTCCGCGGGTGATCTTCCGCGGCACCGTGTTGGGCATGACGGAGGCGCCGCACCTTATGCGCCACGATGGCTGGTACTACCTCGTCGTCGCCGAGGGCGGTACCGGCTATGACCATGCGGTGACTCATGCGCGATCGCGCGATCTCTTCGGGCCATACGAACTGCACCCTGACCTGCACCCGATAACTTCGAAGGACGCGCCGCAGGCTCCTCTGCAACGCGCTGGGCACGGCCAGATCGTCGAGTTGGCCGACGGGACTGTGTGGCACACGCATCTCTGCTCGCGCCCAGTCGCCGGGACCCGGCTGTCGCCGCTGGGGCGGGAATCCGCGATCCAGCGGTGCGTCTGGGGTTCCGATGGCTGGCTGAGGCTTGCGCACGGTGGTTCGGTGCCGGCGAAGGTGGTTCCTGCGCCTGACCTTCCACCG
>CAZWDD010000395.1:0-4963 GCA_964632345.1 uncultured Solibacteraceae bacterium | reverse complement strand
AAAAAAACGAACTTGCGTCAAAATGTTTTTATGAGCGCGATGCATTTTGGACCAATAAACACGGGCCTCCCACGCACTTCCTCCGCCGGTCGCGCCGCGGCTGCGCCTCTTCGCCGAACCGCTTTGCTCTCGCGAATTTTTTTTCTCTCATCCTTGCGATGTCTCGCAAAGGCCCGTCATTGTTGCCTTGCGCGCACATCGCCACTTCCCCGCCACAACACTGCGGCACTCGCTCTCACGCTCGTTGCCGCTCTCTTGTTCACTGCCGCGTGCGGCTCCCGCCGCGCCGCCGCCACCGTCCCCACCGCGCGCATCGGTTCCTCGCAGGAAGGCGTCGCCAGTTGGTACGGCGAACCCTATCATGGCCGTCGCGCCGCCAACGGCGAGATCTACGACATGGACAAACCCACCGCCGCGCATCCCTCGCTTCCCTTTGAAACCTGGGTCCGCGTTCACTCCTTCGCCACACGCAAAAACACCGACGTCCGCATCACCGATCGCGGCCCTTTCATCAAGAACCGCATCATCGATCTCTCCCGCTCCGCCGCTCGCGATATCGATCTCATTCGCGATGGCACCGCTCGCGTCCGCGTCACTGTCATCGACCCTCCCGCTTCCTACCTCCACGGCCGTCAGTTCACCATTCAGGTCAGCTCCCTTCCCACCAAACCCCGCGCCGAGTTACTCCGCAAACAACTCGCTCCACGCTACCCCGATGTCGTCGTCCGCTATCGCCCGCCCAATCCGAAAGGCGGCCACTCCGAAGCCTGGCGCGTCCTCGTCGGCCGCGAACCCTCCCCCGCCGCCGCCGCCCGCCTACTCCTCAATCTGCAGCACCGCTTCCCCAACGCCTTCATCGTCCCCTGGGATACCGACTAACACCCCCTTACGCCGGCATACCCCCATCAGGGGGGATCGGTCGCCACATCATTTCCACCCCATCTCTACCCTTGCGGTCTTTAGAAAATTTACTTTTCCGCGTAGATTTATTTCTACAGGCTCACACTACTCTCTTAAGAAGCTCCGGCCAGCTACCGCCGGTCCTTCCCGGAACGGACTCTGTTCATGGCCAACTTCAATCATCCTCCAACCCCTGAACCCACGCTTGTGGGCCACTCCCCCCGCCTTCGCCACGTCCAGCGAATGGTCGAAAAACTCGCCACCGGACGCTGGCCGGCATTGATCCTCGGCGAAACCGGCACCGGTAAAGAAGTAGTCGCCCGCTCCATCCACGCCGCCAATCCCGTTGGCCCCTTCGTCACGATTGACTGCTCTTCCTTCGTCGGCCCCCTCATGGAAAGCGAACTCTTCGGCCACGCCAAGGGCTCCTTCACCGGCGCCGTCTCCGCCAAAATCGGCCTCATCGAAGCAGCCAACGGTGGTACCGCCTTCTTCGACGAAATCGGCGAACTCCCCCTCGACCTCCAGGCCAAGCTCCTTCGCGTCCTCCAGGAAAAGGAGTTCCGCCCCGTTGGCTCGCTCCAGACCAAACGCTCCGACTTCCGCATCGTCGCCGCCACCAATCGAGACCTCCTCAGGGAAGTCGAAAAGGGCACCTTCCGCCGCGATCTCTACTACCGCCTCAACGTCGTCAACGTCCGCCTCGCCCCGCTCCGCGAACGCAAGGAGGACATCCCCGTCCTCATGCAGCACTTCCTCCGCAAGTACGGCTCCGGACACACCTTCACCCAGGAAGCCATGGACGCCATGCTCAGCTACGAGTGGCCCGGCAACGTCCGCGAACTCGAAAACATGATCCAGCAGATGGTCGCCGTCCGCACCGGACCGCTCCTCCATCTCAACGATCTTCCCTCCCCCGTCCAGAACTTCCTCTACGCCCGCCGCGGCCCCGGCGTCGCCCTTGCCGCCACCGCCAACGGCTCCTACGCACGCCCCGCCTCCGTCGCCGCGGCACCCGCACCCGCCCCCGATCTCGACACCCGCTTCCTTGATTCCCCCATCCTCCCCCTCACGGAGATGGAACGCCGCGCCATCGTCAACGCCCTCGAGTACACCAAAGGCGACCGCCTCATGGCCGCCGGACTACTCGGCATCGGCCGCACCACTCTCTACCGCAAGCTCAAGGAATATCAGATGGCCGTGTGAGAACATTCCTCCCCGCTACCCACTAACTCGGTGGGTAATCTATGCCGAACAACGCGGGGGAAAAGTCTCG
Organism: uncultured Solibacteraceae bacterium; assembly: GCA_964632345.1. Classification (GTDB taxonomy): domain Bacteria; phylum Acidobacteriota; class Terriglobia; order Bryobacterales; family Bryobacteraceae. Next base: position 2,787 of record CAZWDD010000395.1, on the reverse strand, counting down.
GGCACGCCTCCTGCTCGTCGAAAACGATCCTTGGGATGCAGGCCTCGTCCAGGAAGCCCTCGACGAACTCGAGGAACGGCCCCACGAAAACCTCCTCGGCCGCTCCGTCGACCTTTTCCACGCCGAAACCCTTTCCGAAGCCGTTACCGCTCTCTCGTCCGACTCCTTCGATCTCGTCCTCCTCGATCTCGCCACCGGCGACTCCCCTGGCCTCCACCCTTACCTCACACTCCGCGAACTCGCCCCCGCCTCCCCTTTCGTCATCCTCACCGTCCGCGAAGAAGAATCCCTCGCCCTCACCGCCATGCGCGAAGGCGCCGCCGCCTATCTCCTCAAGGAGGATCTCGATTGCATCCCCCTCGCACGCACCCTCCGCGCCGCCCTCGAACGCCAACAGGCCCTCCTTGCCCGCGAGGAACTCCCCGGCACCGATGAACTCACCGGCCTTACCTCCCGCGCCGGCTTCCTCTATCTCGGCGAAATGGCCCGCCGCCTCTCCTCCCGCTGGTCCAAGTCCTCCCGCCTCGCCGTCGTCACCCTCACCGGCTACGGCCGCATGCAGGATGTCTTCGGCGCACAGGCCCGCGATATGGCCCTCATCGAAACCGGCGAAATGGTCCGTGAACTCTTCCCCGACGCCGACCTCCTCGCCCGCACCGGCCCCGAACAGTTCGCCGTCCTCTCCTTCGGCCCCTCCCCCTCCGCCGACCCCCTCCCCGCCCGCACCCGCCAATGGGTCCAACTCCGCACCGGCCGACAGTCCTCCATTCCCCCGCTCGAATACGACGCCGTCGAAATCCCCCTCGACGGCCGCGACGACACACTCGCCGACCTCCTCCGCTCGCCCCTCCATCTATCCGCCATGCAAAAATAGGCCGGTGCGCATTGCTCTCGACGCCACCTACGCCACAGGCCCCGAACTCACCGGCGTCGGCGTCTACTCCAGGGAGATCCTCCACGGCCTCTGCCGCCACCATCCCGAGGCCCGCTACTCCTTCTGCTACCGCTCCAACAAGTTCCTGAAGTCGTTCTCCACCCCGATCCCCTCCAACGCCTCCCGCCGCCCCTTCTTCGACTCCTGGCTCCCCTCCCACTCCATCTTCCACGGCCTCAACCAGCGCTTGCCCGCGGCCCGTGCCCGCCGCGCCGTCACCACATTTCACGATCTCTTTGTCCTCACCGGCGAATACTCCACGCCCGAGTTCCGCGCCCGCTTCGCCGCCCAGGCCCGCCACGCCGCCGAACGCTCGGATCTCATCCTCTGCGTCTCCGCCTTCACCGCCTCCCAGGTCCACGACCTCCTCCACGTCCCTACCTCTCGCCTCCGCGTCATTCACCACGGCGTCACCCACCCCGCCGCCCTCCCCCCGCTCTCCTCCCGCGAACCCATCGTCCTCTCCGTCGGTTCCATCCAGACCCGCAAAAACTCCGCCCGGCTCGTCGAAGCCTTCTCCCGCACTCGCCCCGGCTGGAAACTCATCCTCGCCGGTGCCGCCGGTTTCGGCGCGCACCAGACCCTCGACCTCATCCGCAACAGCCCCCGCGCCAACGATATTCACGTCACCGGCTACGTCTCCAGCGCCCAGTTAGACGCCCTCTACCGCCGCGCCTCCCTCTTCGCCTTCCCCTCCCTCGACGAGGGCTTCGGTATCCCGGTCATCGAGGCCATGGCCCACGGCCTCCCCGTCATCACGTCCAATCGCTCCGCCCTCGCCGAAATCTCCGGCCAAGCCGCCCTCCAACTCGACCCCGAAGACACCTCCGCCCTCGCCGGCGCCCTACAGCATTGGATGGACTCGCCCGCTGAACGCGAACGCTACTCTTCTCTCGGCCTCGCCTGGGCCGCTCCCTTCACCTGGGATCGCGCCGTCGATGCCACCTTCAACGCCTATCGCGAACTGCTCTAGCGATTCGCCTCGTCGTCGAGCGAAATCTTCAACGCGCGCAGAAACTTCTGATCCTGCGAGGTCCACGAAAGCTTCCCGGAACGTACCCGCTTCGGCGCCTCACCCATCTCCTCGGTGCCCATTTCCGAAGACTCTTCGAACTCTTCGTCCGCCGCGCCCTCTTCCCGCTTATTGAACCCGATCGTCGCTTCCAGCACTAGAAATACATCGTACCCGGCCCGCTTGATCTCACCGATCGCCTCAGCAATCCGGTCAGAATCGGACAGGGATTCATTGATTGCATTTCCCAAGTCCTGCATCAGCTCTTTTAACCGATCGTCCAAATCAAACCTGTCTTTCTTTCTCCCGCCGGAAATGACTGCCCTCAGGATACCACCGGCGGCCTCCCCCATCTCATCGGCATTTTCGCGGCCTTCCTCCAGCCTGCCATATAATTTGGGTACGGTTACTTTTTCGATGCTTTCCACCGGCCGCAAGTTTCTCTCCCATGTCATGCCCGGCATCATCCGGCCCTTGCGCGTCCTCTGGAATGAGATGATCGCCTTTGTTTTCATCTGCCTCGCCGTCCCGGCCGTCCCGAAAGTTTACGAGGCATGGAAGAACTTTGATGGTGAGCCAAAGGCACTCTTCCGCCTCTTCCTCTCCGGCCTCTTCCTGCTCACCATGGTGACTTTCGCGCTCCTCTCGTTTCGCCGCGCCAAGAAGATTTCGCGCACCGATCCCTAATACCCATTCTCGGGCCGGATGCCCAGCCCGCCAACACGGAACATTCCCGTTTTCCCGTGGGATTTCCCTGTGCTCCCTTCCCCCTTCTACCGCCTCCCCCCGAACTCCTCCCGCAGTTCCTTCGTCTGCTCGCCCCGCCCTGGCACCGCCCCCC
>CAZWDD010000394.1:2667-4978 GCA_964632345.1 uncultured Solibacteraceae bacterium | reverse complement strand
AATCGCCTCTGTCTCCGGGGCCGAGGCGATGAGCTGCAGTTTGTCGCGCAACCACTGCACGGCGGCGCCGGCGATGAAGATGCTGCCCTCGACGGCGAACTGCGCGGCGCCGGTGGTGGAGGCCGCGCGGGTGGCGAGCAGGCGGTTTTCCGAGACGGGTTCGGTATCGCCGGCGTGCAGCAGGGCGAAGCAGCCGGTGCCGTACGTGTTCTTGGAGAGTCCCTTGGAGAAGCAGGCCTGTCCGGCGAGGGCCGCCTGTTGATCGCCGGCGATGCCGGCGATGGGCACCTCGGCACCGAAGGCCTCGCCATCGGTGTGTCCGATGATGGCGGAACTGGGAACGATCTTCGGCAGCATGGCGGCGGGCACGTCGAGCAGGCGCAGCAACTCCTCGTCCCATTCGCCGGTGGCGAGATTCATGAGCATGGTGCGGGAGGCGTTTGTGGGGTCAGTGGCGTGCACCTTGCCGCGAGTGAGATTCCAGATGAGCCAGGTGTCGATGTTGCCGAACAGCAGATCCCCATTAGCGGCTTTGGCGCGCGCGCCTTCGACGTTGTCGAGAATCCAGGCGATCTTGGTGCCGGAGAAATAGGCGTCGACGACGAGGCCGGAGCGGCGGGTTATTTTGACGGCGTGGGCGGCCAGCTCGCGGCAGCGGGCGGCGGTGCGGCGGCACTGCCAGACGATGGCCGGAGCAACGGGCTGGCCGGTCTGGCGATCCCAGACGACAGTGGTTTCCCGCTGGTTGGTGATGCCGATGGCATGGACGTCGGCGAGCGAGCGGCCGGCCAACCCGAGCGTGTTCTGCACGGCCAGCCATTGGGCCTGCCAGATGCTGCCGGCATCCTGTTCGACCCAGCCGGGATGAGGAAACCGGGACTCGGTGGGCACGGCAGCGAGGGAGATGCGGCGGGCCGCGGAGTCATAGAGAGCCGCGCGGGCAGAGGTCGTACCCTCATCGAGGGAGAGAATGTGTGCCATCGGAGTGATTATAATGGCGATATATGTTCTTCCGCCGCGAAAAACCCGCTGAGCTGACGTTTTCCGACCGCATGAGCGCCGCGCGTAGCGCTGGATTCACGGTTGATGGCAACCTGGTGTCGCGGCGCGGCCTGGCGTGCGTGGTGGAAGAGGGCGAGGACGGGATGCCAGTGATTGGCGAAGCGGGCCTGCTGGTGCATGGGAAAGAAGTGGCACGGCTGGTGCATGGCGGCTACCAGATGTTTTTCCTGACGAGGGAAGGCCACAAGATGGCCGCGCTGGCGGACCACCTGAAGGCGTTGCATTCGTTCACGGAAGACCTGACGGAGGCGCTTGGCGCAACGTCGCACTACAACAACGGGCTCGGGACGGTGTGCACGGGTCATCTGTATGACCGCGTGAAGGATCGGGATCACGGCGCGGCGAAGCGCCCGTGGGAGTAGGCTGACCGCTAGCGCAGAACGATCGTGAGCCAGTCGTCCGGAGAGGCGGGCAGCGAGCCTTCGGGTTCCCTGCCCTCGATACGGGAGGCGAGAGTGCGCCAGTGGCCTTCGCTGAGCAGATCGAACTTCAATCGCGCGGCGGCGTAGCTATCGCGGGCGGCGGCCATGTCGCCGCGCAGATAATGGCGTAGCGCGGTGACGGCTTCGTGCGGGAACGGGAAGCCGGCGGGCAGCGGGGCCCCTTGCAGGAGGCTGCGGAGGAATGCCGACTCGACGGTGGTATTGTCCATCTCGCGCCAGAAGCGTTCAGCGGAGGCCGAATCCTTGCGGTGAAGAGCGGCGAGAGCGAGGAGGAACAGGGCGCGGCCGCGATCGAGCGAATCGGCCGCCGTCTGCAGTTTGCGAATGGCCTCCTCCTGGTTGCCGGACCGCCACGCCCAGACGGCTTCGAGGAGCAGCGGATTGCGGAGGCCGGTGCGTTTCCGGGCATCGATGTAGCGCGCCAGGAGGGACTCGGCGGCGGGTTGGTCGCCGGCGAGGCGGGCAGCGTCGGCGGCTTTCCAGAGTTCGAGTCCATTCAGAAAGGCGGGATTGATCTCGGCCGCCCGCTCATAGTGCCGGGCGGCGCTGGAGAAATCGCGGAAGAAGTAGGCAACGTCGCCGCGGGTATCGACGAACTCGGGCGCCAGTGGCGCGGCGGCGATGGCGGCCTCGGCCAGGCTCTCCGCCCGGGCCTTGTTGCCGGCATAGATGGCCGCGTAGGCTGCCTGATTGAAGGACTGCGGGCGGGGCCGCATGGCGAGCGCTGCCTCGTAGAAACGCAGAGCGGACGGCGCATCGCGACGCCGGATCGCCTCGGCCGCAGCCTGCTCCTGCACATCCGGATC
>CAZWDD010000394.1:0-2567 GCA_964632345.1 uncultured Solibacteraceae bacterium | reverse complement strand
GCGCATCGCGACGCCGGATCGCCTCGGCCGCAGCCTGCTCCTGCACATCCGGATCACCTGGAGCAGCCTGGGCGAGGGCTTCCATCTGGCGGGCGAAGGCCGCGCGATCCAACTGCAATTCGGCGATTTTCAGGCGGATGCGGGCGGCATCGTAGGGCGCCATCCTGTCAACGGGGGCACTGTGCAGAACCTGCAGCGCCGCGGCGGGTCCACCCGTCAATTGCACCTCACCGGACCACCCCAGCCAGGCCGCGGCCAACTCCGGATTGGCGCTGGCGGCGGCGGCGAACCCGCTGCCGGTGGCAATGGCGCGCAGGGCGACCGACGTGGGGAGGGGCCGCGCGGCGGCGCCCAGGTCGCTGGAGACACGGGCGGCGACCTGGGCCGCGCAGCGCACGAGGCCGCCCTGGCAGGAGAGTGCATCGTCCCCCCAGCGGAACTGATAGCGGGCGCCGTCGAAGTATCCCTCCAGGACGCGTGCGGCACCCAACTCCGGCAGGTCGCGGCGGTGCGACACCATCACGGCATGGATCCCGGCCTGGCCCTGCAGGGCGTTCCACACGGCGACGCGCACGCCTTCGGCCTCGCCATCGGCGGGCGCCTCCGCGCGGAGATCCTCCACCGGCAGCAGGCCAACGCGCTGCCAGCCGGAGGTGGCCGTCTTCCCGCAGCCGGCGGCAAGCAGCAGCGGCAACCACAGCAGACTAGAGCGCACGTACTTCCAACTTAAGAAGTTCCTGGAACTCGGCCAACTCCTGCATGTCGCGGAAATCGGAGTCTTCCACGTATTTATTGCGGTCCTTGAACCCGTTTTCAATCGACTTCCGCATATAGAGCAGGGCACGTTCGGCGTGGCCGGCCTTGGCATAGGTCTTGGCGAGATAGAAGTAGAACTTCGCGCGCTCCTCGACACTTCGTTCCTGCAGGAGAACGCCGTTGGAGTTGCGGTGCTCAAACACTTCGGGGTCCAGCTCCAAGGCCTTCTGGTAACACTCCGAGGCATCCTTATACTTCTTGCGGGCAAAGAAGGCGGTGCCGAGGTTGGAGTAGATGGAAGCGGAGGTGGGGTTGAGGCGCAGCGCTTTGCGGTACTGTGAAATGGCCTTCCGGTAGTTTTTCTCGGCGTAGTAGACGGTGCCCAGATTGTTGATGGCCTCGGCGTACTTGGAGTCCATCTTCTGCGCCCGCTCGTACTGTTTGCGGGCGAGCGGGAGGAAGGTCAACTGGTGGTAGGCGATACCGATTTTGTTGGCAAGGATGGGGGAATCGGCCGGGCCCTGTTTATAGGCGTCGACGGCCTCGCGATACATTTTGCGGGCCATGTAGATATCGCCGCGCTGTTCAAACGATAGACCCTGGCGCGCGGCTGCGTTCGCTTCGGCGTCGCGCGTTGGAACGCGGAGCCCATCATTATTCGCCTGCTGTGCCCGGAGGCTCAGCACCCCGATTCCGATGCAGAGACACCAAAAGGGGGCAGTCGTGCCTTTCATGAATGCACCTCCTCTTCAAGCTCAGTGTACATCCAGCGGCAGCTGCCGGGAAGGCGTCAATTACCGCCGCGGCGTTTGAACCAGTCGCCGATGCGTCCAAACATGCCTTTTTTCTCATCTACAGCAGGAGGCGCCGCGACAGAGGGACGAGCGGACTCGGCCCCGGCGGGAGCAGCGCCGCCGGAGGAACGGCGGACGCGGACACGGGCCTCGGCGGCGACGGTCTCCTGGGGGGGAGCATCGTCGGGCGCGTCCCAACTCGCAACCTGGGTGCCGCCGCCCATTCCGCCGGAAACGCCAGTGGGCTGGGTGCCGGTGACATAGACCTCGCTGCGGGCATTGGGAGAACCGGCCGAGGCCAGCAGCCCGTTGGCTGGGTCCACGGTGACCGAAACCACGCCGTCGGGCATGGGGAAAGGTCCGGCGCCGCGGTAGGCACGCCGGGCGTGGGCGCGCTTCATGAACTCGGTCCAGATGGGTAGGGCGGACTGCGAGCCTTCGAGCTTCAGCTCTTCATTGTCATCAAAGCCGACCCAGACGACGCAAATCAGCTTGGTGGTGAAACCGGCGAACCAACCGTCATGGGAGGTGCCCGTCTTGCCGGCGGCGGGAAGTCCGAAGCCACGGGAACGGACGCCTGCACCGGTGCCGGAACGGACGACCTCTTCCATCATGTTGGTGGTGAGATAGGCGATGCGGGCGTCAAGCGCCTGACGCTTGAGGGGTTTATGAGCGAAGATCTCGTCTCCGCCGTCGTCGCGCACGGAACGAACCCAGTTGGGTTTGCTGTACTGGCCTTTATTGGCGAACACGGTATAGCCGCCGGCGACTTCGATCGGCGTCATCTCGTAGGCCCCGAGGGCAAGCGAGGGGGTAGGGCGGATCTGGAGGTTCATGCCTGCCGCGCGGGCCAGCTTGACCACCTCGCCGAAGCCAACCGTTTCCGCCAGTTTGACGGCGGGGATGTTCAGAGACTTCGCGAGAGCCGTCCTCAGGGTGACATTGCCATAGTAGTGGTCGCCATGGTTGTTCGGCTCATAGGGCTTGCCATCGTACCAGAAGGTGGTGGGCTCATCC
>CAZWDD010000393.1:0-4984 GCA_964632345.1 uncultured Solibacteraceae bacterium | reverse complement strand
GGTCCGAAGCGTCCCGGTCCGTGCATCATCCCGCTGCCCCGGCCGCCGCGCGGCCCGCGGCCCATTCCCATCCCCGGTCCTTCCAGCAGCATCAGCGCCATCGCCTGCCGCTTCTCAGCCCGCAACTCCTTCGAGGTCTCCAGCGCCTTCAGCTTCTCCTTCTGCTCGGCGGACAGGAAACTCACGGCCTGTTCAGTTATCTTCGCACGCGCCTCCTGCGCCTGCTTCCGCATGTTTCGCATCTCGATCACCGCGTTGCCCACCACCGTCGGGTCATTCGAATCCCGCACGGCCGTCTGCAGCGTCTTCATCTTCTCGCGCGCCTGCTGCGCATTGGTGCGCATCGCCTCCATCCCTGTTCGGTTCGATTCCTGAATGGACGTCACTTGGGTATCGGAGAGGTTCAGATACGCCTTAATCTCCGTAAAGTTCCGGCCCTGCCCGGAACGGGGGCCGCCTCCAGGGGGTTGCGCAAAGGCAACCGCGGCGGTCAAAGCAGTCAGAATGAGGGTCTTGGCAAACATGGGGGAAAGTTCCTTTCTTCGGTTACGGCCGGCTTCATTCTCACGGCCTCTGACTGTATAAACGCATCTCCCGCCAAAGAGTTGGTTAAGGAAATGCTAAATCCCCCCTCCCCTGTGAATTCCCCCGAAATTTCCCGTCACAATGAGAGTGGCGCTATGCGGCTCAGCGATAAACAGGTCAATCTCCTCGTCGGCTCCGCCCTGCTCGCCCTCCTCCCCCTCGCCTGGCTCCAATATCGTTGGATCAGCGAGGTCAGCGAGGCCGATCAACAACGCCGCCGCGCTGCACTTTCCGCCGCCCTCGAGCGTATCGCCGCCGAGGCCGACCGCGACGCTAACCGCCTCGTCGCCTCCGTCGCCGGCCCCCTCAGCCGCTCCGTCGCCCCGGACCCGCCCGACGAAACACTCCCCTTCCAGCGCATCCTGGTCATCCGCCTGGCCAATAACGAAGAGTGGCGCGCCGAACTCTGGAACGAAGAAACCCGCGCCCTCGAACCCGTCGCCCACCCCGCCTGGTGGCGCGACCGTCCCTTCCGCAACGGCCCCGTCGTCATGGAACCGCCCGCTCTCCTGAGCCCCCTCGGCCCCATCCCCTCCCCCGCCTGGGCCGTCATCGAACTCGACGCCGCCGCAATCGAAACCGAGTACCTGCCCAATCTCATCCGCCGCCACCTTGGCCCCGCCTTCGACGAAGAATTCAACGTCGCCATCCGCCGCCGCGACACCCCACCCAACTCCAACGCCGATGCATCATCGGGCGTCATCCTCCAACTCCGCCGCGCCGGTCCCATGCCCGCTCGCCTCCCCCCGCGCCGCGGCGCCCGCAAAGGCCGCCCCTTCGGCGGCCCCCCTCCCTCCGACTTCCCCTCCCCCGGCATCTGGCGCCTGGAAGCAACCCACCGCGCCGGCACCCTCGACGCCGCCGTCCGCCGCACTCGTAATCGCAACCTCGCCGTCAGCGCCGTCACCCTTCTCCTGCTCGCTTCCGCCCTCGTCGCTCTTGGCTTCGCCCTCCGTCGCGCCCAGCGCCTCGCCCGCCTCCAACTCGAATTCACCGCCGGCGTCTCCCACGAACTCCGCACCCCCCTCGCCGTCATCGTCTCGGCCGCCGATAATCTCGCCGGCGGCTACGTCTCCGACCCCACCCGCATCCGCGAATACGGCGCCCTCGTCCGCGACGAAGGCAACCGCCTCACCGGCATGGTCGAGCAGATTCTCCGCTTCTCTTCCCTCGAATCCGGCCAGGCCCCCCTCGACCGCCGCCCCGTCCCCCTCGCCCCCATCCTCGCCGATCTCGAACGCGCACTCCGCCCCACGGATTGTAACTGGGAAACGGCCGTTACCGGCGACACCGTCACCGCTGACCCCGATGCCCTCCGCGCCGCGCTCCGCAACCTCGTCGAAAACGCTCTCCGCCACGGCTCCGGCAAATGGCTCCGCCTCTCCGCCACCGCCTCCCCCTCCGGCGCCACCTTCACCGTCGAGGACAACGGCCCAGGCATCCCCGCCGCCGACCTGCCCCACATCTTCGACCCCTTCTACCGCGGCGCCGCCAGCCGTGCCGCCCAGCGAAAAGGCTCCGGTATCGGCCTCGCCCTCGTCCGCAATATCGCCCGCGCCCACGGCGGCTCCGTCCACGCCGCTAACCGCCCCTCCGGCGGCGCCCGCTTTACTCTCGAAATCCCCGGCTCCTGACCATGGCACTCATTCTCCTCATCGAAGACGAACCCGGCCTCCGCCTCACCCTCACGGACCGCCTTACCGCCGAAGGCTACTCCGTCGTCTCCCGCCCTGACGGCCCCTCCGGCCTCGACGCCGCCCGCCAGGCCGGCTACGATCTCATCCTCCTCGACGTCATGCTCCCCGGCCTCGACGGCTTCTCCCTCTGCCGCACCCTTCGCGACGAAGCCATCGACACCCCGGTCCTCATGCTCACCGCCCGCGGCCAGGTCGATGACCGTGTCACCGGCCTCAAGCTCGGCGCCGATGACTACCTCCCCAAGCCCTTCCACACCCCCGAACTCCTGGCCCGCATGGAGGCCCTGCTCCGCCGTGCCCGCAAGTCACCGCCCGCCGAGCCCGTCCGCTTCGGCGATATCGAAATCGACGCCCGCGCCGCCATCGTCCGCCGCAACGGCGCCGAGGTCGCCCTCTCCGCCAAGGAGTATCAACTCCTCCTCTACCTCACCGCGCATAAGGGTCAGGCCGTCACGCGCGAAACACTGCTCAAGGAGGTGTGGGGCTACCACGCCACCCCCAATACCCGCACCGTCGACGTCCATATGACATGGCTGCGGCAGAAGCTCGAAAGCGATCCGTCGCAGCCTGTCCATCTGGTCACTGTTCGCGGTATCGGCTACCGCTTTGACGCCTAACCGGCCAGCGTATTCAGCGTGCTGAACCGCTGCGCTTCGTAGGCGGCGATCTGCGCCTCGTGCTGCTGCACGTAGCCGATCTCATCCACTCCGGCCAGCAGGCAGTGCTTGGCGAATCCATCGATCGGGAACTCCGCCACCGGGCCGCCCGGCCACGTCAGCGTCTGCGCTTCAATGTTCACCGCCACCGTCAGGTCCGGGTTCGCCGCCAGCGCCTCGCGCAGTTGCGCGTGCACCTCTTTCGACACCACCAGCGGCAGCAGCCGGTTCTTTAGCGAATTCTGCTTGAAAATATCCGCAAAACTCGTCGAAATCACCGCCTGGAACCCGTACTGCGTCAACGCCCACGGCGCATGTTCGCGCGACGATCCGCACCCGAAGTTGTCCCCGGCAAACAACACCTTCGAAGCCTTCGCCTTCTCCGTGTTCAGGATGAAATCCGCCTTCGGCGATCCGTCGGAGTTGTAGCGCCAGTCGTAGAACAGCTGGTCGCCCAGCCCTACCTTGCTGATCGTCTTCAGAAACCGCGCCGGAATGATCTGATCCGTATCGATGTTGTCGACCTGGATCTGTGTAACTGTCGATTCAAATTGCATCGTGCGATTCCTCTCTAGCCCAGCGTCCGGACATCGGTCACCACGCCCGTCACCGCCGATGCGGCGGCCGTCAGCGGGCTCGCCAGGAACGTCCGGCCTCCCTTGCCCTGCCGTCCCTCAAAGTTCCGGTTCGACGTCGACACGCTGTACTGCCCCGGCGTCAACTGGTCCCCGTTCATCGCGATGCACATAGAGCAGCCAGCTTCCCGCCACTCCGCGCCCGCCGCCTTGAAGATCTCATGCAGCCCTTCGGCCTCGGCCTGCCGCTTGATCTCCTGCGATCCCGGCACGATCATCGTCCGCACGTTCGGCGAAACCTTCCGGCCCTTCAACACGCTCGCCGCCGCCCGCAGGTCCGACATCCGCGAATTCGTGCACGATCCCACAAACACCACGTCGATCTTCTGGCCCGCAATCGGCTTGCCCGCTTCCAGACCCATATACGCCAGCGCCTTCTTCAGCGAATCCCGCTCCAGCGAGTCGCCCACATTCGCCGGGTCCGGAATCGCCCCGGAAATCGCCATGCCCATACCAGGGTTGGTCCCGAACGTGATCATCGGCTCCAGCGCGTCGGCATCGATTGTGGTCGTGTAGTCATACGTGGCGCCCTCGTCAGTGACAAGTTCCTTCCACTTCGCCACCGCTTCGTCCCACTTCTCGCCCTTCGGCGCAAACCGCCGGCCCTTCAGATACTCGAACGTCTTCTCGTCCGGCGCCACCAGGCCCGCCCGCGCACCGGCCTCGATCGCCATGTTGCAGACCGTCATCCGCTCTTCCATCGAAAGCGCCCGGATCGCCGACCCCGTGTACTCAAACACGCAGCCCGTGCCCCCGCCAATCCCGATCTTCGCGCACAACGCCAGAATGATGTCCTTCGCCGTCACGCCCGGCTTCAGCGTCCCGTCCACCCGTACTTCGTAGGTCTTCGATTTCCGCTGCAGCAGGCACTGCGTCGCCAGCACCATCTCCACTTCGCTCGTCCCGATGCCGAACGCCAGCGCGCCAAACGCCCCGTGCGTCGCCGTGTGCGAGTCTCCACACACTACCGTCATGCCCGGTTGCGTCAGCCCGTTTTCCGGCCCGATCACGTGGACAATTCCCTGATCCTTGTCCTGGAAACCGAAGTACGGAATCCCGAACTCCTTCGCATTCGCCTCCAGTTGCGCCACCTGCGTCGCCGCAATCGGGTCCACAATCGGCAGGCTCCGCGGCGTCGTCGGCGTCGAATGGTCCACCGTGCAGAACGTCAGGTCCGGACGCCGTACCTTCAGCCCCCGCTCCCGCAGCCCGCTGAACGCCTGCGGTGAGGTCACCTCATGCACCAGATGCAGGTCAATATAGAGCAGCGAAGGCGCGCCTTCCCGCTCAGCTACGATGTGGTTGTCCCACACCTTCTCGATAATCGTACGCGGCTTAGATGGCATTGGCGACTTCGTCTCCTACTACCGATGTCGTGGCCGGCGTTCCCTGCGGCTTCAGGTCGGCCGTC
>CAZWDD010000392.1:0-4991 GCA_964632345.1 uncultured Solibacteraceae bacterium | reverse complement strand
CCGGTGAAGTCGAAACGCGGGAACGCCAAACGGGTGAACTGGCTCACCAGCCCGCTGTCGAAGCCAAGCTGCCGGGGATCATACCCCGCAGCGTACGAATTGCCAGAGGCCTCCTCCCAGCGGTTCAACCCCATCCGCAGGTCGAAGGTCGTGGTCGGATTCAGCGTCGACGTCCAGTTGAAGCCGATCGTGCGGCCGTTTCGGTTCAGGGGTGCATTCCCGGTCGGTTCGGCCGGGTTCGACGCATTCACGTCCTGCACAAACACCAATCCACGATACTCGCTGAACGGATTCTGCCCATAACGGAAATTCGTATTATTCTTCGCGTTCACCTGGTAATCAATGCGGCCGGACCACTGAAACATATCCGCTACCCAGCGCGAGGGGTAGGGGTAGTTCTGGATCCGGGCCGGGCCATTTCCCGCCGATGTCGGCGCGGGCAGGAAGCGCAGGGCTGCCGCCGCAATCGGGTTGATCCGGCTGGCCGGGATAACATTGCCCGGGAACGCCTGGCGCGTGCCGTCAGCCACGGTGGTGAGAGGGTCATAAATCTGCACGAGCGCGTTCTGCGCGTTCCGCAGCGACGAGAAGTTGCCCGTCCGCCACTCCATCTCCGGCACGGTCTGCAAGCCGGGATCGGCCGAGCGCTGCCGCATCGACTCATGCGACAGCGTCCAGAACAGCTTGTTCCGGCCATCGAAAACCTTCGGAATGAAGATCGGGCCCGACAGGAAGAACCCGTACGCATTGATATTGTTCGGGGGCCGGACGCGATTGCCCGCGTTCAACTCGAACTGGTTCGCGTTCAGCTTGTCGTTCTGGAAGTATTCAAAAAGATTGCCGTGCAGCTGGTTCGTACCCGACTTCGTCACCATCGTCACGATACCGCCGCCGGTGCGGCCGTACTGCGCGTCGTAGGTGTTGGTCAACACCTTGAACTCCTGCATGGATTCCATCGTCGGAACGTGAATGACCGTGCGGCTGGACCGGACGTTCGACATACCGTCAAGCAGCACTTCGTTCTCGCCGCTGCGGCCGCCGTTCACAGAAAACCCGGTGGAACCGCCGATGTCGAACGAGCGCAGATACCGCCACCCGCCCGCCTTGAACACGCCCGGCGCGGCCCAGGCGATCTGGAACGGATTCCGTCCCTGCGTCGGCAGGTTCGCGATCAGTTGTTGGTTAAGAGAGGTGTCGCGGTTGGCCGTCTCGGTCTGCAACTGCGAAATCTGGGACGAAACGGTCACCGAATCGGCCACGGCGCCGATCTGCAATTGAACGTCGACGCGGGCTTTGTCTAGCGTCTGCAGGACTACATTCTCGCGAACCACACGGCGGAACCCGTCTTTCTCGAACGTCACCGTGTAGGCGGCCGGTTCCAGCAGAGGGGTGTTGTACAGGCCCAGATCATTGGTCTGCGTCTGCACCTGTGTGTTCTTCGCGATATTGGTTACGGTTACGGTTGCGGCGGGGATGGGCGCGCCGGAAGGATCGGTCACGATCCCGGACAGACTGGCGCGGACTTCTTGTGCGGACAGGGTTGTAGCGGCTGCGAGGCACGCCAGAACCGTGAACAACAAGGTATTTCGATTCATCAATTCTCCAAAGCGATAGTGGTTCCCTATATGCAAGGAAGCTAATCTATCCTAACGCAAGCGACTCCTGCCAACTACCCGCAAGTCCGGTTCCAGTACCCGGGCTCCACTCCAATCCCACCGGCCATCCGCCTGTCCGGGTACTCACTGTCCATCGCGCCAGGCAATTCCGCTGAGTACAGTCATCTTGTCCTCCCCAAAATGTCTATGGTCCGCATCCTGTCCGACTTCGGCCATTCCATCGCCCTGGCCCTCGAGTCGATCTCGAAACTTCTCCATCAGTCCATCGACCCGGTCCCTGAACGCGCCTTTCACCTGCTCTCCGGCGCCGCCCTCATCGCCATCGGCCTCCGCCTTCGCCGCGGCGTCGAATAACCGTCGTCGCGCCTAACCCTTCCAGGCGCCGGCCCCCCAACCGTGGTTTAACATCATGGGATGGTACGTCTTTGTCTGAGTCTGGCGCTTTTTCTGTCGCCAGCCGTGGCGCAAGCACAAGTCGCGCTGGAGGCCCCTCTTCGCTTTCTCGACATCGCCCCCAACAATCCCAACACCCTCTACGCCATCCCCACCCTCGGCCTCCTCCGTTCCTCCGACGCCGGCCTCACCTGGACCCAGGTCCCCATTCTCTCCCCCAACGCCCAGCCGCCCGCCCTCAACTCCCTTGCCTTCTCTCCCCAATCTGCCAGCACCTTCTTCGTTTGCGGCGGTTTCACCGGCAACGCGCTTCTCTGGCGCACCGTCGACGCGGGCTTGAACTTCGCCGCCCTCTCCTCCGGTCTTCCCGCCGCTCCCGGCCGCGCCTGCGAACACCTCGACGCCTTCGGTTCCGCCCTCTATGCCCAGCTCTCCGGCGGTCCCAACGGAAACTGGGAGATCTTCAAATCCACCAACAATGGCGACTCATGGAGTCTTGTCGGCGCCGCCCCGCGCCGCGTCTATATCTCCCCGTCTTCCCCCAACGTCATGTTCTACCCCTCTGGCGTCGCCATTCTTCGTTCCACCAATGAGGGCCAGAGCTTCACCGGCTTCTCCCAGGTCCGCGCTTCCGATGGCCTCAACGGAGTCAACACCATCGCCATCCATCCCACCAACCCAGGCCTCCTGCTCGCCACCATGACCGGCCCCTCAGGCAACCAGAACGGCATCTTCCGCAGCACCAACGGCGGCGCTATGTGGGAACGCGTCTTCAACGGCAATACCATTGGTGTCCGCTTCAACCCCTACAACCCCGCCGAGGCCTGGGCCGGCGATTGCTGCGGCAACCTCTCCGTCCTCCGCTCCTCCAACGGCGGCACAACCTGGACAACTCTCAGCATCCGCATCGATTCCACCCCCATCTCCCCCTCCGCCGGACCCGTCATCTTCACTCTCCCCAATAACCCCTCCATCGTCCTCACCGGCACCACCCGCGGCTTCTATCGTTCCGACGACGGCGGCGTCGCCTTTGCCCGCCGCGGCACCTATTCCCCCTGGGCCGCTTCCAGCACTCCCATCCTGGCCACGCAACTCCTGACCCGCGAAGCCGTCACCGCCCGCCCAACGCTCCAGATCCGCGGCGCCGAAGACCCCCGCTACACTTTCTCCGAAATCGCCCCCGCCCCCGCCTCCGTTCCCTGGGTCACCGGTGCCTCCACATCCGGCTCCAGCTTTATCCCCGTCATCTCCGCACGGGATCTCGATCCCGGTCCATACTCCGGCGCCCTCCGTATCGCCGTCCCCGGCGCGCCTAACTCCCCCCTCGAAGTCCCGCTCCAGCTCACCGTCACAAGCAACATCCGCAACAGTTACTTCTATGCCGGCCCGCTCGATGGACCGGCCAGCCTCACCAGCCTCGCCCTCACCCCTTCCGGCAACCTTCTCTACTCCTCTTCCTCCCGTATCTTTGAACTGCCCGCTCAGGGCCCCCCTCGCCTCATCGCCGGCGGCGGCTCCGGCGGCGACGGCTCCCCCGCGGACCAGGCCGCTGTCTCCCTTGTCGCCAGCCCCGTTTACTCGCCCCAGGGCGAACTCTTCTTCGCCGAAGACCGCCTCAGTGGCCGCATCCGCCGCATCTCCCGCGACGGCATCATCACTACCGTTGCCGGCGGCGGCGCCACTACCCCCGCCAGCGGCCTCAACCCCACCTCCGTCACCCTTCCCTCCCCCAAACACATTGCCTTTGACCCCGCCGGCAATCTCGTCATTGCCACCTCCAACCGCCTCTGGCGCGTCGTCAATAACTCGCTCCAACTCCTCGCCGGCGGCGGCTCCTCCACCTCCAGCGGCACTGCCGCAACAAGCTTCGCCTTCAGTAACCCCCGCGGTCTCGCCATCGCGCCGGATGGCCGCATCTTCTTCACCCTCAGCGGCCGCCATGCCATCTTCGTCCTCCAAGACAATCGCGCCGTCCACTTCGCCGGCTCAGATTCCCTATCCGGCCATTCCGGCGATGGCAGTTCCATCTCGCTCGCCCGCTTCCGCAACCCCACCGCGCTCGCTCTCTCCCCCGCCGGTGACCTCTTCCTTGCCGACAACACCAACCTCCTCATCCGCCGCATTCGCCCCGATCGAACCATCGAAGCCGTCATGGGCTCCGAAGACCCCGGAGACCCCGCACTCTGCGCTGTCGCCGAATCCGCCCCCCTTCGCCTCGTCTCCTCGCTCCTTGTCCGAGGCAGCACCCTCCTCTTCGCCGACGGCCTCCGCGCCCAGCAGATCCACCTCCTCCCCAACGCCACTCCCGATACCGCCCCCTCCCAGTTGGCCGCTCTCCATGGCGCCAGCTTCACTCCCCAGTTGAGCCCCGGCTCCATCTTCAGCATCTTCGGTGACCGCGTCGCTCCCGGCGAAGCCTTCGCTCGCTCCACGCCCCTTTCCACCCTCCTCGGCAGTTCCTCCGTTTGCTTCGACGGCCATCCCGTCCCCCTCTTCTACACCAGCACCAACCAGTTGAACGGCCAGGTCCCCTATGCCGTTCGCACCGGCGAAACCGCCTGGCTGCGTGTCTTCACTCCCGCCGGAGTCTCTCCTCCTTTGGCCGTCACCGTCTCTCCCACCGCGCCCGGCGTCTTTCAGTACGGCGAGTCACATGCCATCGCCGTCAATCCCGACGGCCGCCTCAACTCCCCTGGCTCTCCCTCCGCCCCAGGCACGGCCGTCGTCGTCTATCTCAGCGGAACCGGCACCCTCGACAATCCCGTCCCCACCGGCCACCCCGCCCCATCGAACCCGCTCGCCCGGCCCACCGCGCCCGTATCGGCCACGATCAACGACATCGACGCCCCCGTGCTCTTCCTCGGCCTCTCTCCCGGCTTCATCGGCCTCGCCCAGGCCAACCTCACCATTCCCAACCTGCCCCCCGGCACATACAACCTCATCATCAACATCGGTGGCGCCGCCAGCCCCCCGGTCCGCATC
>CAZWDD010000391.1:0-5009 GCA_964632345.1 uncultured Solibacteraceae bacterium | reverse complement strand
TCGACCGAATCGCCGGCGATGGTGCGCATCTGGGCGGTGGGCGGAAGCGGGACGGCCGGCTGGCTCAGGTCAGGACCCGAGAAGAGCGGGATGCCCTGGGAGAGCGACTGGAACGGCTGGAAGGCGTTGGGAGCGTTGAACTCCTGCGCCACGGTGGAGGGGTAGAAGCCGCGCAGCGGACGGGCGAAGGGCATCGGGTTGTAGGTGATGCCATAGCCGGTGCGGACGACGGTCTTCTCGTTCACGCGGTAGGCAATGCCGAGGCGGGGAGCGAACATCTTC
Source organism: uncultured Solibacteraceae bacterium (assembly GCA_964632345.1). Classification (GTDB taxonomy): domain Bacteria; phylum Acidobacteriota; class Terriglobia; order Bryobacterales; family Bryobacteraceae. The sequence continues at coordinate 4,727 of CAZWDD010000391.1, read as the reverse complement.
TTGCTGGTGCCGATCCCGAGATCCTTCGGATTGTTGCCGCGGCCGCCGAGGAGCACCATGTTGGTGTTCTCATCCCACTGTTCGATACCACCGAAGCCCGAGCGGGTCATCATGGGATAGAGCTCATAGCGGAGGCCCATGCTGATGGTCAGCTTGCGGTTGACCTGCCAGCGATCCCGGAAGTAGAAGCCCATCTGGTTGTTGAAGGCAACCATCTTTTCCCACTGCAGGGTCTTACCCATGAGGTTGGGCAGGCCGAGCAGGAAGGCGCCGTAGGAGTTGAACTGGCTGGTGGGCGTGCCGGGGGTACCGGTGACGGTCTGGTTGAAGATGAAACGGCCGCGGGGACCGAATCCGATTTCCGGCTGCCAGTGGTTGAGCCAGTGGCGGACGGCTTCAAAACCGAAACGCATGTCGTGGGCGCCCTTGATGACGCCGAAGTTCTGCGTGGTGGTGTAGGAGGTATCGGAGTAGAAGTAGGGGCTCCAGCCTTCGGGATTACCGAGGTCGGTGTAGCCGCTGACGGCGAAGCTCGGCATGCCGCTTTCGCGGATGCTGGCACCGTTGGTGCCGGGGATTCCCAGGGTGTCGAGGCCGGTGTTCTGGCCATAGCCATCGGGGGTGATGGCGGAACCGGTGCGGGTCCAGCCGGCGACGCCGTCCCAGAGGAAGGTGGGCGAGATGGTATAGGTCCAACCAACGGTGGTGACCTGGGCGAGCACGGTGGCATCGCCGATACCGCCGTCGCAAACGCAGGGTCCGCCGGCGGCGCCGAGGCCGAAGTTGCCCTTCACGAGGGCATCCATGGCGCCGTACTTGCCGAAGAGGGCGAGTTTGCTGGTGGGGTTGTAGTTGATCTTGATGTCGTAGTTGTCGCGATCCATGCTCTGGGTGCCGGAGGCAAAGTAGTTGGCGTTGTTGCCGAGCTGGTTCGGGAGCGGCGTGAGATCAACCAACTTCCGGGACACGGGGCTGATGCGCGCGGCCGGAATCAGGTTGCCCGGGAAAGGGGTGCGGCCGGAACCGTTGACGGCGCCGGTGCTGGGGTCGAACAGCGTGGTGGGATAGGCAGAGAAGTTACCGGCGCGCTGATCGGCCGTGGGAACGGTGAACAGGCGGCTGCGGTTAACGCGCTCGCGGAGGCCTTCCCAACCGCCGAAGAAGAAGAGCTTGTTCTTAACGATGGGCCCGCCGATGGTGAAACCGGGGATCGTGATGAGGCTCTTGGGGGTCTTGGGGTCACGGAAGAAGAAGTTCTTGGCGCCGAACTTGTGGTTTTCGTGCATCAGAAAGGCGGAACCGTGCAGTTCGTTGGTACCGGACTTGGTGATGACCGTGATGGCGGCGCCACCGGCCATGCCCTGTTCGGCATCGAAGTTATTGGTGGAGATGTTCACGGTTTCGACGGTTTCGGCCGGGGCCACATAGGCGGTGTGGTGCGGGAGCCAGATGTGGACGCTGGTGGCGCCGTCGAGCTTGGTGACGTTGTTGTTGCGGTTGACGCCGTTGACGTTGGTGGTCAGCGAGCGGCCGGGGGTGGAACCGGGAGAGTTCTGATAGCGGCCGGGCGTGGCGCCGGGCACGAGGTCAATCAGGCTCTGGTAGTTGCGGTAGCGGGGCAGGGGCAAATTGCGCACCTGGGTTTCGCCGAGTTCGACGTGGACGTCCGCTTTGTCCGTCTGCAGGGAAGCACCGGAGGCTTCAACGGTAACCTGGTCGGCGACCTGGCCAATTTCGAGAGAGACGGGAACACGGGTAACGGTGTTGACCGTGATGGCGATGCCGGTCCGCGAAACGGTGCGGAAGCCCGTGGCGGTGGCCTTCAGGTCGTAGTTGCCGGGTTGCACATTCTGGAAAAGGAAACGGCCTTCGGTATCGGTGGTCGTTTCCCGGGTCTGGCCGGTCTGGGTATTGGAAATGGTTACGGTGGCAGATGGGACGATAGCGCCGGACTGATCGGAGACGGTTCCGACGAGGGAACCGTAAAGCACCTGAGCGTTCGCAACAGGTGCGATGGACAGGATCAGGATCAGGGGCAAAAGGAACCGCAGCTTAAGGAATTCTCGATTCACTGTTTCTCCTGGAAAAATTTAATGTAGGTCTCGGACCTATACAGTATTGGTCACCCATACCTCCATAGTCAATTGGGGTAGTCGAGTGACGGTTAACGGGGGCGGCCAGTCCCCTGGCGGAGTTGGACGGGGCCGGAGGGAGGCGCCGGGAAGGATTCGGAGGTGGCGCCCGGCCATTCGACGAGGATTTCCGATGGCGGGGGAGACGGGGGGAAGCCGAAGTGGACGCGGGAATCGGAGGCACTGAGGTAGCTGCCGTCGGTCTGAGCGCGGCGCCAGAGGGTAGGTTGGCCGGGACGAAGGAGGCCGACGCGGGCGCCGAGGGCCTGGCGGTTGGCGGTGGCGCCGGTGAGTTCGACCGTGAGGGAGGTTCCCTTTGGCGGAGCGTCGTTGCGCCAGAGACGGACGGGACCGTTGTTGTTCGAAATGATGGCGTCGAGGTCGCCGTCATTATCGATATCGCCGATGGCGAGCCCGCGAGAGACCTCCTCGGGCTGGAAGCGCATGACTTCGGCGAAGCGGCCGGCGGCGGAGCGGAAGAGTTGGGAGGGCTGGCGGAAGGGGGCAGGTGAACCGCGCTGCGCATCGATGGTGGTGACGGCGCCGTTGGCGACCATCAGGTCGAGTGCGCCATCGTGATCGAAGTCGAGGAACCGGACGCCGAAGCCGGTCATCATGAGGCTGGCGGGGCCCATGCCGGAGGGGAGGATGGCGTCCTCAAAGTTGCCGGAGGGATCGGGGCGGTAGAGGTTGTTCGTTTCGAGGGCGAGGTTGGTGACGAAGAGGGAGTCGCGGCCGGAGTTGTCGAGATCGGCGGCATCGACCCCCATGCCGGCCTGTGCCTTGCCTTCGGCGCTGAAGGCGGCGCCGGCCAGAAGCGCCTCTTCGGTGAAGCGGCCCTGACGGTTGCGCCAGAGATGATTGGGGACGCCGTCGTTGGCGACATAGATATCGATCCAGCCGTCGCGGTCCTGATCGAAGCAGACGACGCCAAGCCCCTTGCCGGGAACAGCGCCGATGCCGGAGGAGACGGTGACGTCGGAGAAGCGGCCGGCGCCTTCGTTGCGGAAGAGGCGGCTGGGGAGTCCTTTGTAGCTGGAGGGGTTGCAGTAGTCGGGCTGGCCGGTGGGGGCGGTGCAGGGGATATTGCGGGCGACGGCGTAATCGAGATAGTTGGCGACGAAGAGATCGAGGCGGCCATCGCGGTCGTAGTCAACGAATGTGGCGCTGGAGGACCAGCGGGGATCATCGACGCCGGCGGCGCGGGTGACGTCTGCGAATGTGCCGTTGCCGTTGTTGCGATAGAGGACGTTGGGGCCGAAGTTGGTGAGGTAGAGATCGGGGTAGCCGTCGTTATCGAAGTCACCGACGGCGGCGCCCATGCCGTAGCCGGTGTGACCGAGGCCGGAGGCGGCCGTCACGTCGGTGAAACGGAGTTGGCCGGAGGGGATGAGGTCGTTGCGGAAGAGGCGGTTGGGCGGGTTGGAGGCGGATTCGAGCGAACCGGATTGGACGAGGTAGACGTCGAGGTCGCCATCGCGGTCGTAGTCGACGAGGGCGACGCCGGCGCCCATGATTTCAGGGAGGAGGAAGCGGCCGACGGCGCCGTTGGCGTGGGTGAAATCGAGGCCGGAAGCGGCAGCGTGTTCGGTGAAGGGCTGTTGCGGGGCGGCGGGTGTTTCGGGCCGGGAGCAGGAGTAGGAGAGCAGCAGAAGGAGGAACGGGATGGATTTCATTGGGATGCGGGGCGGCGCGACTTCAGGGAGGCGAGGAGTTGGAGGTAGTGCGTGCGGTTGGCGTCGTTGGCGGCGGCAGCGGCTTCGAGATGGCGGATGGCCGCTGGGATGTTGTTGCGGCGGATGTGAATATTGGCGGCGTTGAAGTGGGCCTGGGGATAGGCGGGGCGCTGGGCGAGGGCGCGTTCGGTGAGGCGGAGAGCTTCGTCGAAGCGGCCGGAGGAAGCGAGGAGAGCAGCGAGGTTGTTGTTGGCTTCGGGATGATTGGGATTGAGGGTGAGGGCTTGGCGGTAGGCGGCGGCGGCTTCCTGGGACATGCCACGGGAGCTGAGAAGAACGGCGTAGTTGTAGTGGGTTTCGTCGCGGTTGGGATTCAGGGCGAGGGCCTGCTGGAAGTGGTTGGAGGCTTTGTCGAACTGGCCGGCGCGGCCGTAGAGGGAGATGAGATTGATGTGCGCCTGCTCCTGGCGGGGGTCGAGGGCGAGGGCCTGTTCGTGGAGGAGGATGGCCTGTTGCCAGTCGCCATTGGCGGCGACGGCCTTGGCCTTGGCGAGGAGGGGCAGGACACCGGCATTGAGGGCGTGGACGGCGACGAGGAGGGGGTCCTCCGGCGGGGGAGCGCCGGTGCGGTTCTGTTCGTAGAGGGCGAGGTGGGCGCGGGCCTCGTCCTCCCGGCCGAGTTGGCGGGTAGCAAGAGCGAGGGCGTAGCGGGCAGCGCCATAGGAGGGGAAGAGCTGACAGGCGGCGGTGTAGGCGGCGGCGGCGCGTTCGGCATTGCCTTCAGCGGTATGGGCGCGGCCGGCGCCGTAGCGGGCGGTTGGCGATTGGGGGTGGGTGGCGATGATCTCCTCGAACAGAGCGCGGGCGGCGGCAGTGTCGCCGGAGGCGAGGAGTGCGTCGGCAAGGCCGAGGCGGGAGG
>CAZWDD010000390.1:2048-5014 GCA_964632345.1 uncultured Solibacteraceae bacterium | reverse complement strand
AGTTCACCGATCCCTTCGGGGAATGGGCGGAGGAGGACGAAGACGCGGCGGCGGCGTGATGGGAATGGAGCGCGGCGCGTGGCAGAATAATCGTTAATGAAACGTTTGCTTCCCGGTCTTTTTGTTTTTGCTTCCGCGCTGCTGGCGCAGTCTCCTTTGGGCACGGTGACGGGCCTGATCAAAGACCCTTCCGGGTCAGCGGTTCCGAACGCGGCGGTGCGTTTGCAGAACACGGCGACGAATGTGGAGAGCCGGGCGACGTCGAATGACGCGGGGGTTTATGTGTTCGCGAATGTTCTGCCGGGCGAATATGAGCTGCGAGTGGAGGCGAAGGGGTTTAAGAATCTGGCGACGAGCGCGTTTCCGGTGGCGGCGTATCGAACGGTGCGAACGGATTTGCATATCGAAGTTGGCGACACGGCGAGCACTGTGGAGGTGCGGAGCGAGTTGGCGACGGTGTTGCAGCAGGAGAGCCCGTCGATTGCGACGAGTTTGTCGTTGAAGGCGCTGCGGGAGCTGCCGACGAATTTGCGGAGCGTGTTCAACAACGCGGGCGATTCGGGGCTGATTTTCCAGATGATGCCGTTGACGGTTCCGGGACTGGTGCAAGTGGGCGGAGGGGCGGCGTGGGTGACGCCGGGCGCGGGGGCGAACAGCGTGAAGACGAAAGTTGACGGAATTGAGACGAATTTCGGGAATTTCGGGAGTCCGGATCCGGTGTCGCAGCCGTCGATGGAAGCGGTGGGCGAGTTCACGGCGAACATTGTTTCGAACAAGGCGGAGTTTGGGGGAATGGGAGTGATCACGTCGGTGACGCGATCGGGGTCGAACGCGTTTCACGGCGATCTGTTCTGGTATGGGCGGAACTCGGCGCTGGACGCGCGGAACACGTTTTCGCCGGCGAAGCCATTTCAGAACATTCACAATTACGGGGCGACGTTCGGGGGCCCGCTGCGGAAGGACAAGACATTTTTCCAGTTGACGTTTGACCAGACGCGGGGATCGCGGGCGTATCTATTCAGCCCGAACGTTCCGACGCTGGCGATGCGGGCGGGCGATTTTTCGGGCGGGGCGGCGCTGCGGAATCCGTTCACGGGGGTGAATCCGTTTGACGGGAACAATCGAATTCTGCCGCAGTTTCTTTCGCCGCAGGCGCGGCGGGTGCAGGAGCTGCTGTTCCCGCTGCCGAATTTCGGGGCGCCGTCGTTGACGGCGGGCAATTACCGGGCGGCGTACAACGGGCCGGAGACGCACAACATTTACGAAGCGCGGTTCGACCAGAACTGGTCGAGCGGGCATAACTCGTTTGCGCGGTATCAGTGGAAGAAGAGCGATTACGAGATACCGGGGGCGCGGAGCGCGCTACCGCCGGAATCGGTGGGGACATCGACGAACATTCGCGAGGTGCATTTTGCGACGATCGGCGATGTGCTGACGTTGAAGCCGAACATGTTCAACGAGGCGCGGTTTGGATTCGTGGTGTTGTCGTCGAAGTCCGGGGCGTCGGTGAACGGGCAGCAGGTGCTGGACGCGGCGGGGATACAGGGGCTGCCGCAGCGGGGTTTCGCGCCGGGGATACCGGTATTCAACATTGCGGGATTGAGTTCGCCGCTGCAATCGCTGCTGAACCCGGTGAATGACGGCCACTGGCAGTTTTCCGACAACTTCACGTGGAACACGGGGCGGCACACGTTCAAGTTCGGCGGGGAGTATGTGAACTGGTTCGTGAACCGGTATCTGCCGAGCGTGCAGGGGCTATACGGGAGCTTCAGCTTTACGAACCGGTACACGGGGAACCCGTATGCGGATTTTCTGCTGGGGCTGCCGACGGCGGTGACGCGGATCGATCCGTATCCGACGCAGTACAACCGGTGGAGCGACGTTTCGTTCTACGCGCAGGACGACTGGAAGGTGAGCGCGCGGCTGACGTTGAGCTACGGGCTGCGGTACGAGTACAACCAGCCGGCGTATGCGCGGGACGGGAACATGTTCAGTTTCGACCCGGGGACGGGGGCGGTGATCATTCCGGAGGAGAACTCGCGGCGGCTGTTCAGCCCCTTCTTTCCGGCGGACGTGCCGATAGTGACGGCGCAATCGCTGGGGCTGCCGAAGGCGTTCCGGCGGGCGGACCGGAACAACTGGGCGCCGCGATTCGGGTTCGCGTATCAGGTAAACCAGAAGACGGTGGTGCGGGGCGGAATCGGGGCATTCTACGGGCATTTTTCGGGCGTGGTGCCGGCGGCGGTATCGGGGGGCCCGTTCTCGCTGTCGACGACATCGAACAACAGTTTTGTGAACGGGCAGCCGGTGTTCACGTTCGCGCAGCCGTTTGCGGCGGCGGGCGTGCCGGGGGCGTTGAACCTGAACGGGATTTCGCCGGACCTGCGGAACCATGTTTCGACGCAGTACAGCCTGACGATCGAGCGGGAGCTGACGTCGACGACGGGGATCCGGATCAACTACATCGGCACGAAGGGCTCACAGCTGCCGTATCAGCGGAACATCAACCAGCCGGTGGCGTCGACGACGCCGTTCACGGCGGCGCGGCGGCCGTACCCGCGATACAACAACATCATTTACGCCGAGAGCGGGGCGAACAGCCTGTACAGCGGGCTGCAGGTGCAGCTGAACCGGCGGTTCCACAACGGGCTGCTGCTTTCGTCGGCGTGGACGTGGGCGAAGAGCCTGAGCGAGGTGGACGATACGGGTTCGGCGGAGCTGAACACGGTGATAGAGAACGCCTACGACCGGCGGCGGGACCGGGCGGACATCTACTCCGTGCCGCGGCACCAGTGGATGAACCAGGTGCTGTACGAGGTGCCGTTCGGGAAGGCGGCGTGGTGGGGCGGATGGCAGGTATCGGCCCTGGTGAACCTGAGCACGGGGAACTTTCTGAACCCGCAGTTCACGGGGAGCGACCCATCGGGGACGAACACGATCGGGGGGCGGCCGGACGTGGCGGGGGC
>CAZWDD010000390.1:0-2038 GCA_964632345.1 uncultured Solibacteraceae bacterium | reverse complement strand
TCCGGAGACGCTTGGGGCGTGGTATGACCGGAGCGCGTTCACGGCGCCGCCGGCGAATGCGGGGCGGTTCGGGAATGCGGCGCGGAACTCCGTGGTGGGCCCCGGGTATGTGGTGTTCAACGGGGGGCTGCAGAAGGGGTTCGCGTTTGAGCGGTACGGGCGGCTGACGCTGGGGGCGAACTTCCAGAATCTGCTGAACCACGTGAACTACGGGCAGCCGAACATGACGACGAACGTGGCGAACGGCGGAACGATCACGAGCACGCATGTGTTTCCGGCGGCGGGCGCGTCGCGGCTGGGGCAGCTGGTGCTGCGGTATTCGTTCTGACGGGCGCGATGGCCGTGCGCGGCGCGGGGCCCTGGGGCGTGCGGTGGCGGCGGGGTAGAGAGCGTGTCCGTCCGGCGAGGCGGGGCGGCGCGGGGGTGGAGTGCCGGGTGCCGGAGGACGGGTTGGCGAGGAATGAGAATGGCCCTCGCGCGTGGGCGGGAGGGCCGGGGGCCGGGCTAGGCAGCGCGGCGGCGGATGAGTGCCGGGAAGACGCGGGTGGCGTGCCAGGCGGCGAGTGCGGTGGCGACGGCGAGGTCGTCATGAACGGACTGGACGCCGGAGGGCCTGGCGCCGATCAACTCCTTGCGAAGGGAGATGAAGTGGCGGAGGCCGGCGGCGACGCGGAGGGTATTGGCCTCCAGGAGGAGCCGCGCGATGGAGAGGATCTCCCGGCGAGGGATGGAGTATTTGCCGCTGCGGAGCAGGTTGGTTTCGGCGCCTCCGGAGAGGAGGGTGGGCACGATGGAGATGGCCAACTGCTGGGCGCGGATGAGCTCGACGGCGACCTGGCCGGGACCGGCGGAATCGACGACGAGATAGACCCTGGGGGGATTGAGGCCCCAGGCGTTGGAGCTGAGGATGCGGGTGATGAGTCCGCGGAGAACGCGCATGACCTCGAGGTACTCGGTACCGAGGGGGATGCGGGTGAGCGAGACGAGCTCCAGGATGGGCCGCTTGGGCTGATTGAAGAAAGCGTGGTCAAACGGCCCGTCCTTGATATTGCGGCAGGCCATGATAGCAATGGCCGAATAGTCCCGATCCTTGCCGAGATCGAAACCGATGAAGTAACTGGTAATCGGATACATGAAGCAACTCCCTTCATTCTTTAGCGGCCTTTATAGCCGGGTTCGAGGATGTCGAGGAACATGGGTTCGATGTCGTCGCGGACGGCGGAATCGAAGAGTTCCTCGGTGATGAACTGGTCGGGTTCGGCGGTGAAGACGCATTCGAACTCGCGGGCGAATTCCTGGGGGGACATGCGGCGGCGCATGTTTTCCAGGGCGTCCGGGGTGATGCGGGCGCAATCGAGGGCGCGGCACTGGATGCGGTGCCAGCCGGCGTCCGGGGCGTGCCACTGGTCGAAGAAGAAACCGGAGCGGCCGGCCGGGGTGGACAGCAGGAGGAGCGTGCCGTTGGAGACGGCGAGCATGGGCTGGAGGGCGAGGATGAGTTCGTCGGAGGCGAAGGCGGCTTCGTCGACGACGATGAGTCTGGGGGCGGAGAAGCCGCGGACGGTGGCCTCATTATCGGGCAGGGCGATGACGGCGCTGCCGTTGGGGAGGCGGAAGCCGCCGCAGCCTGGGGGCGGGCCGCTGGTATCGAGTCCGAGTTTCTGGACGATGGCGCGGGCCTTTTCGGTGATCTGGCCGGACTGGCGGCCGGTGGGGGCGGCCAGCAGGATGGTGGAGCCGGGGTGGTGGACGGCTTCGAAGACGACGCGGATGGCGGCGGCGGTGGACTTACCGGTCTGGCGGCCGCCGAGGACGATGATGTTGCGAGCGGTGGAGGAGATGAGCTCGGCCTGGAAGGGGTCGGGGGTGAAGCCGACGGTGTGGCGGGTCCAGTCGAGGATGGGCGGATGGGAGGGCGTGGCGGGCACCTCCGTAGCGGCCGGTTCCGGTTCGGGTTCCGGCTCCGGTTCCGGGACGACCAGAGTGGCGGGGTCGGCGGTGTAGGTGAGGCCGGAGGCCGGTTCGGGGGCTGGTTCCG
>CAZWDD010000389.1:0-5037 GCA_964632345.1 uncultured Solibacteraceae bacterium | reverse complement strand
GAGGCGTTCGAGGGCGTCGGCGGGGGATTTTTCGACGCCGGCGTAGCCCCAGGCGTCGGCGGGGACGGGGGAGCCGGGGAGGGGGTAGGCGATGCCCCCGAATTCGGAGAGAAAGACGGGGGAGCCGTTGTAGGCGAAGCCGGGGGCGAGGGCGGCGCGGCCGTTGCCGGGGAAGTGGAAGCGGGGCTGGGACAGGACGCTGTATTTTTCGACGAGGCGTTGGCCGGAGGGGGCGTAGTCGTGGATGCCGAACAGGTCGGTGGTGTCGGTGTGTTCCCAGCCGTCGTTATCGATGACGGGGCGGGTGGGGTCGAGGGACTTGGTGAGGTGGTAGAGGGCTTTGAGGTGCTGGGTTTGGCGGGTATCGGCGACGTCGGGGACGCCCCAGGACTCGTTGATGGGGATCCACATGACGATGGAGGGGTGGTTGACGTCGCGTTCGACGGCTTCGATCCATTCGCGGGTGAAGCGGGCGGCGTAGTCCTCATCGTAGAGATAGGCGTTGGCCATTTCGCTGGAGACGAGGAGGCCCATGCGGTCGGCCCAATAGAGATAGCGGGGGTCTTCGAGCTTCTGGTGTTTGCGGGCGCCGTTGAAGCCCATGTCGAGGGTCATCTGGATGTCGTATTTGATGGCATCGTCGGAGGGCGGGGTGAGGGTGGAGTCGATCCAGTAGCCCTGATCGAGCACCATTTTGAGATAGACGGGGCGGCCGTTGAGGTGGAAGCGGCCGTTTTCGATGAGGATGGAGCGGAAGGCGAAGTAGGAGTCGACGCGGTCGAGGACGGTGGAGCCGCGGCGGAGTTCGAGGCGGAGGTCGTAGAGGTTGCCCTGGCCGATGTTCCATTTGACGGGATCGTTGATGAAGAGGCCGAGGGTGGCGCGTTCGCCGGAGGATGCGGCGGAGCCTTCGGCGACGGTGCGGTCCCGGAAGCGGACGGAGGCGTGGAGGGAGAGGCCGGGGGCGGGGCGGGCGAGCCGGGTGGAGAAGGTGACGTGGCCGTCGGGCTGGGTGTGGATGCGGAGTTTATCGAGATAGGATTCGCCGGTGGCTTCGAGCCAGACGGGCTGCCAGATGCCGGTGGTGCGGGTATAGAAGATGCCGCGGCTTTGGGGCTGCCAGTATTGTTTGCCGCGGGGGATGTAGCGGTCTTCGGGAGGGTCTTCGGCGCGGACGACGATGACCTGGGGGCCGGAGGGGGCGAGGAGGGGGGTTACGTCGAGCTTGAAGGGGACGTGGCCGCCTTCGTGCTGGCCGGCGAGGCGGCCGTTGACCCAGACCATGGCGCGGTAGTCGACGGCGCCGAAGTGGAGGAGGACGCGGCGGCCGGACCAGGCGGCGGGGAGGGAGAGGGAGCGGCGGTACCAGACCCAGGGGTGGAAGGAGGTATCGGCGATGCCGGAGAGCTTGGTTTCAAAGGCGAAGGGGACGTTGATTTTGCGGGAGAGGGCTTTTTTTGTGGCGGGCCAGTTGTCGCGGAGGCCGGCGTTGGCGTCGTCGAACTCGAACTCCCATTCGCCGTTGAGGGACTGCCAATCGGGGCGGGCGAACTGGGGCTGGGGGAGCTCCGGGCGGGGGATGGCGGCGGAGAGGGAGAGGGTGAAAACAGCTGCGGTAAGCGCTTTCCACATGGCGCCCCCAGTGTATCAGGGGCGATTATTGGAGGCGACGGGGCGAGCCGGGCTGGCGGCCGAGGGGGGACCACTCGGGAGCGGGGTTGAGGGTGAGGCGGGAGAAGTCGTCAAAGCCTGCGCCGAAGGAGCCGAGGCGGGTGAAGGCGCCGCCTGAGGGGGCGCGGCGGAAGAGTTCGCCGGAGTTGGAGAGGAGGACGATGACGCCGCCCTCGTTATCGATGCAGAGGCCGCGGGGTTCGCCGGGGATGGCGTGGCGGATGCCGCGGACTTTACCGCCGGAGGCGAAGGCGGAGGCGGGCATCTGGATGATTTCGCCGGCGGAAACGGTGATCCAAAGGTCGCCCTTGGGGTCAATGGCGCCCTGCCAGACGGAGCCGGAATCGAAGGTGACGATGGCGGCAGCATCGGCGCGGGAGAGGGGGCCGGACTGATTGAGGCGGGCCTTGGGGATGCGGGCGATGAGAGAGTTGCGGTAGAGGAGGAGATCGCCGGCTGGGGTAAAGACGGCGCCGGAGCCGCCGAGGCCTTCGTCTTCTTCGGCGAGTTCGATATCGACGGCTGGTTTGGCGGGGAGGGAGGCGAGGAAGGCGGATTCGGGATAGCGGCGGAGCTGGCGATCGCTGAGGGTCCAGATGTTGCCGGCGCCGTCGGGGAAGAGGAAGACGTTGGTGCTGCCGGCGACGGGGGCGGGGCGGAGGCCGCGGGCGAGGGCGGCGGGGGAGAAGCGAAGAATGGCGTTGGCGTCCCAGCCGTCGCCGATGAGGAGGCTGCCGTTGGCGGTAACGGCGCCGCCGGTGAGGCGAGGACCGAGGGTAAAGGAGGCGTCGGGGCTGGAGGGGCCGGCGAGGAGGGAGGCTTCGGTGAGGCCGCGGAGGGAGCCTTTGGAGAAATCATCGTCATCCTTTAGGCGTGCGGTGGCGGACCAGAGCATGCCGGACCCGCCGCGGCGGGTGTAGTTGACGGCAATGGCGGCCTTCTGGCCGGGTTTGACGGTGAGGGAAACGGGTGTGGCTTCGAGGACGGAATCGACGAGGCGGCCAGGGACGCGGAAGGCGGGGGCGGAGGCGCGGTAGAGGCCGGGCTCAGCGGCGCGGAAGGAGGCAGGATCCGTGACGGAAACCTTTTTTCCGGAGGGGAGGGTTACTTCGATGGGAGGAGTAAGGCCAGGGGAGGGGACGCCAGAGAGGGAAAGAGAGACTTCAGTGGTCTGGGCCTGGAGAACCAGGCCCAGAAAGCAAAGAATATACGTTTTCATCCGGTCTAGAACCTACTTATCGGCAGAATCAGGCTTCGACTTTACCCGCAATGATCATGGAAACGGGGACGGAGCCGATTTTTCGCATGAGGACCCAGTCGTGTTCGCCCATTTTTTCGACGGAACCTTCCTTGAAGAACTTGGGGTCCTCCTTCCAGATGGAGAAGACGGCGGGGTGGGGGGTGCCGGCGGCCTTTTTGCTGGCGTCGGTGAGGGTTTTGAAATTGGGGAGGGCGGCGCCGTCGGTGTCATCGGCGGCGGTGGTGAGGAGGAGGAAGTCGCGCTGGGGAGCGGCGCCCTGGTGGTCGCCGTTTTCGGGGTAGTAGCTGTAGCGCATGGTGTAGAGGCCGGCTTTGATGGTCTGGCCGCGGCGGTCGGAGTAGGTCTGGTCGACGCGGATGACGGCGAGGAGTGCGCCGTGGGGGACGTTGGGCATGGTGAGGCTGCCTTCGCCGGAGGGGGCGGCGGAGGGGACGTCGGTACGGAACCAGATTTCGCTCAGGGGTTTGCCGTCCTGCATGATTTTGACGCCCTGTTTTTCGAGGAGGCCTTTGACGGAGTCGGAGAGCTCGGCCGGGGGAGCGCCGCCGGGGGCGGAGGCGTATTCCTCGGCGGGGAGGACGGAGGCGGCCAGGAGGAGGGCGAACAAGAACTTGTGCATGATAAGCAATCCCTTTCGATACAATTCCCTACGGGCGTGAATGCAGACGATACTCGTTATAGATGACGACGACAGCCTCCGCGACACAATTGGATTGATGTTGGAGCAGGAGGGCTACCGGGTCCACCTGGCCGCCGACGGACGGGAGGGTTACGAACGGTGTCTGGCGCTCCGCCCGGATCTGATACTGGTTGACCTGCGGTTGCCGGGGATGAGCGGAGTGGAGATCTGCCGACAACTGCGGGCAGAAAAAGTGCAGACTCCTATCATTGTACTCAGCGCGGTGGGCGATGAGATTGACAAGGTCCTGCTGTTGGAGATTGGAGCGGACGATTACGTTACCAAACCATTTGGCCGGCGGGAGCTGGTGGCGCGAATCCGGGCGCTGCTGCGGCGGGCGACGGCGGAGGCGCACCGTGTGTTGGGGTTCGGCGAGGCGAGTGTGGACCTGGAGCGGCGGCTGGTGATGCGGAAGGGGGAAGAGGTGAAGCTGACGCCGGCGGAGTACAACCTGCTGGTGTTTTTTCTGCAGAATCCGGACCGTCCGTTGACGCGGGATGTGATTCTGAATTCGGTGTGGGGATACAACTCGTTTCCGAATACGCGCACGGTGGATGCGCATATCGTAAAGTTGAGACAGAAGTTTGAGGCCGACCCGGCGGCGCCGCGGCATTTTGTGACGGTGCATGGGATCGGTTATCGTTTCCTTCCATAAAGGGGCGGTATGGCCCGCAAGATACTGATAGTTGAAGACGACAGAGCGCTGGCCGGGACGCTGGAGATCGGGCTGCTGGCGATAGAGAACGCCGACACGGTGACGGTGTTTGACGGGCGGGCGGCGATGGAGTATCTGCAGACGCACCCGCAACCGCCGGCGGTGGTATTGACGGACCTGGATCTGCCACGGGTGGACGGGGTGCATCTGATCCGTTGGATGCGTGGGCGACCGGAACTGTTGCGGGTGCCGGTGATAGCGATGAGCGCGCGGGATGAAGAGGCGGCGACGGCGGCGGCGGCGGGAGCGGATGCGTTTGTGCCGAAGCCGTTCGCGCTGGCCGAGGTGAGGGCGCGGGTGCAGGAGCTGCTGAATGCATAAATGGATCGTGCTGGCGGCGATGGTCCCGCTGGCGGGGCAGGACATAGCCGCGGTGGTGGCGCGGCTGGAGAAGCTGGAGGCGGAGAACCGGGAGCTGAAAGCGGAGGTGAAGAAGCTGCGGGAGATGGTGGAGGGGAAGCCGACGATCCCGGAGCGGGTGGAGATTGTGGAGCGGCGGGTGGAGGAACAGGCGTCGACGAAGGTGGAGGCGGCGAACCGGTATCCGGTGACGCTGACGGGGATGGCGTTGTTCCAGAGCTTCTACAACACGCGGGGGGCGAATGGGGTGGATGTGCCGACGCAGGCGGCGGCGGTGCCGGGGCGGGCGGTGGGAGGAGCGTCGGCGCGGCAATCGGTGATCGGGCTGCAGTATCACGGGCCGGCGGTGTT
>CAZWDD010000388.1:0-5078 GCA_964632345.1 uncultured Solibacteraceae bacterium | reverse complement strand
CCGATCCCGCCAAAGCGGCCTATGCCGCGGCGCCCAGCCCGCTGCTGCCGGCCGCGCAATTCAATCCCGTTGGCGGCATCGTCTTTGCCGACCCGAATAACCGGCAGATCTATCTGCCTCCGAGCAACGCCATCAGCCCTCGTTTCGGCTTCTCCTGGTCCCCGGCCATGCTCGGCGGCAAGACCGTCATCCGCGGTGGATACGGCATCTTCTACAGCACCTTCGGCACCACGGGTATTCAGCAGCCCGGTTTCAGCCAGACGACGCAGTTGGTCGCCACGCTGAACAACTTCCTTTCGCCGGCGGCGAATTTCTCTGACCCCTTCCCGAATGGCATTCTGCAGCCCGTGGGCAATGCCAACGGCGTGAATACCTTCCTCGGCCAGAGCGTCCGTTACAACGCTACGGACCTCAAGCAGCCAATAACGCACCGCTGGAACTTCAACATCCAGCGCGAACTCGCCAACAACCTGCTGCTGGAGCTCGGCTATATGGGCTCCGACGTCAGCAGCCTGCTGGTCAACCGGAACCTGAACTTCGTTCCGGCCCAGTTCCTGTCCACTTCGCCGGTCCGCGATAACGACACGATCAACCGTCTTACCGCAAACATTGCCAACCCGTTCCGTGGCCTGATTCCTGGCACCGGGCTCAACGGCGGCACCGTGGCCACCGAGCAACTCCTCCGCCGCTATCCGCAGTTCTCCGGCGACGGTGGTGTGGGCGTCGATGCGCAGTCGGTCGGCTACTCGAACTTCCACATGTTCCAGGTCCGGCTCGACAAGCGCTTCGCCAACGGCCTGCAGTTCCTTACCAACTTCCAATGGTCGAAGTTCATGGAAGCCACCAACCGGCTCTATGACGCCAACGACACGCTGAACTACCGCATCGCGGGTGAGGACCGGCCCTTCCGCTTCGTCTTCTCCAGCACCTACGAACTGCCGTTCGGCAAGGGCAAGCGGTTCGGCAGCAGTGTCGGCGCCTGGGGTGACCGGCTGATCGGCGGCTGGAACTTTGCCGGCATTCTGAACATGCAATCCGGCGCGCCGGTCGGGTTCGGCAACGTCATCTACTACGGTGGGGATCTCAACTGGCGGCCGCGGAACGTGGCGCAGGTGTTTGATATCACCCGCTTTGAACGCAACAATCGCCAGCAGTTGGAGCGCAACGCCCGCACCTTCCCGGATGCCTTCACGAATTATCGGACCGATAAGATCTACAACATTGACTTCTCGGTCATCAAGGACATCCCGGTGGTGGAACGCGTGAAGATGCAGTTCCGCGCCGAAGCCTTCAACCTGTTCAACCATGCCATTTTCAATGGCCCGGACATGAACCCCACCAGCACCAACTTCGGCCGCATCACGTCCCAGTCCAACCTGCCGCGGACCATCCAGTTGGCGCTGCGTTTGACGTTCTAGCGCGAACCCAATTCGCAATCCAACGGGCCGGCGATTCCCTTCGCCGGCCCGTTGATTTTTTACCGGCGCAGCGACGGCGTCCGCTGCAGCGCCGCACGCAACTCCTCCCGTGCGGCTGCGAATGCGGGACTGCTGGCGGCTACGGCATCGTGCTGCGGCAACGCTCCGATCCGGTCCGCCTCCGCGCCATGGCGCAACAGATACGCCCGCAGCGCCCCCGCCGGGAATCCGGCCCGCTGCAGCCGTTCCACCGCCGCCTGGTCCGCCTCCCTCTCCTCGGCCGCGATGCGCGCTGCGAAACCGTGCGGATACGGCCGACGTTCCTCGCACCGGACATGGCAACTTCCGGCACCCGCGAAGAGCACCGGTCCGCTCTGGCCTCGCGGCTCGCGCAGGCCATGCCGCAACGATGCGTGCGCCGCCACATGCGCCAGCATCGCCACGAATTCCGCTTCATTCGCTGATTCCAGCAGAAACCGCCCCGGCACCATCACGCGCCCATCGGGCAGTGCGGCCGGTTCGGGGAACGCCGGCGGATGCACGGCTTCCAATCGCACGCCCCCGAGTCGCTCGCCGATCGCGCGCAGATAATCATCGAACCGCGGCGCCGCCACCGGTTGTGACGAGCGCCGCAACTCCTTCGCCATCGCCTCGGCCAGCGCCACTTCCCGGGCCGTCTGCGCCCACAGCGGCACGGCCAGGAGCAGAAGGAACAAGCGCACGAACTACCTCCTACGGTTGGGCCTCAATTTCTGCAATCCAGTAGAGCATATCCGACTCCCGCTGGTGCACGGTCGCGCGAATCTTCCCGCCCTCCTTCAGCTTCTCGAACTCCCGCACATCCAACACGGGGAAATCCATCGTCATCGCCGCCATCCACATCTGCCCTTCGGCATCGCGGATGTCGTCGTGCTGAATGGTAGCGATCCGCTTCTCCCGGTCGAGCCGCACCACCGATCCCGTCAGCGGAAAACGATGATCGTCCTTCGGCGGGCCGCTCTTCCGCGCGCACGCCGCGCCGATCGGCAGCAACAGCAGCCAGCGCCGCTTCATGGGTAAACCTCCTCTTCCCGTGCCTTCCGCGCCTCGGCGTTCCGCTGCAATGACCGACGGATATACCACGTCACAAACGCGCCGCCCGCGACAGCAGTCGCCTGCGGGGTCCAACTCAGCCAGCGGCCCCGCCCGCCTTCCGGTTCGGACAGAATCCGCAGGCTATATTCGCTGAGGAACGTCTCCTTGATCTCCTCGTCCGTCTTCCCCTCCGCCACCATCCCGCGGATGCGATCCCGCATCTTGTCGGCCTCCGGTGACTGATGGGCCATCAGGTTCTCCCGCCAACAGCAGGGAGCAATAAACTTCGCAAATAGTTTCTCCAGGCGCGGGTCGCCTCCGGCCGGGTCGGCCATCAGCAGCGCGGGAGAAAGCAGGAACAACCTTCGATCCATATAGTCCTCCTATTGATTCGATGCGGCAAAACGTTGCTTCGATCAGGAGGACGGCGGCCCGCGCAGGTCCGGCGTCACGTGCGCGCGCCAGGAGAGAATCGGAGAACCAACACGCCGCAGCGGCGCAATCGCGGCGATGAATGCCGCGGAGACTAGCGACGGCGGCAGAATCGTGCCACCCTCGCCCGGCGCCGCCTGCACGGACGGATATAGAGGACATCGCCCGCCGCCCGGCGCCAGCGCCACGCCCTCGACGGGCGCCGCGGACTTCGGCATCATCGCGCATTTGTGCTTCCCGTCCCGCCGGCAGCAGGGCGGCAGCGGCGGCTCGCCGCTGGAATAGAGCAACGGCGCAATCAGCGGGAAGCTGAGCAGCAGGGCCAGCAGAGTTGGCGCAATCCGCCTCACACCTTCACAGTACCGCGCCCGCCACCCTACGCAAGCCCAGGAACTGTTTACCCACCCCGGCGGCCACCTGGCGGACCGCTGCCTCCGCGTCGAAACCCGCCCGCTGCAGCACGTGTGTGGACACCTCCACCACCACCGGCCCGCTGTAACCCACCCGCCGCAGCAGCGCCGTGTACGCCGCGTACTCGATGCTCCCTTCGCCGGGCAACGCGAATCGGAACGCCTCGCGCGGCCCCGTTGAATCCTTAATGTGGATCATGGCGATGTACGGCAACGCCGCCCGCAGTGACGCCTCCAGTTCCATCCCCTGCAACTGGAAATGGCTGTAGTCGTAGTTGATCCGCAAGTGCCGCGAACCCGTCTGCCTGCACAGCGCCGCCGCGTCCTCCGGCCGGTGCAGCGCCGAGCCGATGTGCGCCTTGATCGCCACCGTCACCTTGTGCCGGTCCGCCGCGCGCGCCCATTCCCGCAACCGCGCCGCAAACTGCGGACGCAACTGCTCCCACTCCTCCGGCCGCCCGCCCACCACCGTCTCCACCACCGGCCGCCCGATCTCCCGCGCCAGCCGCAGCGTCGCCGTCAACCGCTCCAACTGCGCGCCCGCGTCCCCCGTCAACCGCAGGTCCTCCATGATGCTCAGCACCGGCAGGCCGTGCCGCCGTACCAGCGCACGCACTTCGCCCGCGTCGATTCGCCCCGGCTCCACCAACTCCACGCCCGTGTAGCCCAGCCGCGCGCACAGCGCGAACGCCCTCTCCAGTGGCCAGCCCGGAAACCCCTTGCAACTGTAGCCGAACGGCCAGCCTGACGGCGCCGCCATCGCCGCGCCCGCCGCCAGGAATACACGCCGCCTCATGGGCGTGAGTTTAGCAGACGATTCTCAGCCAGATGTCCTGCTCGAACACTTCGCGCGGCGGCATGCCGTTGGCCGTCAATGCCTTCACCACTCGCTCGCCGTGCCGCGGCGGCACGCCGCTGATGATCACCCGCCCGCCCGGCCGCAGCACGCGCCGCATGTCGGCCGCATGATTGGCGATCGTTTCCGCATTCAGATTCGCCAGCAGCAGGTCTACGCTTCCATCCCGCACCGAACGGATCGATCCGACGAACAATCCCACCGCCGGCGGCAGGTCCTCCCGCGCCGCCAGCACGGCGTCGAAGTCAATATCCCCGGCCACCACTCGCCTCGCTCCCAGCGCCTGCGCCGCCAGCGCCAGAATTCCGGACCCGGTGCCGAAATCGAACACCGTATCCTCCGGCCGCAGTTCCCGCTCCAGCGCCTCCAGGCACAACTGCGTCGTCAGGTCGGCGCCCGTGCCGAATCCCACGCCCGGATTGATCACCAGCCGTACACGGCCCTCCGGCGCCGGCTCCTCATTCCACGGCGGCACCACGAACCACCGCGTGCCGATCTCACGCGCCGGCCACGCCGCCCGGCTCTCGGCGGCCCAGTCCACCTCCGGTTCCTCCTCCCACCGCGCGCCGTGCGCCGCGTAGGTCCCCGCGTCGAACGGCGCGGCGAAGAACGCCCGCAACTCCGTCCGGTTCGCCGGCAGGTCGATCTCGGTGATCCCGTCGGTGCCGTCTTCCCACAACGCCGCGATCAACGCGTCCTTCTCCTCCGCACCGCACTCCAGCCGTAATGAGACCATTCCTCTCCATCATAATGGCTGCATGCCGTTCGCCCCTGAATTTGCCGCCCTCCTCGACCGCGATCTCCGCCGCGCCGTGCAACAACTCGGCGCTTTCCCGGCCGAGGAGCAGCTCTGGCTCACCGTCCCCGGCGTCTCCAACTCCGCCGGCA
>CAZWDD010000387.1:0-5089 GCA_964632345.1 uncultured Solibacteraceae bacterium | reverse complement strand
GGGTGTTCGTACTGGACGCACGGGAGGAAGAAGCGAATTCTGCACGGGACGCAGGGGGGGCGGCTGTATTCGCTTGACGCCGAGACGGGGAAGCCGGACGCGGGGTTCGGGGAGGGAGGGTCGATCGACCTGCGGGTGGGAGTGGCGGACCGGTACCGGGACCGGGGGTATGGGGTGACGTCGCCGCCGGTGATTTACCGGAACCTAGTGATTACGGGGGCGTGGGTATCGGACGGGGATCCGCAGGGGCCGTCGGGAGATGTGCGGGCGTTCGAGATTGCGACGGGGAAGCTGGCGTGGACGTTCCACACGGTGCCGCGGGCGGGGGAGTTCGGCAATGAGACGTGGGAGGGGGATTCATGGAAGGACCGGGGCGGAACGAATGTGTGGTCGGTGATGTCGCTCGATGAGAAGCGGGGGATGGTGTTTCTGCCGCTGACGTCGCCATCGCCGGACTACTATGGCGGGGGGCGGAAGGGGGCGAACCTGTTCGGCGATTCGGTGGTGGCGCTGGAGGCGGGGACGGGGAAACGGGTGTGGCATTTCCAGACGGTGCATCACAACATCTGGGACTACGACCTGCCGGCGCAGCCGGCGCTGGTGACGGTGCGGCATGGGGGAAAGATGGTGGACGCGGTGGCGCAGGTGGCCAAGACGGGGTTCACGTTCCTGCTGGACCGGGAGACGGGGAAGCCGCTGTTTCCGGTGGAGGAGCGAGCGGTGCCGGCCTCGGACGTACCGGGGGAAGCGGCGTGGCCGACGCAGCCGTATCCGGTGAAGCCGCCGCCGTTTGCGCGGCAGAGCATGCGGCGGGAGGAGTTGACGAACGTGACGCCGGAGAGCCGGGCGTTCTGCGAGGGGATTCTGAAGGACGCGGAGCTGAAGCCGATGTTCACGCCGATCGGGCTGAAGACCACGGTGCCGTTTCCGGGGACGCCCGGGGGGACGACCTGGGGCGGCGCGTCGTTCGACCCGGCGACGCGGACGCTGTATGTGAACTCGATGGACGTGGGGATGGTGTTCCGGCAGGAGGAGCGGCCGGAGGGATCGCTGGTGCCATACCGGAACCGGGGGGTGGGGACGAACAGTTCGCGATTCTGGGACCCGAATCTGTATCCGTGCCAGCAGCCGCCGTGGGGGCACCTGACGGCGATTGACCTGGACAAGGGCGAGTTCCGGTGGCGGGTGACGTTGGGGGAGTACGACGAGCTGACGAAGAAGGGCGTGGCGCCGACGGGGACGCCGAACCTTGGCGGGTCAATGGTGACGGCGGGGGGACTGGTGTTTATTGCGGCGACGAACGACGGGCGGTTCCGGGCGTTCGACAAGGACACGGGGAAGAAGCTGTGGGAGACGCGGCTGCCGGCGAGCGGGCACGCCACCCCGATGACGTTCCGGGGGGCGACGACGGGCAAGCAGTATGTGGTGATTGCGGCGGGCGGGGGGAATAAATACAACACGGGTTACGCGGATGAACTGGTGGTGTATGCACTGCCGTAAGTTTTTTGGATAATGACGGTATGCGAACTCTGCTGATGCTGGCGTTGAGCGTGGCCGCGGTGAGCGGCGCGGAGAAGTTTGGGAAGGGGTTGACGCTGGCGCAGCCGACGCCGGTGGCGACCGTGATGAGCAACCCGGACAGCTACGTGGGCAAAACGGTGCAGGTGAAGGGAAAGGTGACGGAGGTGTGCCAGATGATGGGCTGCTGGCTGCAGATCACCGATGGGGAGAAGGCGCTGCGGTTCAAGGTGAAGGACGGGGAGATTCTGTTCCCGAAGAACAGCGCGGGGCGGAGCGTGCTGGCCGAGGGTGTACTGAAGAAGATTGAACTGACGCAGCAGCAGGCGGTGGCATGGGCCAAGCATGAGGCCGAGGAGCGGGGCGAGAAGTTCGACGCCGCGAAGATCAAGAGCGGCATGACGATGTATCAGATCCAAGGAAGCGGAGCGGTACTGCTCGACTAAGCAAATGAAGAAAAGCATTCTGGGGCTCGCGGTTGCCGCGAGCCTTTCCTGTGTATGGGCGCAGGCGGCCAAGCGCGCCGCGGCAGCGCCGGCGCGGCCGAAGCTGCTGTTGATGATTGCGGTGGACCAGTTCCGGTATGACTACCTGACGCGGTTCCGGAAGGACTACAACGCGGGGCTGGAGCGGCTGTTGACGCAGGGGGCGGTGTTCACGAACGCCAACTACGAGCACTCGCCTACGGTGACGGCGATCGGGCATGCGACGATGCTGACGGGCGCATCCCCGGTGATGAGCGGGATTGTGGGCAACGACTGGTACGAGAGAGAGACGGGGAAGGTGACGACGTCGGTGGAGGACCATACGTCGGAGTTGCTGGGGGCCGACGGGGTGGGCGCGTCGCCGAAGCGGCTGCTGGTGAGCACGGTGGCCGATGAGATCAAGATGGCGGGGCGGGGGGAGTCGAAGACGATCGGGGTTTCGTTGAAGGACCGGTCGGCGATCCTGCTGCCGGGGCGGATGGCGGATGGGGCGTACTGGTTTTCCAACGAAGAAGGCAAGTGGGTGACGAGCACGTGGTATATGAAGGCGCTGCCGAAGTGGGTGGCGGATCATAATGCCGCGCGGCCGGCGGACCAGTATCTGGGCAAGCCATGGATACCGGCGTGGGGGAAAGAGGCGCTGCATAAGCTGCCGTCGACGCCGGACACGATGTTCTACAGCAACGTGGAGAAGAGCCCGTTCGGCAATGAGATTCTGGAGGCGTTCGCAGAGCTGGCGATCGAGCACGAGAAGCTGGGGCAGCATGAGGGTACGGATGTGCTGACGATCAGTTTTTCATCGAACGATAAAGTGGGTCATGCCTATGGGCCGGACTCGCCGGAGGCGCGGGACCTTTCGATCAACACGGACCGGATGCTGGGAAAGCTGTTTGCGTATCTGGAGCGGAAGGTGGGGATGAAGAACGTACTGGTGGCGCTGACGGCCGACCACGGGATACCGCCGAAGCCGGAGGCGAACGTGGTGCGGAAGATGCCGGGGGGGCGGCTGAAGGATAAAGATTTCACGGAGGTGGTGGAGAAGGCGCTGGAGGCGAAGTTCGGACCGGGGAAATGGTCTGTGGGCAAGAAGGGGGAGCAGATCTACCTGAACCCGGCGCTGCTGGAGCAGCACGGGGCCGAGCGGGTGCGGGAGGAGGCGGCGGCAGTGGTGCGGAACATTCCGCACGTGTTGCGTGTCTATACGAAAGACCAGTTTCTGCGCGGACAGACCGGGCAGGACAAGGCGAGCGTGCGCGTTGCGAACGGCTACCACCCGACGCGGGGGGCCGACGTGGTGGCGGTGCTGGAGCCTTACTGGATGTTCGGGACGGACACGACGTCGCACGGGGCGCCGTTCGGCTATGACACGCATGTGCCGCTGCTGTTGATGGGGCCGGGCGTGAAGGCGGGGCGGTATCACGGGGCGGCGGCAGTGAACGATATAGCGCCGACGCTGGCGACAATTCTGGAGGTGGAAGTACCCGCGGGGTCGATGGGCCGCGTCCTTTCGGAAGCGCTGACGCGGTGAGACCGGGCGGCGTGCGATAATATCAGGGTTAAGAAATCAGTTTCGCGGGAACTCAGGAGAGATCTGTAACATGTTCGGTATTCGTATGTCTGGCTTGCTGCTGCCTGTTCTGGCCGTAGCGTTGGGAACGGCGGCTTTCGCGCAGGGTAAGGTGGCGATCATCAACCTGCAGAAAGCAGTGCTGGAGACGGCGGAGATTCAGAAGGCGCAGAAGGAACTGGAAGCAAAGTTCAAGCCGCGGCAGGAGAAGGCGGAATCGGTGCAGAAGGAGTTGCAGACGATTCAGGCCCAACTGCAGACGATGGCCGGGAAACTGACGCCGCAGGCCGAGCAGGACCTGAACATGCAGGGACAGCGGAAGCAGCGGGAACTGCAGCGACTGACCGAGGACCTGCAGGGCGACGTGGACCGCGAGCGGCAGGAGATTTTGGGCCGCAGCGCGCAGCGGATGAGCGAAGTGGTGAAGAAGGTGTCGGAAGCCAAGGGGCTGGACCTGGTTGTGGATGTGAGCAACGCGGTGTTCTTCAAGCCGGCCCTGGAGATTACGGCGGAGGCGACGGCCGAGTACAACAAAGCGTACCCGGTGCAGTAAGTTCTCCGCGAGGAGGACTTTCATGAACAACTACCTGGACAACGACGGAGTAGCCGATGCGCGGCGGGAGCGGCGCACGAGGCGGATTCTGTGGAGTGTGCTGGCGATCTGCGTGGTGGGGGGAACCTTGTGGTTCTTCTTCCGGAATTTCCGGGAGGAGGGACGGGTGAAGGAGTTCCTGTCGCTGCTGGAGCGTCAGGACTACAAGACGGCCTACACGCTGTGGGGCTGCACGGAGGCGACGCCGTGCCGGGACTACAAGTTCGACCGGTTTCTGCAGGACTGGGGACCGCAGAGCGACGCGGCGAATGTGGCGGCGATTGAGCGGGCGAAGGTGAAGAGCTGTGATGGCGGGATCATCCAGACGCTGCAGGTGAAGGGGCAGGAAGTGAATCTGTACGTGGACCGGGCGACGTTGACGATCGGGTTTTCGCCGTGGCCGGTGTGCAGTCCGCGGGTGCAGATTTAGAATCCACTACCAGCCGCGGGCCTGGCGGAGGGCGGTGACGTGGGCGGTGTGGTGCGTGCCGTGCCAGGCGTAGAGGGCGAGGAGCCAGTCGAGATCGTGGGCGCCTGAGGCGGGGTGGACGAGGGTGCGGGAGAACTGGTCGGGGGCGAGGGAGCGCCAGAGCAGGGCCCAGCGGGCGTGGAGCGCATCGAGAAGGGCAAGGCTGAGGCCGATGGGGCCGGAGGCGCCGTCGGCGAGTTGGGCCCAGAGCTGTTCGTCGTAGGGACGGATGGTGGGGGCATCCTCGGTGAGGGCGAGGCGGAGGCGGCAGTAGGCGTTGATGTGGCTGTCGGCGACGTGGTGGACGAGTTGGCGGAGGGTCCAGCCGCCGTCGCGGTAGGGGGTGGCGAGTTGGGCATCGCTCAGGCCGCGGAGGGCTTTGCGGAGTTCGAGGGGGGCGAGTTCGATGGCTTCGATGGCGCCGGCGCGCTGGGAGGGGGAGAGGGGGCCGGGGTGTT
>CAZWDD010000386.1:1726-5102 GCA_964632345.1 uncultured Solibacteraceae bacterium | reverse complement strand
GTGGTCCCCGAGGCGTTGGGGGGCGCGGCGGGGGCCGTCGGGGTGGGGGGGGTGGCGGGGGGACCCGCGGCGGAGGGTGGAGGGGGTGCAGGGGCCTGTGGCGAGGGTTGCGGTGACTTCGGGGCGGATGTCGATGCAATCGAAGGTGGCGGGTCGGGAGCGGAGGAGGGAGAGGAGAGCGGCGGGCTGGGGGGAGCGGAGGGGTGCGGCGTCATCGAGGCCGAAGCGGGAGCCGAGTTCGGCGCCGGGGCCGGCGTGGCGGACGTGGTTGCGGGGGTGGGGGCGGTGTTTGCGGAGCCAGTCGAGGCCGCGGGAGACGGCGGAGAGGGAGGGGCGGTAGGGATCGGCACTGAGGCCGCGGCGCTGGTAGAGGGCGTTGGCGTCCTGGGAGCTGGCGAGTTGGAGGAGGAAACGGAAGGTGGTGTGGACCTGGGATTCGAGGGGAGCGGCGGCGGCGAGTTGGGCGATAGTGCGGTGGCGGGGTGTTTGGGGGAAGGTCTGGCGGAAGGCGTCGATGCGGGCCTGGACGGCGGGCGAGAGCGGGTGGGAGGTGGGCTGACCGGCGAGGAAGGTCTTGCGTTCGGCGGGGGGAAGGGATTGGAAGAAGGCGCGGGCCTGGTGGGCGGGGTTGAGAGGAGAGCCGGGGAGGAGGCGGGTTTGGAGGAGGAAGTAGGTGACGTGCTCGGCGGCGCCATCGGCGAGGCGCTGGCGGGCGGAGACTGAGTAGCGAGCGAGCCAGGCGGGGTGGGAGTCGGCGGATAAGCCTTCCATGGCGAGGAGAGCCTGGAGGGGGGCGGGAAGGTGAGACCAAGAGATGGGGGCCGACAGGAGCGACGCACTGCAAACGAGGAACCAGATGGTCTTCACGAGAACAGGGTAGCGCGGGAAGAAAAAGCCCGGAGGGACGCCCTGCCGGCGTGCCTCCGGGTGCAGGAGGTGTGGAGGGCCACTCCACTTATTGAACTGGGTAGTTCAAATCCGTTAGTTAAACTGTTCGCTCAATTCCCTGGCGACGCCGCGAGCTTCGAGGTGGACGAGGCCGGCGTTGCAACCGGCGGGTCCGATGACGGCTAGGACGCCCTTGGGGCCTGCCGAGTAGAGGAAGATGTGGCCTTCGTCGCCGGCGACAGAGATCTCCTCGAAGGCGCCGGTCTGGAGCGTGTCACTGACCCGCCGGCCGAGGCTGGTGGCGGCGGCAGCCATGGCCGCCATGCGGGCCGGGTCTGTGCCGTTGGAGAGGGAGTGGGCGATGGGGAGCCCTTCGGTGGATGCGACAAGGACGCCGCGAAGCTCCGGGATCGCGCTCCGTAGCCCGTCGACAGTTTTTTGCAGTTGTTCCAGTTTAGCCATTGATTCCGCCTCGTTTTCCGTATGACTTCGGGCTTTTTCAGGAAGCCAATCGTCACTAGGTCTATCGCCAGAGAGGGGCGGGAACTTTAGCAATGGGGAGAGAATCGGAAGAAAATTTGGCAGGGAATGTCGGACCGGGGAAGCGCAGTAGGGAGTGCTAAGGCGAAAGCCGTATTTCGGTAGGCCAGACTTAGCGGAGGATTAACCAGATAGGTGCTTTTCCGTCTGGATTGGTACCGTAGGTTCCGGTACTCTGGCCTTGGGGAGTTTGCAGCGAACCGATGAACTGCCTGCATTGCGGCACCGAACTGGATCGAAAAGCGCTATGGCGCGACTCACATGAGTACTGTTCGGAGGCGTGCAAGAAGACATACGAGGAAGAGTCCGACCAACTGGCGATGCGTTCGCTGATGCGGCCGCGGACGGTGCGGCGTGGGGCTGTGGCGGCGGGGCAGGTGCGGACGGTGGAGTCTGGTGCGGGGAAGTTGACGGTGGTGACGCACCGGCCGGGGGCGAGTGTGCCTGTGGTGACGGAGCCGCCAGAGGCGGAGTATCTGCAGGAGATGGGGCCGTCGGTGGTGGAGTTGACGCTGCGGACGCAGCCGTTTGTAGCGAGTGAGGGGGGCCGGCCAGTTGTGCCGGATGCGGGTGTGGCGATGGCGGACGCGCTGACGGCGCTGGGGGCGATCCTGGAGGGGATGCGGCCGGAGCGGCGGCCGGCGCGAGCCCTGCGGCGTGAGAAGCGGTCGGCGGTGGCGTGGCCGGCGGCGAAGGTGGCGGAAGCGGTGCTGCCGGGGGTGGAACCGGTGTGGATCCGGTCGTTGGGCGTGGAATTCGGGGTGGTGGGGTTAGAGGGCGGGGGGGAAGTGCGGGTGCTGACGCAGGCCGACGAGGAGCCGGTGTGGGCGGACGGGGCGGCAGGGCTTGCCGAGGAAGAGGAGTTGGAGGAATTGCCGAGGGCGCGCTACGTGGCGATCCCGTCGCGGCGGGGCCGGCGGCCGGTGGAGTGGGAGCAACCGGTGGAGCTGGGGGAGGAGTGGACGGTGAGCGCGCCGGTGGTGACGCCGCCGCGGTTGCGGATCCACCTGCCGAAGCCGGTCACGGCGCCGTTCCGGCCGCGGTATGCGTTTGCGCCGAAACCGGCCGTGGAAGGGGCGGCGGCGGAGAGAGTGGAGGCGGCAGAGGCGGTGGTGGCGGAGCGGGCGGCGGAGCCGTTGGAAACGGCGGGCGCAAAGGATGCGGGGAAGGATGCAGGTACGAGCGGCGAGGCGGCGCCAATGACGTATCGAGCGCCGAGCTTCGGGGGCCTGGCCGAGCAGCCGGACGATGGATGGCTGCGGCGGCTGGTGGGGTGGCGGAAGGCGGGGACGGGGATGCTGCTGGTGGCTAGCCTGGCCGGGTGGGGAGCGGGGGAAGTGCGCGCGGCGACCGAGCCGGCGGGAGTGTATAGCGAGAGCGAGATGGGAATGGAGCGGAGGTCGAGTCCGGAGCGATTCCGGACTGCGGAAACGGAATGACAAATCAGGACGACCGGTGGTTGTGGTTTATTGATGACGCCCCGTTGCAGGCGCTGCTGAAGGCCGAGGGGGAGGTGGGCGCGATGCGGATGCGCGCGGCGTCGTCCCCGGCGGTGGTGCGGGCAATGACGGCCCATATGGAGGGCCGGACGGAGGACGCGGCGGCGGAGCTGGCGGAGGCGATTGCGGGCGGGGAGCGGCAGCCGGAAGCGTACCTTTTCTTAGGGCAGATTCATTTTGAGGCGCGGCGGTATGCCGAGGCTGGGGCGGTGTACCGGCAACTGGTGGAGGTGGATGGGGACAACCCTCTGGGGCACTTCAACGCTGGCGTATGCGCAGAGAAGGCGGGGCACTGGGGCGAGGCGGCGGGCTATCTGCGGCGGGCGGTGGAGCTGGACCCGGGGCGGCGGGAGGCGTGGCTGGGACTGGGGCTGTGCGGGCTGCACCAGCGGCGGCCGGAAGAGGCGCTGAAGGGATTTGAGGGCTATCTGGAAGGAGACCCGGAGAAC
>CAZWDD010000386.1:0-1716 GCA_964632345.1 uncultured Solibacteraceae bacterium | reverse complement strand
GGCATCGGCCGGGCGGTGGCGCTGCAGATGCTGCGGCGATTCGACGAGGCAGGGGAGATTTACGCGCACTTTCGCGGGGAGGGGGAGCCGTCCGCCGAGCTGTTGACGAACGAACTGGCGCTGGCGGTGGCGCAGAAGGATCTGGACCGGGTGAAGCAGGTGGCCGGGGAGTTGGAGCGGCTGCGGCCCGGGAGCCGGCAGGTGTTGGAGGCGCAGACGTTTGTGGCCCTGATAGGAGGGGAGTGGGCGGAGGCGGCGGCGCTGTTTGCGCGGATGACGAACAACGA
Organism: uncultured Solibacteraceae bacterium; assembly: GCA_964632345.1. GTDB lineage: Bacteria > Acidobacteriota > Terriglobia > Bryobacterales > Bryobacteraceae. Next base: position 1,429 of record CAZWDD010000386.1, on the reverse strand, counting down.
GCCGCTGCCGGAGGACTGGGCGTACGCGAAGGCGTATGTGTTGTGGCGGTGCGGGCGGCTGGACGAAGCAAAGCGGGGATTGGAGACGCTGCTGGAGAGCCGGCCGGAGCATGCGGGGGCGACGCTGTTGCGGGGCGTGCTGCTGGAAGGCGAGGGGGACACGGCCGGGGCGATGAATGCGTTCCGAAAGGCAGTGGGGCTGACGCCGGACTCCGACGAGGCGGGGTGGAACCTGGCGCGGCTGGCGGCGCGGACGGGGAACGTGGCGGCGTGTGAACAGGCGGCGCAGGGGATGCTGGACCGGAACGAGCATTCGGCGGAGGGATGGTTTGCGACGGGGCTGGCGGCGCTGCTGGGGAAGCGGCCGAAGGAGGCGGTGGAAGGGTTCCGCGAGGCGCTGCGGATACGCAAGCGTTGGCCGGAGGCGGAGTGGAACCTTGGGTTGGGCCTGCTGGAGAGCGGGGAGGCAAGCAAGGCCTACGGGCATCTGGAGACAGCGGCCAAGGCTCTGGAAGGGAACGTGGCGATTGAGCCGCTGGCGCGAGCGGCATGGCAGGCAGGCCGGCCGGAAAAGGCGGCGGCGCTGCTGGCGCACGCCGACGAAGTATCGGCCGACCTGTTGTACAACCTGGCCGTATCGTTCCATGAGTCCGGCAACCTGGAGGAGGCCGAGACGCTGTACCGGCGGGTGATTGCAGCGGGACCAGACTTTACGGATGCCCACGTCAATCTGGGACACGCGTTGCTGGCCGGCGGCAATCCGGAAGCGGCCGAGGAGATGTGGGAGATGGCGAAGGAGCTGGAGAGCTGCGCGGGCTAAAGGTCGATGTCCTTGAGCGGCTTGGAGGCGGGCGAAGACTTGGCGCGCCGTAGGAGCTCATCGAACTTGCGGTCCATGGTGGTTTCGCGGTTGCGTTCGGCTTCGAGGGAGCGCTGGAAGGCGTTTTCGCGCTCCGAGCCGGCCGACTTGAGTTTGCGGACCTCGGCGGCGAGGTCGGTGATGGGTGCGGCCGGGGCTTTTGGGGCGTGGTGGAGGACGGAGCGGGAGGCGGCGTCGATGAGCAACTCGGCGTCGCAGCAGGGGCAGATGACGGTGAAGGTACCGGGACGGTCAGAGGCCATGGAGACTCCTATCGGGAAGCGCTGCCGAAGAAAGTGAGATAGGGAGCGCCGGAGGCGAGGCGCTGGATGTAGAGGGCGAGTTCGCGGGCGTGGTAATCGCCCCACATGCAGGATTCGCCGCAGGGTACGCGGCGGCCCTGGGGGACGTGGTCCCAGCCATTGGGCCGGTGGTAGACGGCGTGGAGGAGGAGGCCCTGGTGGGAAGGATCGACGCTGAGGTAGGGGGCGTCGAAGAGGGTATTGGCGACGGTGAGGCCGGCCTGGGTGTAGCGAGCTTCACCGGTGATGCGGCCGAGGCGGAGGAGGC
>CAZWDD010000385.1:0-5147 GCA_964632345.1 uncultured Solibacteraceae bacterium | reverse complement strand
ACGCCAGCCCCTCTCCGACCACGGCTCCCGCATCCTCCTCCAGTTCTCCGGCTTCCCCCCCGGCGCCCGCCTCTTCACCCCCACCGTCATCGCCGGGCCCCCCCCCACCATCCACCCCCCCCCCGGCGCCCTCGGCCTCCCAGCCAACGGCGGCCGCTACACCCCCTCCCCCGCCGGTCATCTCCTCCTCACCCGCGTCGCCAACCCCTCCCCCTCCGGCGCCGGCGGCTCCCTCGCCTACTCCCCACTCCCCGGCGTCTCCGATTTCTCCGACATCTCCGAAGTCCCCCTCTCCTCCGGCACCGGCGTCGCCGTCTTCGAGGTCCTCGATTCCGACCTCTCCGCCCGCGAGTCCTTCCAGGTCCCCATCTTCCTCGGCCTCGATCAGCGACCCCCCGGTGGCTCCGTCTCCGCCTCCGTCACCGCCTCCCTCGGCCCCATCTCCTCCGACGCCACTCCCTCCCCCAATCCCGTCCCCCGCTTCCTCCTCTCCACCCCGCCCCCCGACTGCCAGGCCCTCGGCGACTGCAACTCAGGCATCGTCCCCCGCCTCTCCATCGACTCCGAACCCCTGCTCTTCAACCCCGTCATCGGCCAGTTCCCCCAGGCCCGCTACATCCGCCTCCGCAACGACGGCGGCGGCCTCCTCAACTGGTCCGCCCGCATCCAATACGCCTCCACTCCCGGCTGGCTCTCCCTCGACCCGCCCGCCGGCCTCGGCAACGCCACCATCCGCCTCGATGCCTCCTCCACCGGCCTCGCCCCCGGCATCTATGACGCCAATCTCATCATCGACGCCGGCCCCCTCGCCGGCTCCGCCACCCTCCCCGTCCGCATGGAGGCCCGACAGTTCGGACCCAACCCTCTCCTCCCGCCCGAAATCTCCGCCATCACCCACGCCGCTACCTTCGAACGTGTCCCCCTCGCCCCCGGCAACCTCGCCACCGCCTTCGGCCTCCGCCTCGCCGGAGACAACGTCCAGATCAACATCAACGGCATCCCCGCCCGCATCTTCTTCTCCAACGCCACCCAGATCAATTTCGAGGTGCCCCCCTCGCTCCCCACCTCCGGCGCCGTCAACGCCTTCGTCACTGTCGATACCCGCAACAGCCCCGCCCGCGCCCTCAACCTCGCCCCCGCCTCGCCCGGCATCTTCCCCAACGCCGTCCTCAATCAGGACTTCTCCGTCAACACAGCCTCCAACCCCGCCCTCTCCGGCAGCGTCCTCCAGCTATTCCTCACCGGCCTGCCCGTCACGCCAGATCCCGTCACCGTCCGCCTGCACGACTATACCGTCACCCCGCTCTTCGCCGGCCCCGCCCCGGGCTTCATCGGCCTCCAGCAGGTCAACGTCCAGGTGCCCCCGGACCTCCAAAGTCTTACGTCGGAGATCTCCGTCTGCGCCGGTGCCGTATGCAGCCCCGCCCGGCCCGTCACCGTCCGCCGTCCCTAGCTCCGCAGCAGCCGCGGCATCGCCTTCGGTTCCTTTGCCTTCGGCTCCGGCCCCGCGCCCAGTCCCTTCGCCATGAAGATCGAGGACGCCTGCGCCAGCTTCGACATGTCCCCGCCCTCTTCCAGCGTCATCTCATGCTCCACCCAGTTCGACAACGGTATGTTCCGGAAGAACAGCCGTTCCTGCAGAACCATCGACTTCTTGTTCACAAACAGCGACTTCGACTCTTTCGTGTAGTGCCGCTCTTCCACCCGGAAGTCGGCCAGGAAGTTGTCGAAGCACCGCCGCGACGTCTCCTCTTCCGCCTTCGAAACCTTCTGCTCGGTCAGCTCCTTCTGTGCGTGCAGTTGCGCGCGCAGTTGCGCCACCACCTCCCGCTCCTTCGCCACCGCCACTTCCATCCGCGCCTGCATGATGAAGAAGGAGAGCAGCGACGACCCGCCTGCTACGAATACCGGCAGTAGCATCCAGATGATGGCGTCAGAAATCATACTGCATATTCCATCGGCTTCCGCCCTCAAAAACTTTTGGCCTAAAGTGCGAATATTTTCGTCAAGGGTTTCTCCTATCACCCCATAAGGCCTTTCCTCTAGTCATAATACGGGCAGCCCCATGCTCGGCCTCGACACCTACTCCCTCCGCTCCCTCCGCTGGAACGTCTTCCAGCATCTCGACTACGCCGTCACCCACAAGCTCTCCGCCATCCAGGCCTCCATCGCCAACTTCGAATCCACCACGCCCGAATACCTGGCCCGCGCCCGCGCCTACGCCCGCGAGCGCAACATCCGGCTCGAACCCGGCTTCGGCTGCATCTCTACGGTCTCCCGGAGTTGGAACGTCCGCCAGGGCACGCCCGTGCGCTATCTGCAGGAGGCCATCCGCATCTCCCGCGCCCTCGGCGCCAGCACCTTCCGCGTCTTCCTCGGCGGCCCGCCAGACCGCGCCGCCGGCGTCACTCCCCAGGCCTTCATCGACGATGCCGTCAAAACGCTCAAACAGCTCCGCAGCCAGGCCGAAGACGCTCAACTCAAAATCGCCGTCGAGAACCACGGCGAATTCCACTCCCGCCACATCCGCACCCTCGTCGAACAGGCCGGCCCCTCCTTCACCGCCGCCTGTTACGACTCCGGCAACCCCGTCCTCACCGCCGAGGACCCCCTCCACGCCCTCGAAACCCTCGCCCCCTACATCGCCACCTCCCACATCCGCGACAGCATCGTCTTCCCCCACCCCCGCGGCGCCGCCGTCCAATGGGTGGCCCTCGGCGACGGCGTCATCGACTTCCAACGCTTCACCGCCCGCTTCCGCGAACTCTGCCCCAGCGTCCCCTTTCTCCTCGAAATCATCACCGGCCGCCCCCCGCAGCCCGTCCCCTATCTCGAACCCGCCTTCTGGCAGTCCGATCCCCACGCCCCCGCCGCCTCCCTCGCCCGTTTCGAGCGCATCGCCAAGGCCGGCCGCCCCTTCATGGGGACCATGTTGATCCCCGTCCCCAACCCGCCCCCGTCGTATCAGGAGGCGCTCCGCGAGCAGGAGCGCGTGGACCTCGAGCGCAGCTTCGCCTACGCCCGCCAGGCTCTCGCCCTCTAATCCCCTTGCCGCGGCTCTACTGACCGGGTGACCGTATTTCGTCATCTCCTACCCCCTTTTCCTTCCATGTCGATAGCGGAGGTCGCCCCAATCGCCTCGTTTCCCTCGCTGCGCCGTAACATTCCCGCATTGGGCTCCCAATTGCACCAGTCATAGCGAGGCTCTCCCAAAACAGCAGAGGCTCTGGCGATTGTCGGCCGCCTGTGACGGGAGCGAAGGAAATAGGCGTCGGGAGGCGACTGTGAACAAGCTGTTAGGACTGATCCTGATCGTGCTCGGCCTGATCGCACTAGCTTGGGGCGGTTTCACTTACAAGACCAGCGAAAAGGTAATCGACATCGGGCCGATTCAAGCCACGCGGGAAAAAACCCACAATGTGCCCCTTCCTCCCATCGCCGGCGCCATTGCCGTCGTCGGGGGGGTGGTGCTCTTGCTGGTAGCGAAAAAAGGTTAGCGGGTAGCAGAGGAAATCTTATGTTAGTTCTAATCATCATTTTGATTCTGTTTTTCGGCGTTGGTGGTGGCTATTACGGCCATTCCCGCTGGGGCGCCGGCGGCGGCGCCGGCATCGGCCTTGGAACGGTGCTGATGATCCTCCTGATCGCCTACCTGCTCGGCATCATCCGCTGAGCGTCCCCCTTCCCGGCCGTCGCCCCGCCATGGCAGCATGGAAACAGAGGTTGCCTCATGTACCGTCTGATGCGTACCCTGTTTGCTGCTCTCATCGCGTTCCCCGCCACGCTCGCGGCCCAGGACGGAGCGAGCGCCGCCGCGCTCACCGAAGCCCGGCAGGTGGCGGAGGATCTGACCACCCACCTGCGCCAGCTCCTCGGCAAGGAGATGGCGCGGGGCGGAGTCGCCTCCGCCGTCCGCGTCTGTGCCGACGTTGCCCTCCAGACCACCCGCGACTTCAGCGCCCGTAAGGGTCGCTACGTCCGCCGCATCAGCCTCCGCAACCGCAACCCGGAGAACGTGCCCGACGCCCGCGAACGCCAGATGCTCATGCTCCTCGCCGATCTACACCGCGCCGGCAAACTCCCCCCGGAATCGAGCGAGGTCATCGCCGAGCCCAACGGCGCCCGGACGCTGGTTTACTTCAAGCCCATCCTCACGGCGCCCATGTGTGTCACCTGCCACGGCCCGGCCGAAAGCATCCCGCCGGAGGTGAAGCAGGTCCTCGCCGCCCGCTACCCCCGCGACACCGCCACCGGCTACGCCCCCGGCGACCTCCGCGGCGCCATCGCCGTCCGCATCCCCCTCCCCCCGCCCTCCGCCGCCCGTTAGCGATAACTTACCGCCCGCATATACTGTAAGTTCCCTCATGCCCGCGCTCGATCATCTCTGGCGCAACGTCTTCCCCTTGGCCATCGCTAGCGCCGCCGCCTCGACCCAACCAGATGGCAACGCCAGAGCTTAACTTAACTTAACTGCTTGCAGTCAACAAAGAAGCCTCCGCGGCCGGGATTCCCATCATCATCTCATAGTGTGAAAGGTGATTTGTCTTCTCAAATATCGCTCGAAAAACGCCCAAAAACTTATTAACCATCGTGTCGTCAATTGAGATGTAGAGGTCGTCATGGGCCGAGTGTGATCCATCATGTATCCATGAAACCAGGGATTTGCATATGATTTTCTCAACTCCATCAAATTTCTCGTATAAATTGTTGACATCGATCTTGCCTAAAGTCTTGAAGTAATTCTCCAGGATGCGTCTGAGCGTGTTCTGGATAGTAAGATTCGACCGATTAGGGTTTCTGACTTCGCTCCAGAGCAGCTCGTAAGCAGTATTAACGGGGTTTTTCATATGTTTCTCGATTGTCGATACCGCGTTTGGCTTCCGGACGATCCAAAAGGTTTCATCCCTCAGTGCCTTATCCTGTCGCTTAGGATTATAGGTAACCTCCTTGTGAAAGTAGACGTTGTGGGTTAAGACAAACAGCTGTTTAATGTGTCCCTTTCCGCTTACTATTTCCGTGGAGAGGCTGCCAATCAAGTTGCTGACTATAAACAGAATATCACTATCAAGACTTGAGATCGGATCATCGAAGACAACAACGCGATCAGTCGTCATTCCACTATCGGACTCACTACCCTTCAAAAGATG
>CAZWDD010000384.1:0-5164 GCA_964632345.1 uncultured Solibacteraceae bacterium | reverse complement strand
CCGAGGAGATGCGCGCATTCCTGGGCGACTCCTCGCCCGGTGCCTTCGCCAAGGTCATCGACCGCCTCCTCGCCTCCCCCCGCTACGGCGAAAAATGGGGCCGCCACTGGCTCGACGTCGCCCGCTATGCCGATTCCACCGGCGCCGACGAAGACTACCGCTATCCCTACGCCTGGAAGTATCGCGACTGGGTCATCGACGCCTTCAACCGCGACCTCCCCTTCCGCGATTTCGTTCGCGATCAGGTGGCCGGTGACCTCCGCCCACCGCCCCCCGGCCAGGAAGTCAACGCCCCCGGCATCATCGCCACCGGATTCCTCGCCCTCGGTCCCAAACTCGTCGCCGAACAGGACAAGGTGAAAATGTTCTACGACGCCGTCGACGAACAGATCGATGTCGTCGGCAAGGCCTTCCTCGGCCTCACCATCGCCTGCGCCCGCTGCCACGACCACAAGTTCGATCCCATCACCACCAAGGACTACTACGGCCTGGCCTCCATGTTCGCCAGCACCCGCCAGTTCGAGCAGATCGAAGGCACTGTCTCCAAACTCTTCTACGTCCCGCTCGCCGGCAAGGCCGAGGCCGATCGCTGGGCCGTCTATCAGAAACAGTTGGCCGATCAACAGCGTGAAATCGATGTCGTCACCGCCGCCGAGGCCCGCCGCTGGCGGGACCGCTTCGGCCCCCAGATGGCGCGCTACATGCTCGCCGCGAAGAAGGTCTATGAGGGCGGCCCGGCGGACTCCGATCTCGACGCCGGTGTCCTCGCCCGCTGGGTCGCCTACCTCAAGCCGAACAAGGAACGCCGCATCCACCTCGAACCCTGGTACAAGATGGCCGATGCCGCCGCCTATCAGGCCAACTTCCTCGCCGAAGTCGCCCGGCGCGACAAGGCCCAGGCCGATTTTAAAGCCGGCGTCCTCAAGGAAGCCCCGAAGTTTCCCGCCGGCGCCAATCGTTTCTATACCGAAGTCGTCGCGGCGAAAGGTCCGCTCGGCCTGCCCGAAAAGGACCCGGAAAAGGTCTTCAGCGAAGAGTCCCGCGCCAAACTCGCCACCCTCCGCGCCGGCCTCCAGCGCATCAAGGATTCCGCTCCGCCCGAGCCTCCCTTCGCCTGTGGCGTCGCCGAGGATAAGCCCGTCGATCAGCCCGTCTTCCTTCGCGGCAACCCGGACGCAAAAGGCGAGATCGTCCCCAAGCGCCTGCCCATCGTTCTCGCCGGCGAACAGCAACCCCCAGTCCGCTCCCTCAGCGGCCGCCTCGAACTCGCCGAGTGGCTTGCCGACCCTGCTAATCCTCTCCCTGCCCGCGTCATCGTCAACCGCATCTGGCAGGGCCACTTCGGCCAGGGGCTCGTCCGCACGCCCAACAACTTCGGCCTCGCCGGCGAACGCCCGTCCCACCCCGAACTACTCGATTGGCTCGCCGCCGAATTCCTCCGCCAGGGCGGCTCCATCAAGAAAATGCACCGGCTTCTGATGCTCTCCGACGCCTATCGCATGAGTGGTCACGCCACGCCCGAAGTGAAGGAGAAGGACCCGGACAACCGCCTCCTCTCCCGCTTCTCCATGCGGCGCAAGACAGTCGAGGAAATCCGCGATTCTCTCCTCCTCCTCGACGGCGAACTCGATCTCACCATGGGTGGCGCCCTCGCCACCGGCACCGGAACCGACAACGAATTCAGCGACGGCCGCAAAAGCATGCACCCCGACGCCACCAAGCGCCGCACCGTCTACCTGCCCCTGCGCCGCTCCAACCTCTCCACCCTGCTCACCCTCTTCGACTTCGGGGACGCCACCACCAGCACCGAAACCCGCGAACAAACCAATGTCGCCCCGCAGGCCCTCTACATGATGAACAGCAAGTTCGTCGCCGAACGCGCCAAGGGCCTGGCCGGCCGATTGCTCCAGGCCGAAGCCGAGGATCGCGCCCGCGTTCGCCGCGCCTGGTTGACGGTCCTCGGCCGTGAACCCGACGACGCGGAAGCTACCGGTAGCCTCCAGTACGTCGCAGGCTTCCCCGGAGCCGACCGCCAACTCGCCTGGGCCAGCCTTTGCCGCGCCCTCATCGCTTCAAACGATTTCATCTACGTGCCATGAACAACAGAGAAACCATCTCTCGCCGCCACCTTCTCCGCCGCTCGGCCTGCGGTTTCGGAATGTTGGGACTCTCCTCGCTGTTCGCACAGTCCGACCCGCTCGCCCCCCGCGCCCCGCACTTCCCCGCCAAGGCCCGCCGCGTCATCTTCCTCTTCATGCACGGCGGCCCGTCCCATCTCGATACCTTTGACCGCAAGCCTCGCCTCGAAAAGGATCACGGCAAGCCCCTCCCCTTCAAACGTCCTCTCACCTTCGCCGAAAACAACGTCGGCAACCTGCTGAAGTCCCCGTGGGAGTTCCATCGCCATGGCCAGAGCGGCCTCGAGATCAGCGAACTGTTTCCCCATCTAGCGAAACACGCCGACGATCTCTGCATCATCCGTTCCATGGTCGGCGATAGCGTCGCCCACGGCGGCGCCACGCTACAACTGCACACCGGTTCCAACACCTTCACCCGCCCCGCCATGGGCTCCTGGTTCATCTACGGCCTCGGCACCGAGAACCGCAACCTGCCGGCATACATCACCATCAAGCCCGGCCTCTCCCACGGCGGCGCCAAGAAGTGGAGTTCCGGCTTCCTCCCGGCCGCCTACCAGGGCACCGCCGTCGGCCTCGGCGGCATGCCCATCGAAAACCTCTCCGAACCCATCGAGCACCTCAAGAACTACGGCCTCACGCCCGAGCAGCAGCGCTACGAGCTCGACATGATCCAGAAGATCAACCGCGCCAGCGCCGCTCGCCAGCAGCAGGACCCCGAACTCGAAGCCCGCATCCAGAGCTTCGAACTTGCCTTTCGTATGCAGACCGAGGCCCCCGAGGCCTTCGATGTCTCCAAGGAATCCGAGGCCACGAAAAAACTCTACGGCATGGATCAGCCCGAAACCGCCGACTTCGGCTGGCAGTGCCTCATGGCCCGCCGCCTCGCAGAACGCAACGTCCGCTTCATTCAGATCAATCACGAATACGGTCCGGGCAATGAGGTCGGCTGGGATGCGCACAGCGAACTCGTCCGCCTCCACACCCGCACCGCCCTCGCGGTCGACCGGCCCATCGCCGGCCTCCTCACGGACCTGAAAGCCCGTGGACTCCTCGAAGATACCCTCCTCGTCTGGGGCGGGGAATTCGGCCGTACCCCGATCGCCGAAGCCGGCGACGGCCGCGACCATAACCCCTACGGCTACTCCATGTGGATGGCCGGCGCCGGCGTGAAAAAGGGCTTTGTCTACGGCGCTACCGACGAGTTCGGTTACTATGCCGTCGAGGACCGCATGCACATTAACGACCTGCACGCCACCATGCTGCACCTCATGGGGCTGCAGCATGACCGGCTCACGTACATGTACGGCGGCCGCGCCTTCCGGCTTACCGACGTTGCCGGCAATGTCGCCACGAAGTTACTCGCCTAACGCCTCCAGGAGCCGCGCCACGTCCCCGTCGTCGTTGTAAAGGTGCAGCGAGACGCGGACCCGCCCGTCGCCGCCCCACACGATCACGTCCCTTTCCGCCAACCGCGCCATCGTCGCCTCCGGCGCCTCGTCGGCGAATGACACGATGCCGGAGGCAAACTCCGGGCCCGCCGGCGTCAACAGCGTCCGCCCCTGCGCCGCCAGCCCCGCGCGCAACCGCGCCACCAGCGGCTTCAATGCATTGTCGATGTTCCCCACCCCGTTGAACAGCAGATGCGAGACCCCCGCGTGCAGCGCGTAGATCGCCGGAAAGTTCGGCATCCCTGCCTGCAGCCGTCCCGCCGTCGCCTTCGGCGTGTAAGTGGAGAACCGCTCCGGATAAAACAATTTATCCACCGAGTACCACCCCGCCGTCGGTTCGGCCAGCCGTTCCCGCAATGCCGGCGCCATGTAGACGACGCCCAGCCCATGCGTGCCCAGCAGCCACTTATAAGTGCTCGCCACCAGATAATCGACACTCCGCACGTGGACCGGCACACGCCCCATCGCCTGCGTCGCATCCACGCAAAACAACGCCCCGGCCCCATGCGCCTCCGCTGCCAGCGCCTCCAGAAACGGGATCTGCGTGCCTGTCTTGTAACTTACCTGGCTCACCGATACGATCCGCGTCCGCTCCGTGATTCGGCTGGTCCAATCGGCCAGCGACATCTCCCCGTTGTTCGTCGGAATCACCGTCAACCGCACGCCCTGTGACCGCAGCCGTAGCCACACCAACACATTCGAAGGGAACTCCAGGTCGCTCACCAGCACCTCGTCGCCTTCCCGCCAGTCGATCGAGCAGGCCAGCAGGTTCAGCGCGTCCGATGCGTTACTCAGCAGCACCACGTCCTCTGGCGCCGCGCCCAGCAGTTCGGCCACCGCCTTCTCCGTCTCGGTCTGCATCTCGTAGTGGCGCCGCCGGCCCGGTGTGCCGCGGCTCTTTTCGCGCCAATACTCCTGCAGCGCGGCCTCCACTGTCGCCGGCGGCAACCCCTCGGCTGCTGTATCAAGATAAGCGCATCGCTGCGCCGTGGGAAAGAGTTCTTTCATCATGCGGGAAACTCGGTGATAAATTGACGATAAAACGCGGCGGCTGTTAGTACCTGATCTGTCTCCACATACTCCACTGCGGCATGGGCCCGGTCAATCGACCCCGGCCCGTAGATGATACTCGGTACCCCCTGCCGTGCTAACTTACTCGCGTCGCTGCCAAACGGTACACCCACCGGCGCCACCGGCAGTCCCAGCGAGATCAACACCCGCTGCGCCGTATGCACCACATCGCTTTCCACCGGCGTCTCCAGCGGTCCGTCGGCCAGCAGCGGCGCCTCGGCCTCGGCGCCCACCTGCGCCGCCAGTCGCGCGTAGCCCTCCCAGATCCGCTGCGGATCTTCGCCCGGAATCAGCCGCCGGTCGATCGCAATCTGGCAGTGGTCCGGGACAAAGTTGATCTGCTCGCCCCCGTGGATCATCCCGATGTTCAGCGTCGCCGGCCCCAGCAGCGGATGCACCCGTCCGGCCAGCGTCGCCCCCTCTTGATCGTGCGCCTGGATCACCGCCGCCATCCGGCTGATGGCGTTTACGCCCAGATGCGGCTTGGCGCTGTGCGCAGCAACGCCC